>JAQBUE010000235.1 GCA_027624045.1 Acidobacteriota bacterium
TCAGCCAACTAGATTCAGCCCATGCTGGGCACACTAGCGTGGACCCCGGTTTTGGGGTCCGCGGCTTTTGCCTCAATGCGGGGAGGTAGGTGAATCAGCAGTACCGGGATCATCAAGATCACGACATACCCAGGTTCGCTACGGAGCGATACCACACTCCGTTGCAACCAAGGGCATCACAACACGCGAAAACCCCGTAAATCCGGGCCTGCGAGCGCGCTGAGGCGTCGCGAGAGAATCTCCCCAGTGTGGTAAAACGTTGCAAAGTGTGGCACGGAAAGTGACGCTGAAATCGCAGACCGAATCCATTCCTATCGCCGGCTGCCGAAGGGATTGCATGCGGTTCGGCTTCAGCGGGGCCGTAGATGTAGTGGGCTGAGTCCGCCCCCGTGAAGATAAGCCGACTAGCGCCGTGACAGCCACAGGTCATACCAGTAGGCGAGAAATTTCCACTCGCCCCAGTCTTCATAGAGACTGCGAATCTCGCTGTCCGAGGGGCCGCGGCCGTCGAAGTGTTTGCGCTTCGTGAAGTCGCGGCAGACGCTGTCAGTCGAACGGTCGTGATCATGGCTGACCATCTTGGCAGCGGGCTCGCCATAATGCAAGGCGGCGTGGGCCCTGATCGCCGCTGATGTGTTGCAGGCCACCGAGAGAATCGGATGCCGCGCATATAATCGGAGGTCGTGGTTCCGCGCCGAACATTCCGTTTGCTGCTGACGACTTTGCTGGCGGCGGTGTCGGCCCTGGCCTACATTCAGGGCCGCACGGGGAGCGGGGCGAGACTGCACCGGACCGATTTCCAGAACATTCAGTTCGTCGTCAACGATCAGACGATTGCGGGTCTGACCAATACAGACGGCGTACGCATCATCGGGCTCGACAGCAGTCCGGTCGAGGCGCTCAAGGCGGCCTTCGAGACATGGAACGCGGTGCCAGCTTCGCAAGTTCATTTCGCGCCTCTCGCGGCCACCAGCCTCGATCGGCCGTTGCTTGACGGGACGCCGCTTGTGACGTTCGCCGATACTCCCAGATCGAGGGCCGTTGTCGGCGGCGCGATCGCGGTCACACTGTTGTTCTGGGATCAAGACGGCGCGCTCATCGACACCGATATCGTGTTCAGTCCGACGCTCGACTATTCCACCACTCTGGAGGCTGGAACGTTCGATATTCAAGCCACCATGACACACGAGCTCGGGCATGCGCTCGGACTCGACCATTCCGGGATTGCGAGCGCGACCATGTTCGCCCTGGTGGCTCGCGGGAACGATTCGCTGGCCACACTCTCTTCGGACGACCGGGCCTTTGTGGCGGCCGCCTATCCTTTATTGCCAGCCGTGCCGGGCTTAGGAGAGTTGACGGGCCGCGTGACGTTCGGAAACGGAATGGCGGTGCGAGGCGCACACGTCGCCGCGCAAGATATTTCGAGTAACGCCATTTTCGGGGGAATCACTGAAGCCGACGGTTCCTACCGTATCCAGGGCGTACCCGGCGGGATCTATGTGCTCTACGCCGAGCCTCTCGACGGCCCGGCACTCCGGAGCCAGCTTGGACCGGCGGGGGTGGGTATCAATAGTTCGTTTCATACCGTCTTCCACGGCGGCGAGAATCCGTTGCAGGTGATTGTTCTACCGGGCGCGACGCAGGAGACCAATTTCACAGTCGTTGCCGGCGTACCCGAGTTGAACATTCTGGGTGCGGGTGCGGCAATGACAGGCTCAGCGATACTCAGCCGGGTCAGCGGCGAACTTGTCCCGGGCGGCGAATTCGTCGTCGAGGTATACGGCGATGCCTTGGACGACCCCTCCGTCACCGCGGAGTCCCTTTCGTTTCTGGGGACGGGATGCAGCTTGGTTCCCGGAAGCTTCGAGCACGCTGGGACGGTCAGGTTCACGAGCGGCGATGAATTCCCGTTGCTCAGGTTTCGCATCACCGTCGCGGCCGGATCTCCGCTTGGAGAGCTGAGTCTGCGGATATCCACCGATGCAGGGTCGTCGGTCTACTCGGGCGGTTTTTCGATCGTTGCCGATGTGCCGCGGCCACGGTTCACGGCGGATGCGGTGGTAAACGCGGCGAACTTCCTGCCGCGCGGAGTTTCGGCGGGCGAGATCATTTCGATCTTCGGCGCGGACCTCGGCCCTGAGATGGGCGCGGCGGGCGGTCTGAACCCGGTGACCGGGCGTCTGGAAACATTGGTTCGTGATGTCTCGGTTAGCATTAACGGCATTCCGCTGCCCCTGTTCTTTGTTCGAAATGACCAGATCAACGCGATTGTGCCGGTGGAAATAGCCGGGCTTGGCAGCGTCTCACTGATCGTTCGCTACAAACATGTGTCGAGCGCCACCCGGATCGTAGCGGTGCTATCGAGCAATCCCGGGGTGTTCGTTTTCCCAGAGACGACGCAGGCGATTGTTCTCAATGCGGATGGCGGGGTCAACGGGCCGGGGCATCGAGCGTCGCGTGGTTCTTATATTTCCATTTTTGGAACGGGGCAGGGAGGCATCGACCCGCCACTTGCGACCGGGGAGTTGGCGCGCGGCGGGGCGGATCTGAGCTACTTCGTGGAGAACACGGTCGCCCGCATCGGAGGGATTGAGGCGGTTGTGCTGTTCGCTGGAATGGCCCCGAACTTCACTGGGCTGTTTCAGATCAACGTTCTTATCCCCAGCGGAGTGACATCCGGTGACGCCGTGCTCTTGGAGCTAGAGGTAGGAGGGCGGGCCGCGCAGGGTGGCGTGACGATTGCGGTGCAGTGAGCCGGGCTACGAATGAAACTCAAGGAGACTTTTCGGCCTTGAGAAGAGCGCGGGCATCATCCGGTCTTTCTGTGGCAAGCTTCAAGGCCTTCTTGAAATGACTCTCGGGCCCCTGCAATTCATCCAGAGCGGCCTTTCCCAGTGTTTGCTCCAAGACCACGGCAAGCTTGCTTTCCGCAATCTTGGTCAAATCGTTCGCCAATTGCTGAGCGTCCTCTTTTTCCCGCAATATCTGGTTCTTGATGGCGGCGGCTATCGCCGGGGTGCGCGCCTTCGCAATCCAATCCTGAATGGTGAGGACATTCTGGTCGAAGACGGTAATGTTGGTGTTGCTGAGGATTCCGCGGAAAGCGAAAACACCGGCGAAGGCATAGAAGAAGGGCCAAAGATGCCCAAGGTCAACGGCTACCGCGTCGCGAATCACGAGGGGCGCTACAAGCGCGGGAAAGCAGTTGCCAACCGCGAGAATCGCGAAGTACATCCCGAAAACAGGGCTCACAATCGCTCTGGGGGAAGCTTTCGATTCGTTTACAATCTCGATTACCGCTATGAGTGCCGTCAGTAAGATGGTAATGAGGAGGATTGCGACGGCATTTTCGCTCGACCATTCCCCACCCAAAGTCGCTTGGTTCCCGGCAGCCACTTGGAAATAGTTTACAGGTCGCGACTCTTTCGCGAAAAAGTGCGGCGGACACTCAGCCGCCAGCGCGAGACGGTCGGCCGGCCAGCTTAGGCTCCGGCGACTTCCTGCTGTTCGTCGCGGATGGGCATCTTACGCAACTCACGCTCGGCATCCAGACCCTTGGCGGTCGGGTAAAACGTGCGCAGAGAGTCGATAGGTGAGTCCTGCTCTTCGATGAGTTCGGCTTGTTTCAGGGATTCCAAGGCCTGTTCGACGGGCATGGTCTTGTCCTCCGCCGAAGCGCGGTCAGAGATCTCACCCAGCCGGGCTCGCCGACTCTCCACAACCTGTTTGAAGATGTGACGAACGGACTTGTTGGTCAAGAGCGCTATGGTCGTGCTATCGATCGCTAAGCGCATCGGGATTGCTCCATTCGAAAAGTACCCGCATTCATTCTATCAACGGGCCGCGGCGAGACGCCGCCCTTGTCCGGACGCTCTGTCCGTTTGCTCGGCCGTCCGCTCGCGGCCGCGTCATGCTGTGGAGTTTCCGGTCGAGTCATCGGGGAATGGGCTGGCGGCGAGGTTCATCTTTTCGATCATCTGTTGCTGGAACCTTTGGAGCGTAAAGCGTTCCTGCCAGAGATCGCGGGCGGCGCGGCCAGCGGATTGTAGCCGGTCGGGTGAGTGGCGCAGCAAAGCAAGCAACCTGGCTGCCAGATCCTTCCCATTCGGCGGGCTGATCAAGAAACCTGTTTCCCCGTCGGTGATCGCTTCAGAAATACCGCCCGTTGCGAAAGCGATCATGGGTAGGCCACACGCCATGGCCTCTAGAACGACACGTGGCATCCCGGGCTCCCGAATGGAGGGAACGATTATGACGTCAAGCCCGCGCATGATGCCGTAGACATCGTCCTGCCAGCCAAGAAATCTCACCGGCAAGCCTTCAGCTTCTGCTCGAACGGTCTCGTAGTACTTCGCCGCCGCGGGGTCGCCGGAGAGGGCGTCGCCGGCAATGACGAACTGCGAATGGGGCAGGGCATCAGCAATCTGCCGGATCGCTTTCAGGAACTCCAACTGGCCTTTCTCTGGTGAAATACGTCCTACCATTCCGATGCGAACGTTATTCACATTCACCCGTGCGTCGTGCTCGGGGCCAACGCCGACGCCGTTTTCGACAATGTGGAGCCGCCCTTCGCCCAGTTCAGAGAGCAGCGGTTTGCAGGCGAAATCGCAAGACGATACCACGGTGGCCTGAGAACGGCGAAGCGCTCTCTTGACAAGATACATAGCCGATCGCTGCTGCAAGCGGTTGTGGCAATGGAACAAAATGGGGGTCTTTCGCGCCGCTCGGGCGGCCGCCGGCAACAACCGCGGCCCGTTAACGTAGACGAGATCGGGCTGCTGGATCTGGACCAACTGTCTGACTCGCCGCGCAATCCCAGGAATCTCGATGAGAAACCGCAGCGCCTCTTTGAACGGCTTGTGACCGGAACGATAGCTCGCCAGACGGAGCTTGTCCGTCGTCGCACCCAACGCACGGGCCTGTGCGAGCAGCACGCCTTCAGCGGGCGCGGCTAAGTGGGCCGACCATCCCGCCTCGGTGATCGCGGGCAACAGATCCAACAGACACCTCTGGGCACCTCCGAGATCGCCGAATTGATCCAGAAATAAGACTTTCATTTTGAGCCGGCTTCCGTGCACCAGCAATGCGCGGGCTCAGGCATTGCGTCGAAGTTCGCCAACGTAGCGAACGAGCAGGAAGGCGGCGGCGAGGAATCCCAGCATCGCACCCAAACCAATCAACTCCGGCCAAGTTGACGGCAATAGTAGACAAATCACCAAATTGATCACAAGAGCAGCAACAGCCGACAGGGCCGGCACCCGCATCTTACCCATCGCGAAAAGCAACCGTGAGAGGAAGTCAGCGATCATACGTCCAAACATGGCCGGGGCATAGGTCAATAGGATCAACGCAACCGCTGAAGTCGAAGACTCGCCGAACTCGCCACGCTCGAAAAGCAACGCCACCAAGGGACGCCGGACGATCACCATCGCAATCAAGGCTAGCGCCGTTAGCGCCGCCAGCAGCCAGGTTGCGCGGACAGTAGCGCGGAGAGGTTCGCGGTAGTGGCTGCCCGTATCAGGATGACCCGCCAACTCCGGCAATAACGGCTGTGAAAGTGGTATCACCAGCAGCGCCGCCGGCACCCTCAGCAGTTTGAATCCAAACTCGAAAGCCGCTGTCATCCCCAGGCCGAACGTCGATGCATAGGCGCGGGTCACGGCGATGTTCGCCTCGATCGCCAGAGCCTGCGCGAGAATCGGCCCCGGCGCCATGACCGCCTGCCTGATAGTCAAACGGCTGCCGTCTCCCGTTTGCCGCGCCATCAGCGGGCGAGCACACAGATAGTTCACCAAGAGCTGCAACCACACACCCACGATGTAGCCCGCGGCGAATGCGTAGACGCCCCAGTATTCGTAGAGCACGAGCGCGCCCAGAATTGTCACCAGGTTGACGGTCGCATGCTGCAACGAGGGGATCAGAAACCTGCGACGGCTGAACAGGAACGATGAGTAGACGAAGCTGGCGCTGATGCCCGTCAGCGACAGGCTGAATACCTGAAGCAGCCGCGTTCCCAAGACCGTTGCTTGCTCGTCGAGACCCGGTGCGAAGGCAACCAGAATGGGACGCGCAAATAGGACGAACACGACGGTTGCGATCGCCGAAAGCTGCGTAACCGGCCACAGCACACTCGCAACCCGGTAGGCGCCGGCCCCGCGTCGCTCGGCGAACAAGGGCCCGAAGCCGAAGATTAGCGCCACAGCGAAGACAGTCCACCAAGCCTCAACGGGGGCCATAGCGGCGGATAGCGCGTCCGCCTCGCCGCTGGTGCCGAGCAGGTAGCCGATAATCAGCTGCCGCACGAAGCCCAGAAGCTGAGCCGCGAACAGAGCGCCGCCTATGACCAGACTACCCCGCAATACGCGGGCTTGCGAGATTTCACCGGAGGAGGGATCAGGCGAATCGGAGATCTTGACAGCGGTCGGCAGGGGGTGTCGGTGATTCCCAGGCGAGTCCCAGGCAGGACTCAAATGAACTGCTTCATTCTATCCCGAAAGTATGGCCGCGAGAATCGCGAGTTTTGGCGCCGGATCCGTGCGGTGTCCTCAGCTACTGGGGCGTGCTTGACTGTATGTCGAGCACCGCGAGCAAGCGGAACGAAGCAAGGGCGGCCTTAATGGCGTGCTTCGACCGTCGGGTGGCGAGAAGAGCGGGCTAGCCGCTCACTTCACCAACATCTCCACCCCGGCTGATATCGGGGTTCCACTCCTCGGCGGGATCCCATGGTTCTTGCGGGAGAGTTTTCGGCTTGTCTTTCGCCTTGGTCTCAGTCTTGCCCTTTGCTTTGCGTCGCGTCGCGGCCTTCGCATCAGCCAGGCAGGCGTCTTCATATCCCCGCGCTACGTAGTAAACCGCTTTCTCCGTGAAGTCACAGATCGACAACGCCAGTTCGTATTCGGCGTGCAGATCTTCCGCATTTCCGATTGCCGAGCCTCTGAGGAACCGAATCAGGGTTGTCCTCACCACCGAGAACGCGTAAAGCACTTCGCTTACTGAGTCCCGCATAATATACCGTCAATCAAAGCAAAGAGAAGACTGCTTCCAGAAGGCGGTGATCAAGCGCGGTTTGCGGCGCATGCGGCGCAGCGCTTTGCGAGCGCGCTCGTTCAGCTCCCCGTAGTC
>JAQBUE010000236.1 GCA_027624045.1 Acidobacteriota bacterium
AACCGTATGTCCGGTGGTGTGGGAGGGTGGCGGGGCCTCAATCCCCGTCACCCGACCCGATCGGGTCTGGTCTGTTGAATCGTGTCCGCGGGGGAATCTCCAACGGAAGAGCAACCTCGAACTGTCCTGGCCAGGCGCGGTCGGGTTGATTCGATGAACAATCCTTACCGGCCTTGCTTGGAGGCTAGCATGGCGGGTCAAGTTTTTTGGGGCGGTTCGAGGATGATGGGGCGGTAAGTTGTTGTGGCGATTGGGCGGAATAAACTTGCCCGGCTTGTGACTGATGAAGCTGGTTGAGCCGACTATCCGTCGAGCCGGAGGGGATGACGGGCCGATTGGGTTTGTTCGGTATTTCCTGTTCTCCTCGCCTGGGCTGCACTGGGCGACGCCGCGGGACGATGGGTTCGTTTGGCATTTTGCGGTTGGATTGCGAGGGGATGGCGGACCGCTACCCTTGACAGGGGGACAGTCAGATTCGTGCTCCGAGGCAGGGTGGCGTATGCTTCAAATCGCTGAGGGCAAAGGAGTTGTCTGTGACCTGCCGAAACCTGCCCGAGGTCAATCGAGGGTACTCGATCGCTGCATGGTGTTGATAGAATGGGAGTTACGAGCCATGCTCGATTTTGAGTACCTGAGTTTAGGTGCCTGTCCCTCATGTTCTCATGTTCCCACTTTCTGTCACCCACTTTCTATGTCCATCCGGTCGTGGCTCTAGCGCCTAGCAGCCTCTCAATGTCGGACCGCCCGCTGTAATCGGTAAGACCGAGGGCAACCGGGCGCTCACAGAACCTTCCAACGCGCTTCCGCTACCTTGTATGAACTCCATGTTTTCTCCATGATTGGCATGAGGTGCGAGCGAGCGGCGCTGATTTCTTGGCTTAGCCTTCTCAATGTATCTGGTCCCCGCCTCAACATGGTCAACAAACTTTGCCGGTGCCCCTCCAGTTCCCGGTCTAGCCCGTCGATATCTCTTCGGTCGATAGGCTCATTGGGATTGAACCGGAAATTCCGTTCGTGTTCCTTCCGCCATTGAACCAGCTCAGATGTCAGCGACGCTCCGAAACCTGGTATGTGAATGATCTTCCGGTAGTCCACATCCGCCGCAGTTTCTATACCGTATGACGCCAGCATTGAGGTCCGCCCCGGCCCGATCCTTCGGATAGTGGCCAGATCGATGCGAAAGCGATCGAGATAGCGTTCCCGTTGCTGGCTCTCGCGCCGCGCTTCCAGCTTCGCCAGCCGCCGGCGGCGTTCATTCGGCAGATCGACCAGTTCGGTGTGCATCTTTTCAAAGGTCTTCAGCTTCTCGGAGAAGGTGTTCCTAGACGCTTCGTGCAGCCATCTGCCTAGCGATTCCTGCCATTCGGCATGGGCAACAGAGTACCCCTGTTCAACGGCCAACCGCTCATCTGGCGACAACCGTGGCCACACGGCAAAGGCGAGGCCATAGGCGACGAGCGCCCCCACTAGTCCACCGTCCCCCGAGAGCGCGTTGCAGGCTACCAATCCGCCAAAGACTAGCCCAATGCTCACGATCTTCCGAAAACCCACCAGGGTGGCATTCGGCAAATCAATGCCGGCTGGCGGCTTCCATGGGCGTTCGGATGGCAGGGCCGGGTCGGGACCAGGGTCCCGAACAGCCGAGATCACCTGCCACAAAGCGGCGACATCAATCGTTCCGGTCGGACTGGCAGTAATCCGTTGTCCGAACAACCGGACGGGGATCTGTGCTTCAATGGCGCACCATGGGCAAGAACCGAGTGCTCCAGGATAGTGGTGCCAAATCGCTGCGGAACACGCCCGAAGAGCGGCCTCTAGATTTTCGAGGGCTGTGATCCAGCTCTTCGCATCCGGCCGCCCACCTGTGCTCGCAGTCCGTCCGAAAGCCCTCGCGAAGTTCGTGGCAATCGCCCCTCCCATTGTTTCGAGCGGGATGGTTCCGGGAGGCTGCTTCATTCCAAACGCTGCCCGATCCGGCCCATAGGCGAAGCGGTATTCGGCGATGGCCTTCTCGATCGGCATGTCGCCGGGGCCGGTGTACCGGCCAGCGAAGGGGTGGCGGCCCATAAAGAGGAGGTGAAACAACAGGACAGCCAAGCCAAACTGGTCATGGTTCGGTGTGCGCGCCAGACCCCTGAGGCCGCGGCCGTGGAGTTCCGGCGCTGTAAACAACGGAACCCCGACATCGCACGTGAATACGTGAGCGCCTGTCCCGATCTGGAAGGAATCACAGTCGATGAGCATCACGGTCGCGTCGGGGCCGACGAGAAGATTGCCATGATTGACATCACCGATAACATGGCCGTGCTGGTGAACGACCGCGAACGCTCTTGCGATATTGGCGCCGATATGTGCCAGGAATCGGAAATCCGCTTCCGGAAACGCTTCGGCCCGGCTCTTCGGGCTATAAAGTTCGTGAATGTCGCGGCGCGCAACAACGCGCGGCATCACAAAACCACAGACATCGCCCTTGGAATCTGTCAGCAGGTCGATCGGCCACGCTGCGATACGCAGCAGAGCCGGGCGGGCCGCCTCCGCCATTGCGGCAAGCTTCTGGATCTTCCGCTGATCCGGAGGGATGGAATAGATCTTTGCAACTCGATCGCGTCGCCCGTCAATCGCGAAGGCGATCCCTTCTCCGCCGCGGCCAAGCTCCTGGCCGAGACGAACTTCTTCTCTTGCTCGGGCAAGCGTAAGCTGCATTATTGAGACTGTTCATTATTCCGACGTGTAGCCAGAATCAGTGATACGTCGTCGTCGGTTCGAGAGCCAACCCGCTCGGAAGACAGAAACTGTTCCAGAGAGTCCGAAAGCGCACTGATCTCAGCACATCCGTCGGCCTTCACCAGACCCTGAAACATGCCTTTGAAAAACGGATCATGGACCGTCTTGCTGGCATAGTGCAGGGCCAGCGGTTCCAGACCATCGCTCATCAGCGCAACATCAGTGATATCGGTCGAGAAGACCTCGGTTTCCATCCGGTCTAGCGCGCCATCATCGGTCAAAAAAAATGTGGTGTTGGCGTACTCTCCTCGTTGCGGCCAAAATATCCAAGTCCCCCCGTCCCCCCCCCCGTCGCGGATGACAATGACGCCGTCCCCAATCTGCAAAGCGCCGCCGCTCTTGGGCGAAAGAACCACCGCCAGGAGTGTCGAAGCGTAGCTCCGCAGGTCCGTTCCTTCCCGGTCGGCCTCGGCTGAGATTGCGTCACGTGCCAAGGCGGCGGCCTCACGGAGAACAACACTGAAGTCTTCTCGCCTCTTCCCGAGTGAGTGCTTCAGGTGCCCGATAACGGTGGCGACGACAATTTCTGCGCCCCGTTCAGCCAGGGCAGCCGATCCTGCGCCATCCGCCACAGCGGCCACGAGAGAACCGTTCTCTAGTACCTCACAGACCTGCCAATCCTGACAAGGCAGGTTCGCCTTTAGGTGCGATGTTCCGATCGCCCGAGCTGCCGCGAAGCGCCACATGCGGGCCTCAGTCCGCAACGGCCCAGCCATTAGGTGCAGTGGGGTTGGCTAACGGAACAGCTTCGTCGGGCTGTGATCGCGAGATACTACCGAGCAAGTTGGACAGCCACACGAACAGCTCCCGGAATGACAGGCCGCGAAGCGTCAGGGGTTGGCGAACCGCGATCTGCGACAGGCGGTTGATGTCAGCCCCCTCGACACCGACCGCATAGAACATCAGCGACTTCGAAGCTTCGCCTTCGCGAATGGCCGCTGCTGCTGCGCTGACATCATCTGTTGGAGCGCCGTCCGTGATTAGGAACAGCCAGGGCCGGTAGTAGCCAATGCCGTTGGCTCTATAGGCGGCCTTGCGCTCGGCAATGAGCGCGACCGCATTCATGATGGCGGCTCCCATGGGCGTATCGCCACTAGCCACGAGTGACGGTGCCTCTACGGCATCCGCCGTCACAAAGTGCTGGACCGTCTGCACTGGGCCGAAGGTGACGATCGCGACTTCGACGCGCTTGGCGGCCATGGCATCCGATCGAAGTTCTTCGGCGAACGCTTGAAGCCCGTTGTTCAGCGCCGCGATCTTCGCGCCGCTCATGGAGGCCGAGGTGTCTAGAAGCAGGATGCAAGGGCACCGTGGTTCTGGATTGTCGGCAAATTCAGCGGCACCAAAAGGTACTTGGTCGAGGTCCGTCATTCGTGTCTCCTTGAGAGATAGTTTTCGCAGTCTAACTCTTGTTTAGGCTTGCCTGGATAAAAGCTCCGCTGGGCGGCCTAAAGACAGAATCCCCGACCCCAACCACCGTGACTCAGCTCGCATAGATTATGTCACACAGTTCCAGCCTAATGGCCGAGTATTAAACCACTACATTCACACAGGCCTTTAACCAGGATTTCCATTTTGGCCATCCCGACACGGTCAGGGTACCCCAATCCGCAGTCCGGATGCAAGGTCTTCGTTCTCCTCTCACAATCGATGCTCCGTTCGCTCCCATTTCGGTCGTTGAATGCCGCTCGATTCGCCGCGTTCCAGCTCGCTGGAGGGCTTTACGCCGACACTACTCCTAGTAGTTCCCTCTTCAGCAACCCAGCGTCTCTGGCTCCGAAAGGGACAGGCACCTAAACTCTTGACCGCGACCGCCCGATCTGGCACAATCACCGTGTGCCGCACCACGTCACGCAGCGGGGGAACAACCGCCAGCAAACCTTCTTCGGCGATCTCGACCGGCGCTTCTACATGATGCTCTTGCGGCATCATGCCGAGCGTCACGGTTTGCGTGTTCTCGGCTGGTGCCTGATGACCAACCACGTTCACATCGTCGCTATCCCCGAGCACGAATTGTCGTTCGCGCTGACTCTCGGGCGGGCGCACTACGAATATACTATCTATCTGAATCGACAGAAGATACGCAGCGGCCACCTATGGCAGAACCGCTTCTTTTTCACGCCGCTCGATCGCGATCATCCGCACACGGCGTTGCGCTACGTGGACCTGAATCCGGTCCGCGCCGGGCTCGTCGAGCAGGCTGTGGAGTACCGCTGGTCGAGCGCGTCGGTACACGTCAATGGCCGCGACGAGTGGAGTTTGCTCGACCGGAAAAACTGGCGTAAGGTCTCGACTTGCAATGACTGGGCCGACGCCTTGCGCGACCCGGTGATGGAAGCCGACGAGATGGCCCGGCTGCGGAAGGCGACGCGAACGGGCCGTCCGCTGGGCTCAGAGGATTTCGTGACGGAACTCGAAACGAGGCTCAAAAGGCCCTTGAAAGGCCGCAAAACCGGGCCTGCGAAGAAAGCACGCGCGGCAGCGGCCGAATGAGGCTGAGAGTTTAGGTGCCTGTCCCCCTCGGCCCATCCTTGTGTGTGCTAAATCACACACCATATCAAAAAAAAGGATGCATTTATGTAAATCTGTGTTAATATCCCTGTCGTAGTAAAGGCGTGCAGTAGCGGCCATGGCCCGGGTGCGAACCCCGGACCACGGCCCGGAATCCCACACGTGAGGCGTGTGAGCTTCTAACGGAATCATATCACGCACTCGCTCTGGGTCCCCTTGCGCGCTACCCGGTCGGCCCATGCCGTTCCGGCGTTTCCCGGCAAACCCGGGAAAGGAGCCCGTGATGCGAGAGAGAGTGATTGCCTCGAGATACACAGTACTTTTGCTAGCCATAGGACTTTTGGTAACCACCGGCCTTCCATCCTACGGTGCCGATTCCAAGGCGGCAACCAGACAGACACGCTTCAGCCCTTTTTGGACCAGTGTGGAGGATTGCCAAACGACAATGCACCTCCGCAATAATCTTGTCAATTCGGAGTTGATGGTTCAGCCCGTCCTCTATACGGAGAACGGTGAGGCCATCGCACTAAGCCCGATAACCTTACCCCCGTCCGCCAGTGCGGCGATCCCCGTCAACGAGACCGTGCGCAAGCTCGGTTACCACGACCCGCTCTTCGGCGGGGCCGAGTTTCATTTCGACGCCGCTTATCCGGGCGCGCTTTCGGTCGAGACGGAGATGATTCAGCCTGAGTTAAACTTCGCCTATTCGGTGCAGTCATTCTCAGCGCGTGACGGTGCCGCTAATGAGCAGCACTCCGTGTTCTATCGGCCGACACCGGCAACGGACGTTTTCTTCGCCATGTACAACTCCTCCGACCAGGAGGTCGTCGTCAGGCCGACGGTGATTTCCGGTAACCGCACGATCGAACTCGATGCTCTGACGATCCCTGCCCACGGCTTCTCTAAGACCCGCCTGTCGAGTGACGATGTTCGAGGCGGACTCAGGTCCGTTGGAGGGATCGTGCTGCGCCACCGAGGGCCCGCCGGCGCCTTGTTTACGACGGGTTGGCTCGACGACGCCGAAACGGGCTTCTCGACGATGATGACCTTCGAGGAATTCGCTCAGTCCCACAACCGGACTGAACTCTTCGGGGCGCAGATCTTTACCTCGTACGTCAGCAGCGACATAGTCCTGAAGAACATATCCGCGGACATGATTCGGGCGTCCGCGGAGTTCTATCACGTCCAGAACGGGACGCTGGGAACGGCGGCATACGACATCGGCCTGATCCAGGCCGGGGCGATTCGCTCGATCGACGTAGTGAAGCTCCAGGAGGGCGGCGTCCTTCCGGCATCGATTGACGAGCTTTCCGTAAGAGTTCGCTATTCTGGCGAGCCTGGAGCCCTGATGGGACGCGTGTTCGGCGTTTCTGGAAGCGGGACGTACGGATATTATTCACAACTCGAAGACCACACAAGCGTGCGACGATCGGAAATCTACTGGACGGCGAAGCAAGGCGCGCGGACCCTGGCCACGATCGCGAACTTCGGTGACGACGACAGCGTCACCATTGAGATGTTCAATGCTCAGGGAGAATCGTACTCGACTCAAATCGAGCTGCGGGCGAACGAGGCCGCAACCATCGACCTCGCAGAGCACGGCGCCAAGGCCTTTGGGGAAGGGTCTTTCGGAGGTTGGAACGTTTCTCGCAACGGCGGAGGGGCCTTGGTCGTAAAGAACCACGTGCGTGACGACACAGGGCTCTCCCTGCCTTTCTACGGCGTGGGGAACTATGTGACCGAGCTCTTCTTTGACCCGCATTTCCAATTTGATTTCGTCATCCCGACCTTCCAGCGGCCTTCAGCGTCTTTATTCATA
>JAQBUE010000023.1 GCA_027624045.1 Acidobacteriota bacterium
GAGGGTCCCATCTTCACAACTCTGGCCCCCTCCCGACAACCTCGGAAAGGAGCTCCACACCCTATTTCGTCCCCGGCCTCGACCTACCGTATTTCAGGATCATTCTTGGATTGGAAAATGCTTCAATTCCCACACCGCTCGCGCCGCTCAACCACTCAACATAGGCGGGTTAACATAGGCGGGTAATGGCCAAACGACCCCAGCCACCCGAAAAGCCCTCCCGTCGGCAGTTCCTCAAGAAAGCCGCCGCATCAACTATCGCATCCGGCGCGCTGCTCTCAAGCTGCGGTCCGCCGAAGGAGCCCGAAAAGCCGGCGCTCCGGCCCCTAAACGACGACCCTCATTCGCCCCTTAACCTTCCCGGCCGCGACAACTATCGCACGCCTCCCGATTGGGAGCCTTCGATCCGCACGAACTGGGGCGCCAAGAACGTCATCGTCATCATGCTCGACAGCTTTCGCGCCGACCATCTCGGAGCGTTTGGCAACTCTAAGGTGCCCACGCCGCATCTGGATCAATTCGCGGCCGAGTCAACTTTCTTCAGCCGCTCCTACCCGGAAGGGCTGCCCACAATCCCCGTCCGCACCAGTCTCTTCACGGGCAAATTTACCTACCCCTTCCGGCCCTGGCAAGTGCTGCACCCGGAGGATCATCCGCTTCTCGCCGAGATCCTTTGGAGCGAAGGTTTCAGGTCCTGCCTCGTTTCCGACGTCTATCACATGCACAAGCCCGGCTACGGATTCAGCCGAGGCTTCGACGACGTCATCTGGCTGCGCGGGCAGGAGGGCGACCCCTTCGTTCGCGACCCTGGCGTGAAGGTCGACATCGAGCCGTTCTACAAATCACGCAGCGGTCAACCCCAAGAGCAGGAACAAATCCGCCAGTACCTTTCCAACCGCCACGACTGGAAAGGGGAAGACGATCATTTCACCCCGCGCGTCATGGGACACGCCCTCGACTGGCTGAAGCGCCAAGAGCGCAAAGAAAACCTCTTCCTATGGATCGATTCCTTCTGCCCCCACGAGCCCTGGGACCCGCCGGACCGCTTCCTCAAGCAGATCGCGCCCAACTTCGCCGGCAAGAAACTCATCCTGCCCACCCCGGGCGACGCCGCGGGCTATCTCGACGCTGGCGAGATGACCAACATCATGTCGCTCTACGGCGCCGTTGTCGCGTTCGTCGACCAATGCGTCGGCGACTTTCTCTCAGAGATCAAACGCATGGGTCTCTACGAGAACACGATGATCGTTCTCGCCACCGACCACGGCGAACCCTTTGGCGAGCACGGTATCGTCCGCAAAGTCCGTCCTTGGGCTTACGAAGAACTGGCGCACACCTTTCTGATGATCCGCGAACCCGGTGGTCAGGGCGTTCCCCGCGTTGATTCCTACACGCAGCAAACGGATATCACAGCGACGCTGCTCGATTATTTGGGCATCGCGACGCCGCCTCGAATGACCTCGCGCAGCCTGCTGCCGTTGATTCTCGGCGAAGAAGAAAAGATCCGGGATTTCGCCGTCTGTTGCCACTACGGGAAATCGATCAACGTCCGCCACGACGACTGGAGTTATCACTACTTTCTCGACGGCGAAGCCAAGCAGCGGGAGGACAGCAAGCTCACCAAAGGCGGCCCCGAAATCTACAACACCATTGACGACCCCGGCGAGCACCACAATCTCATCGCCGCGGAACCCGAAAAAGCCAAGGTGATGGACCAGATGGCGCGCGACCTCACGCAAGAACTGGTCGAGCACGAGCAGAAATACGTTTAGCAGGCATCCGGTGTGACCGGGCGCCGCGCGGCCATTGATATAATCAGGGGCCATGGCCGACCAACCGACAGCCAACCTAAATCCAGAAGCCGCGGCGGCAACTCCGCCACCGGCCCCACCGCCCGCCGCCGCTGCCGCGGTCAGGCCGAAGCCTAAACCGAAACCGGCGGCCGAGCCGCAGATTCCGATCGATCTGGGACTGGATAAATCCTGGCCCTGGTCGGAAGGTTTGACCACCCCGCGCAAGAAAAAGCCGCCGCTGCTCGCCGTCACCAACGAAAACTGCACGGGTTGCGCGGGTTCGCCCGTCTGCATCACCTACTGCCCCATCGAGGAGTGCATGTATTGGGTGGACGACGAAGACCATCCGCCCTTCGGCCGCATCGAAGTCGATTACCAGCTCTGCATCGGCTGCAAGAAGTGCATCACCAAAGGCCCCGACGACACCTTCCTCGACGGCTGCCCGTGGGACGCCATCGACATGGTGGCGACTCCCGAAGTCGAACAGAAGCTGGAAGTTAAGTTCAACTACTAACCTCCCGCCGAACGACCAGGCTGAGTTCAGCGATAGCCCGCCGAGTGTGTCCGAGAAGGCTTCTCAGTCAAACTCCGGCCGCGCGGCTCAGTTGCCTGACACCTCCACTAACTCGTCGATATCGTTCCACGCCGTCAATGCTCAACAGCTGGTGCTTGACGCTGCCCGCCGAGAATTCCCGCAATTCGGCCGTGTGAACGCCCAACTCTACTTCGGCGCCGTTGGCGAGCCTGGCTATCGCGCTTTCGGCATGCGCGGCAAGCATGTCCTCGACTTCGCGCAGTTGGTTGCTCAGACTGATGACTCGGCGTAGATCTTCCGGCGTGATCGGCTGGTCATTTTGGCCACCCATGAGGATTAGTTTGCTCATACCCGAACAAGTCGGTGGAATGGCACACAACCTTTAGAGTGCCGGGCGGAATCTTAGCCGTGAGAGGTCAAATCAGCCGGTCCCGCGCGCTTTTTGTCTTGTGCCGGCCAACTCCAGCATCGCGGCGGCGTGCTGGCGCACCAGTCTGATGGATGCTTCGTCCGCCGTGCGATAGAAGTCCAGCATGGTCTTCAGGAAGCTCTGTTCGGCAGTGCTCAACGCACCCCAAGGCCCCGGGCCGGCGGGTATGCCAGTCGCTGAAGGCAATTCTTTCGAAAGAAACGTCTCGACGGCGGTGTCGATGAGCCCTTGTACCTTCATACCGCGCTCGATGGCGGCAATCTGGAGACGCTTCCGGAACTCCTCCGAAGCTCGATAGGCAATCTTCTTGTCCTTTGGGTCATCTGTCATTGGAATCTGGTTGAAACAGAGGTCTTGACATCAAGACGCCATGGAGTCATAATATGAGTTCAGTGATGCCATGACTTCTTGACGTCAAGACATCACAGTAACACGCTTCAGCTTACACAAGGCAGATTCAGCGAGGTGACAAGATGAATAGCGATTTCGCATATCAAGCCTGGATGGCGCTCAGCCAGTTCGCTTCACATCCAGAAATCGAGGACCGCAAGCAACGGATCGTCGATCGTACATTGGAACAGATCGCCCAGGCGACGCTCCTTCGCGACGTCGAAGCGCTGCTCCAGTGGCGCCGGTCGGCCGACGTGACCTGCCCTTCTTCAGGGACAAGAGCGAACGGACTCGCGAGTAAGGGTTGAGATGCCTGGACATGAAGACGACACCAACCGCGCGGCCCGCAGGCTACTGATCGCCTCCAAGGTCCAACTCGCCTCGGCCCTCATTCTGAACTCGACCGCGGCCATGAATGCCGAAAATGCGATTCAGCAACACCGTGGCAGCGAGCCACGCTTCACCGCTGAATCATTCTGGTCGGACGTGGAGAGCGTTTATGACCAACTCGACCTACCCCATCAGCACGGCATCATTCTGCCCTGGAAGCTGTTCGATGTCTAGGTTGGAGCAAGCGAAACCTACGACCCCAAGTCCTTTAATCGATAATCCTGCGTGTCGATTCGGACGACCTTGCACATCTCATACAGCCGCGACCGTGCACGGGGGCCGATACGGTCCTCGAGCGTGTCCTTCACGTTGTAGTCCTTCGCGGCCGGATTGGTTCGTCGGCCGCCGGTGGCCTCATCCGGCAGGTTCGTGGTAACGATCAGGGCCTTCTTGGCGTTGTAGCGGTGATTGATGATGCTCGTCACGACATCCCATACCCAGTCGGTCACGCGGTGGGACCCTAGGTCGTCGAGCAGCAGGACTTCCTTGTCGAGCGCCGAAGTGTATGCTTCGCGTTCGCTTGTACCGGCAGTCGGATTGTAACCGGCGCGGATTCGGTCGAGCAGATTCTGGTAGTCGAAAAACAAGCACTCAAAGCCGCGTTCCGCCAGACCTTTGAGCGCGGCGCAGGCCAAGTGAGTCTTGCCAACCCCGGGAGGCCCCTGCAGCATCAATCCCGGCTTCGGTGCAAGTGGGTACTCTCGGGCGTATCCTTTTGAGGCGACCAGAGCGTCTTCGAGCGGCCGGGAGTCAATCGGATGGTCGCGCCGCAGGCTGAAATTGTCGAAATTCGACTGCGCGAACCGCTCGGGTATCCCGGCCCGGTCGAGCAGGCTCCCTTGCCGCTCAACATTGGCGCAGCCACAGCGAGCGACGGCCGCGACTCCACCCTTGTTTACTTCCTTCCAGCCCGTTCCGCCACATGCGGGGCAATCAGCTCGTGCGGGCATGTGCGATGATCCTCATTCGATACTGAGTAAAGTTTGGCCGGCCGCTACCGAATCGCCTGCCGCGACTTCCAACCTGCCGACCTTTCCCGCTTTCGCGGCCTTCATTTCGTTTTGCATCTTCATGGCTTCGACGATGATGACGCCTTGACCCGCCTCCACGTCGTCCCCTGTCTGAACTAGCAGTTTAACGACCCGGCCCGGCATCGGTGCCTTGATCTTGCGCGCCCCCGCCGCTGCTGCCGCGCCGCCCCCCCTTATCCAGCGCCGCGCATCCCGAACCTCGACCTGGTGCGCGAACCCATTGACCTCAACTTGAAAAGAACCATCAGCTCCGTCGTGAACAGTGACTTGGTAGCTGAGACCGTCGTGCATGATCGAGTAGGCCGCCGCGCCGGTGGGGATGATATCGGCCTGCCCGGCTTGCGAATCCAGCGTAAAGCTTACGATCGAAGACGCCGCCCTTGCGCCGCTCAACTCAAGCGTCTGCTCGACTCCATCGACTGTCGTAGTCAGTTTCATCGTCTTAGAAAAGCTGCGCTACCGTGCTTACCAGAACGCCGCGCTTACCGTAACAGAGCATCGCGGCCCGAAATGCCCCACTCACTTTTATCGCGGCGGGGCGCCGGCCCTTCCTCGCGGCCGCTCGTCAGATAGTGAAAACCCGCCGCAAGGACGGCGATGCGTTGCTCACGCGAGCGATCCGGCTTGGCGCGTCGCTGCCGCCAGCGGCCGATGAAACCCGTGTCGATCCGCCCGGCGCAAAAATCTTCGTCCTCGACGACCTCACGGAAGAATCCAAGCGTGGTGTGAATTCCGCCGACCGTGTACTCCCGCAGCGCCGACCGTAGTCGGCCAATCGCACCCGCCCGCGTCTCGTCCCAAACAATCAACTTCGCGATCAATGGGTCGTACTCGATCGGAACCGCCCAGCCCTCGTACGCTCCCGAGTCCACCCTGACACCGGGTCCGCTCGGCTCCGCCAGCGACGTGATCCGTCCCGGCGAGGGCAGAAACTCATTCTCCGGATCTTCGGCATAGACGCGGCACTCGATGGCGTGTCCCCGCATCCGCACATCCTCCTGAGCGACAGAGAGCCTCTCGCCGCTCGCCACCCGAATCTGTTCGCGCACCAAGTCGAGCCCCGTGATCATTTCCGTCACCGGATGCTCCACCTGAAGCCGCGTATTCATCTCCAGAAAATAGAAATGGCCTTTGGCATCCGCCAAAAACTCAACCGTGCCGGCATTCGTATACCCGGCCGCCTTGGCTGCATCCACCGCCGCCCGCGTGATCTCAGCCCGCAGTCGCGGGTGCTCGGCCACCAAGGGCGCGGGGGCCTCTTCCAGCACTTTCTGATGTCTCCTCTGGAGTGAGCACTCCCGTTCGCCAAGATGAATCACGTTGCCGTGCTCGTCCGCCATCACTTGGACTTCAATGTGACGAGGGTTCCTGATCGCCTTCTCGATGTAGATATCCGGGTTCCCGAAGGCCTGCCGAGCCTCGCCGCGCGCTTGCTCGAACGCCGACCCCAACGCATCCGCCGACGCCACCAGCCGCATACCCTTGCCGCCGCCACCGCCCGCCGCCTTCAACATCACGGGGTAGCCGATTTTCGCGGCCGTTGCAGCGGCCTCGGCTGCGTTCGCCAAGGGCTCGGTTGTTCCCGGCACGACCGGCACGCCGGCTTCACGCATGGCCCGCCGTGCGCGGGTCTTCGATCCCATCAATCGCATCGCCGCCGCGGACGGTCCGATGAACTTAACCCCCGCTTTTTCACATGCCTCCGCGAAGGCGGCGTTCTCGCTCAGAAAACCATAGCCAGGATGGATCGCATCCGCCCCCACCGCCCCGGCCGCTTCGAGAATACGTTCGATGTTGAGATAGCTTTCGGCCGCCGCGGCGGGCCCAATCCACACACACTCATCCGCCAGTCGCACGTGGAGCGAGGCGCGGTCGGCGTCTGAATAGACGGCAACGCTGGCGATGCCCATCGCGCGGCAGGTCCGAATGACCCGCACCGCGATTTCAGCGCGATTTGCTATCAAGATCTTCTGAATCATCCGGCGTCACTTTCGCCCGGCATGCGGGCAAACGCCGATTGTACCAGCCCGCCCCGGCGCAGCCCGGGCTGCCGCCGCGTCTGTGCTATTTTTGTGAGGACCCTAGCCTACGTTTCTGCTCACAGGTCAAGTCGTATCTCCAGGAAGGACAAAGACAACATGCCGGACGATAAATTCAACTCACGCCGAGAGGCCATGATGGCGGTAGCTCTCGGACTCGCGGGCACCTCTTCGGCGCAGGCGGCCGACGAATGGACGCCAAAGAAGGAAAGCGCCGGAGGCCCGCTGCGCTCGGGTCACCTCTTGTTCATCGGAGGAATCGGCGGATGGTATCCGCAGAAGCGCCCCGACGGGCCCGGCGACGTCAAGCAACAGACCTCCGACTGCCTCACGAGCATGAAAGCATCGCTCGAAAAGGCCGGTTCCTCGATGGCCAATGTCCTCAAAGTGCAGGTTTCGCTCGTCGATCCCGTCAACAACTGGGAGCCTATGACTGAGGTGTATAACACCTTTTTCCCGGCGCCGCGACCGGCCCGGAACTACTTCGGCACGACGGGCTTCCGCCGTCCCGGTCAACTGCTCCAGATCGATTGCATCGCCTACGTTGACTGACCGCCGCGGGCGCCTAGCCCGCTGCTCTGACCACGTGGCGTACGTCGGGCACGCGTTGCATCGCGTTGACAATGCGGTCAAGTTGTTTCACGTCCCCAACCGCAATCGTCATCTCGATGATCGGGTGGCCCTTGGAGTTGTTGGTACGGCTTTCAACACTCGAAATATTGACGCTCTCGTCGGTCAAGACATTGGTCAGGTCGTTGAGAAGCCCGGCGCGGTCGCTCACCTCGATCAGCAGCTTACTCTTGTACAGTAGATCGCCGCTCCGCGCCCATTCGACGTCAATGCGGCGTTCGGCTTCGTACATCAAATTTTCAACGTTGGGACAACTACGCGAGTGAACCGCGACGCCTTTTCCGCGTGTCACGTAGCCCACGATCGGCTCACCGCGAATCGGGTTGCAGCAGCCAGCTCGATAAACAAGGATGTCGTCAATACCCGTAACGACCAATCCATCCACCTTGTCGCTCGCGGCTCCGCTCGATACGGTGTGAGCCGACTTGGGACGCGCGGGCTGACCGGATGTCGTGATGTCGTCGGGAAACAACTTCGATAACACCTGCCGAGCTGAGTAGCGGCCGTACCCCAAGGCGGCGTACAGGTCCGCGGCCTGCGGGCAGCCGTAGTCACGGCATACCTTCTCCAGATTCTCCGGCCTCAGTTTCTTGAGCGACACCCGCAATCGGCGCGCCTCTTTTTCGAGAAGCTTGACGCCGATCTCCTCGGCTTTCTTTCGCCGATGCGTGTTAACCCAGTGCTTGATTTTGTTGCGGGCGCGGGACGTCTTAACCAGGTTGAGCCAGTCGCTGCTCGGTGTGTGTCCCGTTTGCGTGATGATCTCGAGAATGTCACCGTTGCGCAGGTGCGATCTCAACGGAACGATACGTCCGTTGCTCTTCGCCCCGACGCAGGCGTGACCCACTTCGGTGTGAATGGCGTACGCGAAATCGATCGGAGTCGCCCCGCGCGGCAGGCCAATCAGTTTCCCCTGCGGGGTAAAAACGTATACTTCCTCGGGATATAGGTCAACCTTCAGGGTCGACAAAAAGTCGTTCGGGTCCGGGACCTCCTGCTGCCATTCGACGAGCTGGCGCAGCCAAGCCATCCTCTGATCGTCGACATCCGCGCCAACCCGGTCCTCCTTATACTTCCAGTGGGCACAGATGCCCTCTTCAGCCATGCGGTGCATTTCTTCGGTGCGGATCTGTACTTCGAACGTCTGGCCCGTGTCCGTGATCACTGACGTGTGCAGCGACTGATAGAGGTTCGGCCGCGGCATCGCGATGAAGTCCTTGATGCGCCCCGGCACCGGCCTCCATTGGCTGTGGATCAAGCCGAGCGTCGCGTAGCAGTTCTTGACCGAATCGGTGACGAGACGCAGCGCCAGTAGATCGTAAACTTCGTCGATCGCGATCTGCTGCCGTTTGATCTTGTTGTGAATCGAGGAGGCCCGTTTGATGCGGCCCTCCACGCGGACCGGTATGTCGGCCTCCGCCAAGCGATTCGCCACAACTATCTTGAGAGCGTCGAGAAAGTCCTCGCTTGACTCCCGCCGGGACTCGATCTTCTCTTGAATCAGCTGGTAGCTCTCCGGTTCCAGAAAACGGAACGACAAGTCCTCCAGCTCACCGCGGATCTTGCCCATGCCGAGACGGAGCGCGATCGGGGCGTATATCTCGGCCGTCTCTTGGGCGATGCGGCGTTGCTTTTCCGGCGGCAGGAACTCAAGAGTCCGCATGTTGTGGAGGCGGTCGGCCAGCTTCACCAAGACGACCCGGATGTCACGCACCATGGCCAGCAACAGCTTGCGAAAGTTCTCTGCCTGCCGCGCTTCAGTCGAGTAGTAGTCCAGGCGGCTCAACTTCGTGACGCCGTCAACGCAGCCGCCGACATCAGCCCCGAAGCGCTGCTCGATCTCCGCGAGGCTGACGCCCGTGTCTTCGACCAGGTCGTGCAGCAGCCCCGTGACCACACAGACGCGGTCCAAACGGCGGTCCGCCAGAATGTGGGCAACCTCCAGAGGGTGCGCGATGTAGGGTTCGCCCGACTTGCGTTTCTGGGAGGAGTGGCGGCTCGAGGCGAACTCAAAGGCCTCCCGCAGCATCGTGAGGTCTTCGTGAGGTCGCGCTTTGCGGAGCTTTGCCTCAAGCTCCTGAAAACGCAGTGCCACTGCGTCTGGTATCGGAGCATGGTCGGCGGCAACGGGAGACGTTGACATCGCGAACCTGCCGGCTTAGCCTCACGACAGATAGAAAAAGCCCCGAGGAGGACTTGCCTTCCTCAGGGCTTATTATAAAGCCACGCGTCCTATTAGAACGCTTCTTGAATCTCGGAGTCAGCCTTCCGCTTCTTGGCGTCCAAGCTCTTCTGGACCCACTCGTCGGCCGTCGCGTTGAGCTGTTCGTACTGTTCCCTCGTCTCCACGATGTCGGCCTGCTGCCGGTACAATAGGTTCACATAGGCCATCGCGTTGTCGTATTCGGGATCGATTTTGAGCGCGTCGTTAAGCGCCTTCAAGCCCTCCTCGATCAGAGGCATGTTCTCTTTGGCCAGTTCGAGGCGTGCTTCGTTATCCTTGATCGGCCCCGGGTCTTCCGGTTTCATCCCCACCCCGGCTCGCACTTCCATGTCCCGAGGGTACGTGATCGACCAGTTGATGACGCCGATCGTGTACAGCGCTTCCTTGTTGTCCGGGTTGTGCCCGAGCAGGGTTCGGTAGGCATCCTTGGCCTTGTCGAACTCCTTCATATTGAAGAACAGCGAGGCCATGCTGGCCAGCGCCACCTCGTTCGCCGCATCCCGGCTGAGCACCTCTTCAAAGCCGATCAAGGCATTTTGAGCGACCTGCCTGTTCTCATCCGACTCGCCGCCAGGGATGTACTGCATCATATAGGCGGAGGCGCGGTAGGAACGTGCCGCCAGCAACTCGGGATCCAACTCAATCGCGGCGTCGAAGCGGCCGATCGCGTTTGCATAGTCGGCGGCGGAGAAGGCGCGCACGCCGTGGTTCAACTCGTTACGAGCCCTTAGATAGTTGATCTTATCCTGACAGCCGATGGCAAATAACGCTAGACCGAGGGCCACGACAAGCATTCCGGGAAACCGTTTCATCTTTTTCAACTCCATCTCGCCAACTCGTTTATTCCTAGAATCCGGATTCAAGATCTTCCGTCAGCAAACCGACCTTGTCAACACCCGCGCCTTTCGCTATATCGATCACCTCGGCGATCTCGAAGAAATCAAGGCTAGGTGCGCCGCGCACGAACAAGACCCGTTCCGCGCGTGTTTTGAAGATATCCTGCAAACGATCGCCAAGGATGTCCTTACCCGTCGGGTCACGATTGATAAGAATGCTCTTGTCGGCGTTGATCGAGACAACGATCGTTCGCGAATTCGACGGCGGCTCAGCCTGCTGGTCCGGATTGGGCAGCGGAACCAGCGCCTCCAGGCCCTTCGGCGTCAGGGGCGTGATTACCATGAAGATGATCAGCAGCACCAACAGGACGTCGATAAGCGGCGTCATATTGATCGAATTCATCGGGCCACCACCAGCACCACCCACTGCCATTCCCATAACGGTTATCCTCCTTCTCTCAATTCTCAGTGGTGCCGCCGGGAAGCCCGGCGCCAACCATGTACTCCGGCGGACCCCTTATTGGGCCTGCATTACGCCGGAGTCGTCCAGCTTGTCCGTCAAAAGCCCCACTTGATCGCAGCCGGCGGAGCGCAGCGTATTTACAACCGCAACAACCTGCTCATACGATGCCCTTGCATCGCTCTTGACATAAACCGTCTTGTCGATCCGAGTCGAAATGATATCTTCCACCGCGATCTTCAGTGCCGAGGCTTCGACGCGAGACCGGCCAAGGAACACGCTGCCGTCGCGCGTCACCGCGATCAGAACTGCGTCCTCTTGGTCAGCTTCATCCATCGCGATATGATTTCGCGTAAGCACAAGGTCAACGCTGACACCCTTGCTGAGCATCGGCGTGATGACCATGAAGATGATCAGCAGCACCAGCATGACGTCAACCATCGGCGTGACGTTGATGTCGGCGATAGCGCCTGTGTTTCTCTTCTTTTTTGCCATTTGAAAACTCCTGGTCGGCGGCCACGGCAGGGGGCGGGCGTCGAACCGCCTCGCCCCTGTCGGGAGCCTGCCTTAGTGGGCCGCCATCTTCTGCGTCTTCTTCAAGAAGTAGTCAATCAACTCCGAGCTGGAGTTATCCATCTCGACGTCGAACGCTTCCACCTTCGAGTTGAAGTAGTTGAACATCCAAACCGCCGGGATGGCCACGAACAGTCCAATAGCTGTTGCCACGAGCGCTTCGGAGATACCACCAGCCACAGCGCCCAAACCGGTCGATTTCTCTGTCGAAATACCCTCAAACGCGTTGATGATACCGACCACCGTGCCGAACAGTCCGACGAACGGGGCCGTCGAACCAATCGTCGCCAAGCCGCTGAGTCCGCGGTTCAACTCAGCGTGAGTAATCGCTTGAGCCCTCTCAAGCGCCCTTTTCGATGACTCGATCGTCTCGCCTGGTATCTCCGAACTCATCTGATGAGCGCTGAACTCCTGCAGACCCGCCGCGACAACCTTGGCCAAATGGCTTTTCTTGTAACGCTCTGAAACCTTGATGGCTTCCTCGAGCTTGCCTTCCCGCAAAGCGCCCGCCACCGCAGGCGCATATTGCCGCGACTGCTTCCGGGCCGCGTTAAAGGCGATGTAACGATCAATCATCACCCCAATCGACCACGCTGACATCAGGAACATGATGACGACAACCGCACGGGCTGCCAGCCCCATCTGGTTCCACATCGAGACGAGATCGAAAGCGACCTCCTGCTGGAGCAGTATCAGTCCCCACACCGACATCTGAGCAAACATGAAAAAATTCCTCCTCCTACCATTGAATCGAATAGATGAGAACGGCCCGCCCGGAGTCCGGGCAGGGATCGCGTTCACCCTCAATCACGCAATCACCGGTTACCCAGTTAATTTGAAGATCACGTCGATCTGAGTCACAACCTCTACCGCCTCGTTGTTAAGCGTGGTCGGCTTGTATACCCACTGCTTCACTGCTTCCAGCGCGGCTGGCACCAGCAGCGGATGGCCGCTGGTAACTTCCAGTTGCTGCACCGTCCCTTCCCGTGAGATCACCGCCGTCAGTTTGACAGTACCCTGAATGCGGGCCTGCCGCGCAAGCGCCGGATAGCGCGGTTGCACCTGCTTAGCCAAGCGCGCTTTCTGGACACTGCCGCCAACCCGAATTCTCTTGGGAGCGGCTGCCTTCTTCTTGACCGGCGGCGGCGGCGGCGGCGCCACCTGCGGCTGATTCGAAATAATGCCGCCAATCACACCGCCCAGCGATCCACCCACCGAACCGCCCGGAACGCCGCCCACGACTCCGGCGATCGTCGCCGACGGTAGAGGCATATCCTCTTCTTTAATGATGGCGATCTCATCCGGAATGGCCGTCGGCTGAACAAGCTTGCCGGCGTCGAACTCGCGGGGGATGACCTTTTGCTTGATGACCATCGCGGCCGGCGGGGGAGGAGGCGGAGGCGGAGGCGGAGGCGCCACCAAGAATGTCATCAGCTCCGTCGCCGGCAACTCGTAATAGTCCAGCAGCGGGATCAGGATCATCACGCCAATCAACGAAAACTGAAGCCCGAACGACACTGCCACCGTCCAAGGTGTTTTCGTCTTGCCAATGGCTACATCCATCAAGCTTTGTTCAAACATAGCTAAAGCTCCTTCCTCGTTTGAGATCTCATGCAAATCCTCTCTCGTTCGATTTCAGCCAACCGGACTATAGTAGCCTCCCGGCGGCCTGTGTGCAACTTCTTGTTTCAGGCACGCCGTCCGCGCCCCGCCCGGGCAGCAGCTAAATCCTGCCACCACAGCAAGATCGGGCTCGCGATAAACACCGACGAATACGTTCCCACGATCACTCCCACAAACAGCGCGAACGAAAAACTTCTCAACACTTCGCCGCCGAAAATTAACAGACACGCGACGGCAAGCAGTGTTAAACCCGACGTCAACACCGTTCTCGCCAAGGTCTGATTCACGCTCAGATTCAGCAGGCTTATCAGCGGCTGTCGGCGCGTTAGCTTGCGGTTCTCTCGCACGCGGTCGAAAATCACGATCGTATCGTTCATCGAGTAACCAACCAGTGTGAGGAATGCCGCGATCGCCGTCAACTCGATCTCACGATCAAAAATTGAGAAGAAGCCGATCGTAATCAGTACGTCGTGAAAGACAGCCACAACAGCCGCGACACCGTAGATCCACTCGAAGCGAAACGCGATGTAGACCAACATGCCGCCCAGGGCGAACAACGTAGCTTGCGCAGCCTGCCATTGCAGTTCCTTGCCAATCTTCGGTCCAACGTATCCTCCGCCCTTGATCGCGAACGCCCCGAGGTAAGCCTCCTCTTGGAGCGCCGATATGATATCAGGATTTACCTCCGAAACGGAAGTCAATTGCGAAAAATCCGTCACCAGCCCCGACTGAGGCGCTTCGTCGCGGAACGCCAGCAAGGCTTCCACGCCCTGGTTGATCTGCTCGGTCGTCAACGCCGACTCGGCAATCTTTTGGTTCGAAACTACACGGTCGGCGAGAGTCTCAAGCCCAACATTGTTGAAGTCAATCTTCGACTCGTCGCCTCCGTAGACACCTCGCAGCGTCTCCACGATCTTGTCTTGACCCGAAGTCGTCTCCTCGCCTTCGGCTAGGTTGAGATCGATCTTCAGTTCGTGGCTGCCGGCGGCCTCCTCGAACGGCTGCAGCGTCGCGACGTCTAAACCCACCCCAGTCAGGGCCTTGCGGATATCATCGAGTCGCGGCGCTTCGGCGAACTTCGCGTAAACCAGCGTTCCGCCCTTGAAGTCGATGCCGAACTTAGGCCCGCCCTTCAGTACGAGACTGGCCGCACCCGCCAGAAACAACGCCAGCGAAAGCAAGAAGAAGTAATTCCTCTTGCCGATGAAGTCGATGTTTGTTTCCTTGAAAAGCTTCATGGTTAAGCTTAGGACCAGCCGTCCGATACCCTAGACACCGCGGCGGGGCGAAAAGTTCCCGCGCTCGAACCGCCGCGCATCACCACGCCTCGCCGGTTCAGGTCCCCTCCCACTAGATACTGAGCTCCTTGATCTGCTTCTTGCCCGATAGACCGAAATCAAAAATCATGCGGGACACGAACACGGAAGTAAATAGGTTCGCGATCAGGCCGATCGCCAGCGTCACAGCGAAACCTCGCACCGCGCCGCGGCCAAACAGGAACAAGAACGCGGCAGCGATGATCGTCGTCAGGTTGGTGTCGATAATCGTGAGAAACCCCTTCGCAAATCCCGCGTTCAGAGCCCCCACAACGCCCTTGCCGGCGCTCAACTCTTCCCGTATCCGTTCAAAGATCAGGACGTTGGAGTCCACCGCCATGCCGATCAACAGAATGATGCCCGCGATGCCCGGCAACGTCAGAGCAAAACCGAAGTAGCTCAACACCGCCAACAGAATCAGCAGGTTCAGCAGCAGCGCCAAGACGGCGTTGATGCCGGCCCCGCGGTAGTAGACCAGCATCGCAATGATGATCAACACCAGCCCCAACAGGGCGCTTCTTACACCCTGCCGAATCGAATCAGCGCCGAGCGACGCGCCGACCGTGCGCTCCTCAAGAGTCTCAACCGACGCGGGCAGTGCTCCTGCCTTCAGCACGAGCGTCAAGTCCATCGCTTCCTGCTGACCGCTCAGGCCGCTGATGCTGCCGCTGTCGGTTATGCGGTCCCGAATCGTGGCGACGCTTCGGATACGGTCGTCGAGTACTACCGCCAGAGGATTGCCCACGTTGGCGCCCGTGTAATCGCCGAAGCGAGCACCGGCCTCCGGAGATAAAACGAACTCAGCCTGCCATGTTCCATCGTTGGGGCTGCGGCCCGGGATCGCGTTGCGTAGATCTGAACCCGTGACCACAGGGATCGCGTTCAGGACGTACCACTGATTCTGCGCCCCTCCCGCGGCCGGACTCTGAAATAACCGGATTTCACTGTTCGGCGGCAGCGTACCGCTGTGCGCCGCGCGGGCTGCGTCGATATTCGGGTAAGGGGTTGGGTCGGTCACTTCGTGAATCCCAAGCTGCGCAGTCATCGAAAGAATCTGCAACACGCGCGCTGGGTCCGTCAGTCCCGGCAGCTGAACGAGGATTTCATACTCGGCGTCCGCCCGCCCATGCTGCTGGATCGTCGGTTCCGACAGGCCTAGTCCGTTGATGCGGTTCTCGACCGTTGCGATCGTTTGAGCCACCGTGTCGCTCTTGACTCGGGATAGCGACGCCGGCCGCATTTTTAGCTCCCAAGTGTCTGATGCACGGCTAGCCGCAAGCCAGTCCGGGAAGAATTGGTCCACGACATTGCGGAAATCGGCCGCGCGGTCCGAGGGCACACCTTCGACGGTGATCAGAATGCTATCTGTTTCCTCGATCGTCACGGGGTTGCTGCGTTGAATGGTCCCTGGCGTAATGGGAGGGGCCACCCGGCCCAGCTCTTCTTCAAGGCGCCGGACCGTACGGTCCGCTTCCGAGCGGATCGCGTCCTGCACCTGCACCTGCAGTATCAAATGGACGCCGCCCTTGAGATCCAGACCGAGCGGAATCCTCTCCCGGACGTTGCTCATCACTTCGTCGAGCGACGTCGGAAAACCGATGATGCCGACGATCGCAACAATCGTCACCAACAGGGTTACTAATAACCGATTCCGAAGACTGCCTGTCATAAAGGTTGTCACACCGCGCGGAGGCGCGGCCCTTGATCTCGCTCGCTTACTTTTCTTCCTCTTCTTCGATCAGCCCGGTCACAGCGCTTCGCGAGAACTGAAGCTTCACATTATCGGGTTTCACCCGAACCGTCACCGTATTGTCGTCCTCGCCCAGCGTCACAATCGTACCCACGATTCCGCCGCCCGTTACCACGCGGTCCCCGTTCTTCAGGCCGCCTAACATCGCGTCCAACTTCTTCTGCCGCCGTCTCATGGGCAGAAACAGTACCAGGTAGAAAATCACCACCATCAAGATGATGGGGGCGAACGGCGTCGAAAACGGACTCTCCTGCAGCCACAACAAGGCCCCAGTCATCCCTGACCCGGATCTGACTGCCTCTTCGATTAGCGTTAGCTCGCCCATACTCGTCCCGCGCAGGCCGGCCCAAATCTCAGCCATACCTTACCAACTCGGGGGTTCAATCGGAATTCGGAATCGAAACGGCCCGCTTCAACAGACCCGGCTAGGAGCGTTCTTCGTCCTGCGCGCGAATCAGCGCCAAATACTCGGGAAGTTCCCCAAGCAGTATAGCTTCGCGAATCCGCTTCATCCTGTCAAGGTACGTGAAGACATTGTGTATCGTCGCCAACGTTCCGAACAGCATCTCGCGAGCCAGAAACAGGTGCCGCAGGTAGCCTCGAGAAAAATTCCGGCAGGTGTAGCATTCGCAGTTTTCGTCCACGGGACGCCCATCCCGCGCCCACTGGGCGTTCTTGATCGCCAGCGGCCCCTGCGACGTAAACAGGTAGCCGTTCCGAGCGTTCCGCGTCGGCAGAACGCAGTCCATCATGTCGACGCCCAGCGCTACATACTCACCCAGTTCCGCCAACATTCCCACGCCCATCACGTAGCGCGGCTTGTCCCGGGGCAGCAACGGCTCCGATGCCTCCACCATCTCGTAGCTTATCCCGCGAGGCTCACCGACCGATAGCCCCCCGACCGCGTATCCCGGCGCATCGAGCGCCACCAGCCGCTCCGCGCATTCCCGTCGCAGATCCGCGTACATCGAGCCCTGCACGATTGGAAACAAGGCCTGAAATAAAGCGCCCCCGCGCCCCTCCGGCTCGCCGCCGCGCCAGTGATGAAACGCCCGCTCCGCCCAGCGCAGCGTCGTTTCCATCGACGCGCGCGCCCGCTCACGGCTCGCTGGATACTCCGTGCACTCATCCAGCACCATCATCACGTCGCTGCCCAACGCCCGCTGCACATCGACCGTAGATTCCGGCGTGAACACGTGCTCCGAACCATCCAGATGCGACCGGAAGATCACACCGTCCTCGGTGACCTTCCGCAAGCCCGCCAAACTGAAAACCTGAAACCCGCCCGAGTCCGTCAGCACAGCCCCCGGCCACCCCATGAACCCCTGCAGCCCGCCGAGCTCCTCCACCACCTTGTGCCCCGGCCGCAGATACAGGTGATACGTATTGGCGAGAATGATGCCCGCCCCCAACTCCTCCCACAGCATCCGCGGCGTCAAGCCCTTGACACTCGCCTGCGTTCCCACCGGCATGAACACCGGCGTCTCGATCGTTCCGTGCGCCGTATGCAGCAGCCCCGCGCGCGCCCGCGTATGCTTGCACTCCCCCACCACCTCAAACCGCGGCTGTGGCGGCGGGGCCTGTTCCGCCCGCCCTTCGGCCAGCCCCAGGCCGTCTCCTTTAGCGCCCATATTTTTTAAGGATTTCCCGCAACCGCCCGATCGGCAATGCCTCGGCGCGGCTGCCCTTATGTCCATCCACCGTCGTCGCCCGTAGTATCGAGTTCAGAATCGCCTCTTCGGTCGCCTCAATCGTCGCCTGAAACAGCGGCCCTAATCCGCCGTCGTCCATTCGCGCCGCGGCCTCTCGCTCGGTCGAAAACGCAATCACGAAATCCCCGCTCCCATGCCCGCCCGAAGATCCCGTCCGCGCCAACCCGAAACTCGCCCGCCGCGCCAGCCGCTTGAGCTGCCGCGCATCCGCAGGCGCATCGGTCGCCACCAGCATCATAATCGAGCCGTCGGCCAGATCAAGGTCCTGCTCCGGCTCGATGCTCGCCCTGCCGCCCTCAGCCGCCAGCTCTTCACCCACTGGGACGCCATCCACGATCAAGACTCCGCCAAAATTCGACTGCACCAGCACGCCGACCGTGTAGCCGCCCTGCTCCGCGCTCAGCCGCCGCGAACTCGTTCCGATCCCGCCCTTGAAACCAAACGCCATCGTCCCCGTGCCAGCCCCTACGGCGCCTTCCTCGACCGGCCCGCCCTTCGCTGCCCGAATCGCCGCCAGAAAATCCTCCCGCTTCAGGTGCTCCCCGCGAATATCATTCAGCCGCCCGTCATTCGTCTCGCCGACCACCGGGTTCACGGAACGCACATCTTCATTTCCCGGAAAATCGAGCGTATAGCGCTTCAAGGCGTCCGCCGCTTCCCACACAGCCAGAGTGTTCGTGAGAATGATCGGCGTCTCGATCACGCCCAACTCCTCCACCTGTGTCGATCCGATCAGTTTGCCGAACGCATTGAAAACAAAAATCGCCCCGCGCACCTTTTCCTCGAAAAGATTCCCCTCATGCGGCAAAATGGCCGTCGCGCCCGTCCGCACACTGTCGCCGCGGATCACCGTCCGCTGCCCCACCTTCACGCCCGTCACGTCCGTGATCGCGTTCAAAGGCCCCGGCGACATCACTCCCGGCGCGATTCCCAACTCCCGAGCCCGCGGACGTTCCTGAGCAACAGCTCCCATAGCCACAACCAACAGCAGACTAACCCATCGAACAGCCAACATACTCATACGATCCTCGCCTCAGCCAATTCGCCCCATTGTAAATCCATCGGGGACTGTACCAAGCGCCGCCACACAATCCCTCCGCTCGCAACGCCACCGCCATCATCCACCCCTCGCTATCATGAATGGCACGTAGGTGTCTCCCCCTAAAGGCGGCCCGCGGCGTTCGCAATAGACTCCTTCCTAGAGCGTCAACATCACTCATGAAAGCAATCATTACCGGCTCCGGAGGTCTCATCGGTTCCGAATGCGTTCGCGTCCTCACCAGCCAGGGTTGGGACGTTATCGGCATCGACAACGACACCCGCCGCGTGCTCTTCGGTGGCGCCGGTACAACTCAACCCGTCATCGCGACACTCCAGCAATCCGCTCCCTCTTACCGCCACGCCGCGCTCGATATCCGCGACCGCCAAGCCATCCGCGACCCGTTCGAAACCGAGCGCCCCGACTTCATCATCCACACCGCCGGGCAGCCTTCGCACGACAAAGCCGCCGCCATTCCCTACGACGATTTCGACATCAACGCCGTCGGCACACTGAACCTGCTCGTGGCCGCCCGCGACTTCTGCCGCGAGTCGCCCTTCTGCTTCACGAGCACCAACAAAGTCTACGGCGACCGCCCTAACTACCTTGATCTAACCGAACACGAAAAACGCTACGACTACGCCGATGGACGCGACGGCATCGATGAAAACATGTCCATCGACAATTGTTTGCACTCGCTATTTGGCGCATCGAAGGCGGCCGCCGATATTCTGTGCCAGGAATTCGGCCGCTACTTCGACATGCCGATCGGCATCTACCGCGCCGGCTGTCTCACCGGACCCATGCACGCCGCCGTCGAGCTCCATGGCTACCTCGCCTACATCGTGCACTGCGCCGTCGCCGGCAAGCACTACACCGTCTACGGATATAAGGGCAAGCAAGTCCGCGATCAGCTCCACGCCCGCGATGTAGCCAACGCCTTTCTCGAATTCCAGCGCGACCCCGCGCCAGGTGAAGTGTTCAACCTCGGCGGCGGACGCGCCAACAGCCTTTCGATCTTAGAAACCGTCGACCTGCTCGCCGACATGGGCCTCAAGCTCGACTACAGCTACGACGACCAGAACCGCACCGGCGACCATATCTGCTACATTTCCGACCTATCGAAAATCCAGTCCCGCTATCCCAACTGGAAACTCGAATACAATATCCCGAAAATCCTCGCAGAGATCGTCGAGCGCCAACGCGCCGCCATCAGCGCTTGAAATGCACAGCCGAATTCTCATCACCGGAGGCGCGGGCTTCGTCGGATCCCACGTCGCCCTGCGCCTGAAACACACCTTCCCCGCCGCCGCCATCACCGCGCTCGACAACCTTAGCCGCGCGGGTTCAGAAACCAACCTGCCGCTCCTCGAACATGCCGGTATCCGCTTCCAGCGCGGCGACATCCGCTCGCTCGATGACGTCACCTCCGCCGTCGCCGAACCTGATCTCATCATCGACTGTGCCGCCGAACCGTCTGCCATGGCCGGCTATGGGAGCTCCGCCGAATACGTCATCCAAACCAACGTCACCGGCACCTACCACTGCCTGGAACTCGCCCGCCGCACCCAAGCCGACGTGCTATTCATCTCCACCAGCCGCGTCTACCCTTACGGCCTGCTGAACTCGCTCCCCACGATCGAACAAGAAACCCGCTTCGCCCTCGACCCCAAACAGCCGCTCCCCGGCGCGTCCGAACACGGCATCGCCGAAGACTTCCCCCTTGACGGACCCCGCTCCATCTACGGCACAACCAAGCTCGTCTCTGAATATCTCGTCGAGGAGTTCGCCGACGCCTACGGCTTCCGCTTCATCATCAACCGCGCCGGCATGCTCACCGGACCGCGCCAGATGGGCAAAACCGATCAAGGCCTCATCGTCCTCTGGATGGCTGCCCACCACTGGAAACGCCCGCTCCGCTACATCGGCTTCGGCGGACACGGCAAGCAAGTCCGCGACGTGCTCCACATCGACGACTTCTGCGACCTCGTCGTCGATCAGCTACAAAACTTCGACTCCTATCAGGGCAACCGCTACAACGCCGGAGGCGGACCTTCCAACGCCGCCTCGCTCCAAGAACTCACCACCCTCTGCGAGCAAATCACAGGCAACCAAATCCCCATTACGCCGGATCCTGAAACCCGCCCCGCCGACGTCAAACTCTACATCACCGACAACCGCCGCCTCACCGCCGACCACGACTGGACGCCCCAACGCACCCTCGCCCAAACGTTAGAGTCCATTCACCACTGGCTAACCAACGCCGGCGACGACATAAAAACCGTCCTGCTCGGCGGCGTGAGGCCTTAATTCATACGGCAATATGCCGTACAATTGATATATGCCTGATGCGCCCACCATTGCTCGCCTTGAGGCACGCCTGCCCGCTGACACCTACGCTTTGCTGAAACGCGCGGCGGAAATCGAGGGACGCACCTTAAGCGACTTCGTTGTCTCCGCGGCTCGAGAAGCGGCCTCGCGCACTATTCAGGAGTCCGAAATTCTTCGCCTCTCCGTCGAGGACCAGAAGCTCTTCGCCACCGCCCTCCTTAATCCGCCGTCGCCCAATGCCGCGCTCAGACGCATCGCCAAGCGGCATCGCAATCTGTTCGGCTCGTGAGCGCTCCCTTCCGCCTGGAAGCGCTTACCGAAGCGCATGACCGCGCCGCATTCGCCTGCGGCGAGGAACCCCTTGACCGCTATTTTCAGACACAGGTCAGCCAGGACATCCGCCGAAATATCACCAACTGCTTTGTAGCCATCGAGGCCGCCAGCGGCCTTATAGCCGCCTACTACACGCTTGCCGCGGCCAGCATTCCAACGCCGGACCTCCCGCCCGAGCTGACCAAAAAGCTGCCTCGTTATCCGGCCATCCCGGCGGTCCGGATCGGCCGTCTCGCTGTCGATCAGCGCTTTCAAGGCCGCGGTCTCGGGGCGGCGCTTCTTGCCGATGCCGCCCTCCGAACGCTAGCGGCGGGCCCGGCGGTGTATGCGCTCGTCGTTGAGGCCAAAAACGAAGCGGCCGCCGCATTCTACCGGCATCACGGCTTCCTGCCTTCTGCCAGCCATCCGCGCACGCTTTTCCTGCCCCTTGCCACAGCCGCCAAGGCGTTGCTCCCCCCGCGGCCAGCCTGGACGCGGACAGGACGCGGACAGGCGGATATCTTCGTTTTCGGCTAACATGGCTGCACGAACGCATGCTCAACAATTCCTCCCGCTGCCCCCGGCCTGTCGAAGGCGAGCCACTTCCGCGCCGCACCTTTCTGCGGGCCGCTGCCGCCGTCGGCGCCTCTTCTCTCACCCACTTTTCCATGCCCCTTGCCGCCCAATCCCCACCGTCTGATCTGACCGAGCTCAGCGCCTCGTCGCTCTCCGCGGCCATTCGCGCCCGCAAGACGAGTTGCAGGGAGGTCATGCAGGCCTATTTGGCGCGCATTCAGCGCTACAACGATGTCTATAACGCTATCGTCAGCATGCTCGACGACGACCAACTGATGCGTCTGGCCGACGAGGCTGACCGCGACCTTGAACAGGGCCGCTATCGCGGCTGGATGCACGGCTTGCCGCACGCCGTGAAAGATCTCGCCAACGCCCAAGGTTTTCCGACCGTCAAAGGCTCGCCCCTGCTTACGGACTCAGTCGCTGAGACCGATGACTTGTTCATCTCCCGCATCCGGTCGGCGGGCGCGATCTTCATCGGCAAGACGAATACACCCGAGTTCGGTTATGGCTCACAGTCCTACAACCCGGTCTTTGGCCCGGTCCGCAATGCCTACGACCCGCGGCTGACCTCGGGCGGAAGCAGCGGCGGTGCCGCCGTCGGACTTGCCACACACATGCTGCCCTCCGCCGACGGCAGCGACATGATGGGTTCGCTGCGCAATCCCGCCGCGTTCAATAACGTGATTGGCTTCCGGCCGAGCCAGGGCCGCATCCCGCGCCATCCCACCAGCGACATGTTCTACCAACAGCTCTCGACCGCCGGACCGATGGGCCGCAACGTCGAAGACACGATTCGCCTCTTACATTCGATCGCCGGCCCCGACGCCCGCTATGCGCTCAGCCGAACCGACGAGATCCCCGCCTACGAAGCCTTCCAGCCGCGCAATCTCAAAGGTTTCAAGATCGGCTGGCTCGGCAGCTACGACGGATATCTCGCCATGGAACCGGGCGTCCTCGATGTCTGCGAGAAGAACCTCGAACAGCTCAGCGGCCACGGGGTTGTCGTCGAACCCTGCCGCCCGCCATACGACATGGCCCGCCTGTGGCAAACGTGGCTGACGTTGCGGCACTGGTCGGCGCTTTGGGTGAAGGATTACTACGACGATCCCGCTAAGCGCAAGCTGCTCAAGCCGGAGGTCGTTTGGGAATACGAAGGCGGCCTGAAAGTGACAGGGGAGCAACTGCACGCCGCCGGCATCGCTCGCTCGGAGTGGTACGAGGCGCTGCACGGGCTATTGGACAAGTACGATGTCATCGCCCTGCCGTCCGCGCAGGTATTCCCCTTTCCGGCGGACGTGCATTGGCCCAAATCGATCAACGGCCGCGAGATGGACACCTATCACCGCTGGATGGAGGTCGTCATCGGCGGGACCTTGTCCGGGCTGCCGGTAGCCGGATTGCCGGCCAGCTTCAGCGGCCAGGGTCTGCCCGTGGGGATGCAGTTCATCGGGCGCATGGGCGAGGATGTCGCCCTCCTCGAATTCGCCATGGCCTATGAGAGGGCAACCGATCATCTCGACCGCAGGCCGGAGTTGAGAGAAAGCTTGTAGACCTCGGGGACCGGGGACCGGGAGGACCAAGTACGAAGGTCCGGCAAGAAGTGGAGATCGCTAGGGCTGCTCGGGCTCGGCCGCTTCCTTCTTCCGTCCGAAGATGGAATCCAGTATTCCTGGGATGTTTTTCTGGATGACCTGACCGATATCGGGTGTGACTTTGGGGGCGTCGAGGGTGCCACGAACTCGCACGGGGATGACGATGCGGGCTTGCCCGTCGGGGCCGGGTTTGCCTCCCAGGGTTTGGGCCAGCGTTCCGGTGTACCCGGCGCGCAAGTCAAAGTTCAGCTCCTTGTCGAAGCTGATGTTTCCCTGGGCCTCGATGGCTGATGACGACGTTGTCAGCAGGGCGTCGGGTAGATAGACATGCCGGTCGCGGATTTGGACCCCGCTCAGAAACGTCGCGAATTCGGTCTCGCCCGCGGCGGCCGTGCCGCCCCCCAGGATCTTCGAGGTGTAGTTCTGGATCGTCCCGAAAAGATCGAATAGCGTGATGCGGCCTTCCTGAATGTCGATCTTGGCTTTGCCGTTGAGCGAGTTCTCCATCTCGGCCGCGTTGCGCCCGGCGAAGCTTAGCTCGTACTGCTTGATGGCAAGGTTGCCGAAAACCTTATCGCGAACGGAGCTGAACGCGCTGACGAACTCCTCAATACGGACGTTCTGAATAGCGCCCTTACTGCCGCCCCAAAAGTTCGCTCCGTCGTAGTGCAGTTCGGCTTGGCCCTTCCAGCCGCCTTCGCCCATGCGGACAGCAGCGTCGGATACCAGCAGGTGCAGCACGGGCCGTTCGAGCAGCCGTTGCACGGCGATCTTGAGCGGAACTTCCCCCTGCAGGGGAAGGCGCGTTTCGGGGTCGGCACCGACTTCGAGATCTTCAACGGTCAATGTTCCACTGCCTTGGAAGACGCCGACGAGGTCCCCTTCCATGGCGGCGGCCAGAGCGATACTGCTGCCGCCGCCGGGTTCGCGCAGCAGCTCACCGAAGTATTCATCACGGAATTCACGGGGGATTTCGGCTGGCGCGAGATCAACATCGAGGTCGCCCTTGGCCGGCAGAGCCTTGCCGCCAAACGGCCCGGCGCGGCCCTTGAAGCGGACGCTGGAGTCGCCGAAAACGCGCGCCGCGAAATCGATGTCGCAGCTTGTATCGGCGCTGAAGTTCGCGAGCGTGAGGTCGATATCGTCGATCGTAACGGACGTCGATTTACCATCACGTTTGGTGTCGGTGTAGCGCACCGCGCCTGAACTGATGGTCAGTCCGTCGATCGCCACGCCGCGGCTTGACGAAGCGGGCTCTGCTGAAGCAGGCGCCTCGGCCTGCTGTTTGCGGGCCAGCGCGTCGATGATCGCCTGGACATTCGATTGCGCCGGCTGGTTATCGAGGTAGAGCCGGGGCCGATCGAAGCGCAAGTAGCGGATATCGACTTGGTCGCTGAACAGGGAGAGCAGTGAGAACTGCACCGAAACCGAGCCGGCCTCGAGCAGGTGCTCGGACGGAAACCCCGGCGCGTTACCGACAGTCAATCCCTGCACCGCGACGGCCGGGCGCAGCAGAAGCCATTGCAGCAGGCTAAAGTCAGCGCTTTCGATCTCCATCGCTACCGGGAGGCGCGCTTGCGCCATGCTGACGACACTGTCGCGGAGCTTGCCAGATAGCATGAACTTCGCGATGAGACCTGTCGTTAGGATGAGCGCCAAGTAGAGAACCGGTATCCCGATCAGCAGGCGGCGCAGGACTTTCATGGCCACATGATAGCCGTATCGGGCGCCCGAACGGACTCAGACGCACATAAGAAGTGGCATCTACGTTTGGCTCTGGCGGGATTGCCTGGCGGGGCAGAAGCGTTGGCCCTGCCGTTGGGAAGACGTCAGTTCGTCGAGGCCCTGCGGCTGTAGTTCTCTGGAAGGGATCAGATCGTTCAATCTCATGTGTGCCTCACTTTGCAACGTTTTGCAACACGTACGGGCTTTGCGGTCGTTCGGAGTCGGTGCCGCGGAGAATTTTGTCGGCTACCAGCTGTGGTAGGACGTGACTTTGGAATACAAGATATTGGTGCAGCTTCAGCCATTTTCGTTCTTTGGGACAGACTGCTAGCCTCAATACTGTTCACTTGGCGCAACGCAGTGTGGTATCGCTTTCGGGGGAGTTCTGAAGGGTGCATGATGCCGTTCCGCCGCAGGTTGCGCCCGCGGGCGCGCACATTTACATGTGCGCCTCTGTCTCGTTGTGGACCGAAGTGAAGGGTATTGTTGTGGCTTGCCTTTGGTTCCCTTATAACCCGAGAATGCGGAGCTAGCGGGTGCTGAAAGAGGGAAAGTGTTGATTCTTAAGGAAATCTAGTTTGCGAACTGCTGTGACCGCGTTCACTGAGGGAGCCAATAAGGCGGTCTGACGGGTGCGGCTCTGAGATTGTCGGGCGGGTGTATCTGAGGCCAGGGCGATTTTTTGCCTCAAAGGCCGCAGGCCGCTATCGGGTCGCGGCCTGTGGCCTTCGCCCACCGCTCTGCCGCTGCTGCTGACAGACACCGGCGAGGTCGCCCGGTTCTCGTGCGGGAAGTTTCCTGACGTGCCCTGGTTCTTCGACCGCGCCGGGGCCGGCCCCCACTTGCGCTTAGCGCGACGCCCGATGTAGCCTTCCCCACCAGACAACAAGGTCGGCCCCCGAAACGAGTTATTTCACGGCTCAATCGCCCGGCCCGCCAGTGCCTCTGTCAAACACTTCACCCGCGCTGTCGCGAGTGCCGGCGCATGACTCGAGGTCAGGATGGTTCGCTACTCCTTTCCTGTGGGGCTCTTGCATCCCCGACTTCCCGCCGGTTTATCCCGGCGCTTTCTGACTGTCCCTCATGTTCCTGAAGCGGGGCGTTCACGGCACGTACCACCACGTCAGCCGGAAGCATTTACACCGGTACCCGAGCGAGTTCGATTTTCGATACAATGCTCGTGACGTGTCGGACGCTGAGCGTGAGATACTCGCCATAGAGGGTACGGATGGAGAGCGTCTCACGTACCGGGACTTATCGTCCTGAACGTGAAAAAGCCGTGAGCTGGAACTCACGGCTTGAGAAGTTTTTGTTTAGAGGATTGCCGCGGAATCGGCGATGGGTGTCGAGGATTCCAGCGGCTTAGTTGGAGTGTACCATGATCCTCAAACCACGCGAATATCGCCTCCGCATCGAAGCGTTCACTCACGAGAATATCCCCATGTCTCGGCTGGCTGAGTACATGCAGCAGTTCGCTGCGCTTTTAGGCCACCGAGCCAGCGTCCATTTCTCTCGTTTGGAGCCTGGTAGCGCTGTAATAGTATCCGAGGTCGAACCGCAGGACGACCCCAAAGTGCGAGAGCGTGTCCGCAAAACGCGCAAGCACATTGGACCCAAAGATGCTCAAGACGCGGTCGTAATAATCGACGAAATGCTGAGGAACGACAACTCTGTCGGTAACGTTATCGAGCCTGATGGTGCCACCGTAATCGAGTTTCCTGGCAGGCTCAAAAAACAGTTTGAGATGATCGGCCCGATCAGCGAACACGGGACGCTGGACGGTGTGCCGATAGCAATTGGTGGGCAAAATGACCCCGTGCCGGTGCATCTAGAGGACCTGGATGGGACTGTTCACATTTGTGAAGCCCGACGAGATGTCGCGAGAAGACTCAGGAAGCACCTGTTCGATGACCCCGTTCGTGCGATCGGGATTGGTAGATGGATTCGTGGCACCAACGGTATTTGGATGATGAAGATGTTTCGCATCAACGATTTCGCAGAACTTCGAGAGGGCAAGTTAAGCGAGGTGATCGGACGGCTCAGGGCAACCCATAAGAAAAGCGACTGGGCTGCAATAGATGATCCGCTAGCCGAATTGGAGACGATCAGAAACGGGTAGATGGCAGGTCGGCGCAAGGTTGTTTTCGATTCAGGGATGCTCATTTTGCTCCTGCAAGATGGTGTCGGAGCCCCAGTTAATCCCAAAACCAAAGACCCCATCACACGGCCAAAGGACCGCGTTGAGTACCTACAGAGATGCCTCTCTGACGAGAAGAGCAAGATCCTCATACCGACGCCTGCCCTGAGCGAGTTTCTAGTTAACGCTGGAAGCGCACTAGAGAAGTATGTTGATGATATTTCCAACGAGTCCTGTTTCGTAGTGGTCCCGTTTTCGGAAATGGCGGCGATTGAGGCTGCCGTTGCGACCTATCACGCTAAGCAGCATCGCCGAACACTCGATGATGCCGAGAAGGCTGCATGGCAGCGCGTGAAGATTGACATTCAGATACTCGCAATCGCGAAAGTGAACAAAGTGGACGTGATTTATACAACCGACAGGGGTGTCGTGGCGCAGGCTGGGCCGATGGGGGTTGCGGTGATTCACCTTTCGGAGTTGCCGCTACCACCCGAAGACCCTCAGCAGGAAATGAGATTTGACGGTGAAAGCGAACCTGACTCTCAAGCCGCTCACGTTCGACGAAGCAGTGACGGACCTACTACGGATACCACCGCCTCCGAAGGGCAAGCCGAAGCGGAAGAAGGCGAAGAAGGCTAAGCCATCAGCCGCGCGGAAGCGCTGAGGGACGGAGTGCGGTACATCCTCGATATCGAGTATGCCAGTGTGCCGGATGCCGAAGGCTTTAGTCCCGTCTCTCGGCAAGAAGTAGAGCCACCCGAGTTCCAGAGCATCGAAGCCGCCAAAGAATCGGCCCTGACTGAAGCCCTGGGTTCTCGACCCGTGAAGATCACCGTCAGGGAAAAGAACAGCGGAGTAGCTAAGTGGTCGTGCCGAACGGACGGTGAGGGTACCATCGACCAAGACTCATACGTCTAGTTCCGCATCTTTGGGTTTGTCAAGGGTATAGTTCCGCTACCAACCGACTCAAACCAAACCACTCATGCCGCCCGCGCCATCGGCTCAACAGATTAACAGATCGACAAAAAGTACCAAACGAACCCCCAAACCTGCGCCGGCCGCCGCGAGAAGGAGAAAGAGGCAGAAAAGCAGAGCGGGCCAAGCCACGCGCTCCAGCGTCAAATCCCATGCCACACTGCTGCCCGCCGCAACGGCCGCTATGGTAAAACTTCTAAGGCAGTCCACTAGATAGAATCGTCAATGAGCTGCTCCGAGGTAGAATAGACAGCCATGTCAGAAACAACCACGGCCCCCGCCGCCATCTCGCGCCAGACTTCCGCTGATTTGCTGGAGCGCGCCAAGAAATCGATCGCCGGCGGCGTCAGCAGCGCCTTCCGCGCCAAATCCGTTCCGTTTCCGCTGTACTTTACGCACGGCGAAGGCCCCAGCATCACCGATGTTGATGGCAACACCTATCTCGATTACACGCTCGCCTGGGGGCCGTTGATTCTGGGTCATTCGCATCCGGCGATCGCCGCCGCTGTTGAAAAGACGTTGCAAGACGGTTGGGACTACGGCGCTCAGCACGAAGGCGAGATTCGGGTCGCCGAGCGGTTGGTCGAACTTGTACCGTGTGCCGATCGCGTCGTCTTCAGTAACACGGGAACCGAGGCCGACCAGATTGCCTTCCGGCTGTCCCGCGCTTTCACCGGACGTAAACGTATCCTGCGGTTTCAGAACCACTACCATGGCTGGCTTGAAGCGCCGCCGGACACTTTGTTCCTCCCGTGGAACGACCTCGATGTCGTCGAGAAAGCCGTCGCGGAATACCCGGACGAAATCGCCTGCGTCATCCTCGAGCCGATTCTTTGCAACGGCGGCTGCATTCTGCCGGCGGAAGGCTACTTGGCCGGGCTGCGCGAGATCACCGCCAAGCACGGCATCGTCCTGATCTTCGACGAAGTCATCACGGGCTTCCGTGTTGATCTGAGAGGCGCGCAAGGCCTCTACGGCATCACGCCCGATCTAGCCACGTTCGGCAAGGCTGTTGCCGGGGGATTCCCGCTCAGCGTGATCGCCGGGCGCTACGAAATCATGAAGCTCATCGAGGACGCCACGGTGCTCCACGGCGGCAGCTTCAATGGCAATCCGACCGTCTTAGCCGCATCGGAAGCGACGCTCGAAGAGCTGTCCCGCGACGACGGCGCCGCCCTGAAAGCAGCCAACAGCAGCGGCGAGAAACTGATCGAAGGCATTCGCGCGGCCGCCGCCGAGGCAGGCGTTCCGGTGACCGTACGCGGCGTCGGTACCGTGTTCAAAGTGGTCTTCCCGGACGAGGGCGCCGTCACGGATTCTCGCGGCCTGACAGCTCCGCCATCCGGCCGCCTCGGCGCCTGGCTCGAAGGCATGCTCGATAACGGCGTCTACCTGTTGCCTGATGGCCGCTGGTACGTGGCGACCGTCCACGGCGACGACGAAGTCGAGATGACCTTAGAGGCCGCGCGCTTCGCCATGAACGCCGTCGCCGCGAAATTTCCCGCGAATTGAACAGGCCGGCTAGGGCTCAAGTTTTGTCGCGAGGATCTCGGCTTTGAGATCCGCGGCCTTTTGCTGTCAGACAACGAACTCGGGCTTCACGAACTCATACACTTGCCGAATCGCTTTCATGGCGTCTTCGTCGAGCGGCTTGGCGTCAGGGCGGCGGATGGTCGAGTTCGTGAATACCCCGCGCAGCTGCAGCACATAGTTCAGCAGCGGGAAGCCATACACGCCCGCCTGTGTCACGAACAGCATGGCCTTCGAGAAGACGTCGAGTGCTTCGTTGGTCTTGCCGGCCTTCCAGAAGTCCCAAGCCTTCACGTAGAGTTCGACCCAGCCCGCCGCCGGCATATTTCCGGCGAGTCCGAGCGCCATCTCATCCGGCAGATTGCGGCCGTGGGCTCCGGTAAATATAGTTACGCGATCTTCACCGCTCGCCTTGAACTCCTTGATGCGGTCGATCGAGTTGCCCGCTTCGTCTTTGACGAATAGTAGCGTCGGAATCGCCTTGGCCATCTTGACGACAAACTCGACGCTCATGTTGCCCGTCGTCTGAACGAACATCGGCAGGCCGCAAGCCTTGCCGATCGCGCGGTAGTACTCGAACACCTCGTCAAGGTCAAACTCGCCCTGGTCGCGGGTGGGTAGCGCGACGATGGCATCGGGTTGAAGCTTCTCGGCATGCTTGGCGTACTTGACGGCTGTTTCCGTATCGGGCCCCTGGACGCCGATCACGAGAGTCGGGCGCAGGCCTTTGTTCGCCTTGACGATCAGCTCGGCACCTTCGATTCGCTCGTCGAAGGTTAGGAACTGATACTCGCTGGCTCGCTGCGGCCAGACGATGCCGTGAACCCCGGTCTTGTCGAGAAACTTCACTTCGTTCTCAAGCTCGTCGAAGGCGATCTTGTTGTCAGCGGTGTAGGGCGTCTGAACGATCGGGAAGATGCCTTGGAACCTCTTGAGATCGACCGCCGGTGCGGCCGAGCATCCCATCTCGCCCAACAGCGACCAGGAAAGCCCCGCCGCTCCGATCACCCGCAGGAAGTCTCGGCGATTTGAACTGCTGGTCTCTTTCAATCCCAAATCATTTACCCCTAGATCATTCAACCCTGGATGATTCAACATGGAAAAGTTCCCTTCAACTGAGTGCCGCGCGCCCTGTTCGGCTTCGCGGATTAGAGTTTCATCGTCTCGCGAACATGCTTGCGGCAGCGGTCGGCAAGGTCGTGGCTCGATATGTCATCGCGGCGATTGACTTCAACAATCATCCAGCCCCGCCAGCCCGTCTCTCGCACAACGTCGCCCAAGGCGGCGAAATCAAACTTGCCCGTACCGAAGATAACCTCGTCGCCTGCCTTGGTATCGCGCAGATGAAAGCCCGCGATGCGCGATCCGTACTCACGCACCAGGCGCGTCACCGGCCACTGGGCTGGGAACGGGTGCCCGACGTCGAGCAGCAGGGACACGAGCCGCGGATCGGTCTCGCGCAGCAGGTAGCGAATCTCTTCGGCGTCGTGCGCCAGCTCGTGGCGATGGTTGTGGAAGCTCAAGCGCACACCGAAGCGGCGGCAGGTTTCGCCGGCCGCGTTCAACTCCGTGGCCTTGGACTGCAAAGCGCCCGGAGCGGCGCGGCCGTCAGCGCCCTTGGGCAACTGCTGTCCGCTGACGATGATGTGGCCGCCGCCGAACTCGCGCACAGCGCCCGCGATGCGGTGGATCAGCTTGTGCTCGTCTAGAATCTTCGTCGGATCGAAGAACCCCGCGCCAAAGTGCAGCCCCATCATCTCGATGCCGCGTTTCTCGAACTCGCGGCGCATCGGACGAGGCTGCATGAAACTCGCCTCCAGACTGCGGTAGTTCGTCTCGAAGCCCTCGTAGCCCAACTGGCCCAGGTCAGCGAGAGCCGCCAGAAAGGTCTCGGGGTCCGGCAGGGGAGACCCGTAAGCACGCGTCTGGCAGCCGACTCGAATCTGACCGGGCGCTGCTTGCAGGAGGGGCGCGAGCGCGGCAGCGAGGAAATGCCGGCGTGCGAGAGACCGTGCGAGAGACATGGTGTTTCAGTGTCTCGCAAAGAGGCCCGAAGCGCAAAGAGTGGAGTTGTTTCTGTCGTCAATTCATGCAATCAGCCGCGGCTGACTAACACAAGCGTCGCGTGCCGCCGATCTCCTCTAGGCGGGACCTCGATGCGAATCGCGACAACAGTGGCGGCCCTCACACTTGCTCTCCTGACGGTTGAAATCCTGCTGCGGGTGATGGGAGTTGCTCATCCTGTCTTCGATCAGGCTGATCCAGTTCTAGGGAATTCGCTGACCCCCTTTGCCGAAGGCCGCCAAAGCCGCGAGGGTGAGTCGTTCGTGAGGATCAACAGCTTCGGGTTCCGGGACTGCGAACGGAGTTTTCGAAAACCGAGTGGCGTGATTCGGATCGCCGTGCTGGGCGATTCCTTCACCGAAGCCCGCCAGGTAGATCTGAAGGATACGTTTTGCTCCGTGCTCGAAAAGGAACTGCGGGCACAAGCACTGCCCGGAGGCAACAACGTTGAGGTGCTGAATTTTGGCATCTCAGGCCATGGCACCTCTCAGCAACTGCTGAGCCTTCGTCAGCGGGTGTGGCCCTTTCAGCCTGACATTGTGCTACTGGCCTTCTACACAGGTAACGACGTTTCGGACAACTCTCGAGCTCTCAAGGGGGCGTCCAGCATCCCCTACCACTACTACGAAGGCTCCGAATTGCGGCTTGACCGGAGCTTTGCTCGTACCGATTCGTTTCAGTTTCGCTCCGGTTCGCTGATGAACCTGGCGCGGCTGGCGATCGGCCGCTCAAGGCTGCTCCAGCTCATCAACCACGCGCGGCTCATGAAGAAACTGGACCATTTGCGCGAGCAGGGGCAGGGCTCCGGATCGGCGGGACCCTCCGAGCCCGGGATACGGCGCGAAGTTTATGTGCCACCGGTGGACTCAGCTTGGGCGGATGCCTGGCGCGTCACCGAAGGGCTCCTCGCTGAGATGAACACTGATGTCCGCTCGAAACAGATCCCTTTCTTCGTTGTCTCGCTGAGCAGCGGCATTCAGGTACATCCTGATCGGGAACAGCGGTCGAGGTTCTTGCGCGAACGAGTGATCGAAGATCTGTTCTATCCCGATCGCCGCGTCGAGACGGCCGGAGCTCGCGAGGGTTTCCCGGTGCTGCTTCTGGCTCCTGATTTCCAGAAGTACGCTGAGGCAAGCGGTGTCTTTCTGCATGGTTTCGAACCCCACTTGGGCTTTGGGCATTGGAATGAAAACGGCCATCGGCTGGCGGGCGAACGGATCGCTCGCTGGCTCGTGTGTAGAATCAGGGGGTCGCGCACAATGGGGGGTGAAACCGCGGTATGGCCTTCGCCTTGTCCCCACTTGGCTCTGTTTGGCCCGAGAACCATCTCCAACAGTTGGTAGCTGTGGACTACAGCAGCTCGTTGTCTTCGTATAGTTCTAGCGTCTACGGGTCGATAAGAAGATCGAAGAGGCCGACATCGTATGCCGACAAATGCGGCACCGGTACGGCACGACTTCCAACCCAAGGAGGACCGCTCCATACCGGAGGCGGAAGCTCTCAGCAGCCCCACTGGCATTGTTCGCCCATCAGACGTCCTATTCCGCCGTCAGCCGATCTACAATGCTCGCTTGGACGTAGTGGGTTATGAATTGCTGTTCTGTGGAGATCATGACCTCAAGGAGCCGCGCAGCGCCGACCGCGGAGCTACCGCTCAACTCCTCGCCGACGCCTTCATAGATCGTGACCTGGACTCGGTAACGGGAGGGAAGCCGGCGTTTGTCAATGCTACGGTAGACTTCTTGCTGAAACAGCGGGTTCGGGCCCTGCCGCCACATCAGGTGGTTATCGGGATCCCGGAAGACATCCGCGTTGACGAGCAACTGCTCGCCTCCATCGAGCAGATGCGATTGATGGGCTATATCTTCGCACTTGATAACTTTGGCCCCTCACAGGATCGGGCACAGTTGCTGGAGTTGGTCGATTACATCAAGGTCGATTTGCAACTCTGGGATACCTCGCAGTTAACGAGTGTAGTTGACGATCATCGACACTACCAGGCACGCTTGCTGGCGGACAATGTCGAATCGAAGGAAGAATTCGAGATCTGCAAAGGTGCGGGATTCGAGTTATTCCAAGGCTTCTTTCTCTGCAAGCCGGGCGTTGTGCGTGGTCAAAGAAGTCCGCCCAGCCAACTGAGTAACCTGAAGCTGATCCAGGATCTTCGCCGTCCGGACGTGGAAACTAAAGAAGTGGAAGCTGTCTTCAAGACCGACGCTCTGCTGACATATAAGCTTTTTCGTCTTAGTAACTCGGCCTTGTATGGGCGGCGCCATCGGATCGATTCGGTTTGCCAGGCTCTGCGACATCTGGGCTTACTAAGGGTTGCCGACTGGGCCTCTATTCTTCTGCTGACGCGGATCAGCGATAAACCACATGCCCTTCTCTCAATGGCGCTCGTGCGGGCAATGATGTGTGAGAGCTTGGCTAAGACGACGGGTCAGCCAAGCCCAGATAAGTTCTTTCTTGGCGGGTTGTTGTCTCTCATGGACGCGATGCTCGATCGCCCCATGGAGGAAGTCGCGGCAGTTCTCCCGCTGCACCCGGATATCATAGAGGCATTGGTAGAGCGCGGAGGCTTGTTAGGTGAGGCCATTCGATGTGTCGAGTCTTACGAGCGTGGTGTTTGGCAGCAGGTCAGCTACCTGAGTCTGGGCCGTCGAGAGATTAAGTTGGCCTATTTAGATGCAGTTCGGGGGGCTGACAAGCTGGCGGCTAAGTTGGCTGATGATTGTCCGATTGGCCCCGCAAGCTGATTGCCCGCTAAGACGGTGGCCAGAGTGGCCATCCGGTTGACGCTCCCTGAGCCAATTGCCCAGACCGGCCTGAGACCTCTCTTCCCAGAACTGGTCAGCGGCGAGGTCGACGTGGAGTCAACGCGGCTTCGGGAATCAGAACTTGTGGTTGCCCGAGATCTTCCACTCGAAACCCGGGTAGATCACCCTCGACCTCGCAACGAGAAGCTCGCCCGCCGCCAGTGACGAGTACGGCTATGGGCACGTCTCAGGACCCCCTCGCGTTCCGAGCATCTTTCGCCGTCGCAATCACCCGATCCCGCACTCTCCACCAGCCGCCGCCGGTCACAGGAATAGTGCCTAAGGCCATCAGATCCGAGGGGGTTACGACGGAACCCACATTAGGAGTTCGACCGCTTACTAGAGGCCCGCGGAAATCGAGCCGATAAGCCCAAAAGAAGTAGCCGATGCCGCAAGCGCTGCCAAGAGACACCGCCGAACTGCTAACAACCCTGGAGGGCATTCCCCCATTTCCACCGATTGCCATTCGGTTGCTCCAGTCATTGTCGGACGAAACGATTGAAGTCAGCGAGCTTGTTGAGCTGATCCGGGCGGACCCGAAGCTCACCGCCGCCCTAGTGCGGCGCGCCAACTCAGCCGCCTACGGTTGTGTCAAGGAGGTGGATAGCGTACGGGATGCCTTGGTGCTGCTCGGCTTCGACACCGTGAGGGTTATGGCCCTCACTCTGGCGGCCGGCACCTACACTCAGACGGTCCTGAAGATACCGGAACTGCGGCGATGCTGGACGCACTCGCTAGCGACAGCTGTTCTAGCCGAGGAACTGGCTCGATCCAGGTCTGCACGGCCCGACCAAGCCTATACCGCCGGACTCTTGCACGACCTCGGTAGGCTCGGCCTGCTCGTAGCTTATCCGAATGAGTATGCTGACCTTCTCAAAGAGGCGGATAGCGAAGGGCCGAAGAATGACTCGACTTACTTGCTGGACCGTGAACAGCGCCGTTTCGGGGTGGACCATTGCGAAGCGGGCCTTATGCTTGCGGAGAAGTGGGGGTTTCCGGAGGAACTCACTCGCATCGCGGGGCGCCATCACGACCGTTGCTACGGAGCCACTGCTGATCTGCTGACGATCGCTCATGTGGCGTGCCGGCTGGCCGATACGTTTGAGTTCGACGTCATCAAAACAACAAGGCCATTCACCTTGGAAGACGCCCAGGAGGTGTTCCCGGAAAGTGACGCAAGCACGATCTGGAAAGAGATCGAGGGGCTGAGGCAGCACGTCTATGAGAAGATCAACTCGCTCGATGAGAGCCTCGGTGCAGCGGCTGGTGAGGGTACGCTTTCGCCAGAAAGCTCGTTGCCGATTGCTTCCGTGCAGGTCTCCACGGAAACGCCCGTCTCGAAGCCCGCGGCGTCATTATCGACGCCCAGCGTGACCGGCTCCGAGCTACCCATGATGTTTGCCGCCAGTGCGGGAGCGTTCTTGGCTGCAGCTTTCGCCCTCTTTCTCTGGCTCACCTCAAGCTGATTCGCGATTCCTGGCAGCTAGAAACCGGGTAAGGCACCGGTAATTCGGTCAATCGGAATCGATTCTCTTTCTTGTGACCGTCCTTATACTGATTGGGTGTTGTGGGCCGTGCCTGCGAGTCACAGGCACTCTGTGCCACAACAGCTACCAAGTTGAGAGGGGATGCCGGGATGGTGCTTCGTTGGCGAATTAACGCCGCTGTTCTAGCGGGGCTGCTGGCAACCGGGATGGGATTGAGTCAGCAACAGGGTCCGGTGTATCCGGACACGCGCCAAGTCGATCACGTTGATGTCTATCACGGCGCCAACGTCGCCGACCCCTACCGCTGGCTGGAGCAGGACGTTCGTGAGGAGCCGGCAGTCGCGGACTGGGTAGAAGCCGAGAACAAAGTTACGCTCGCGTACCTCGACACCATTCCTCAACGCGAAGCGATCCGGCGCCGCTTGACGCAACTCTGGAACTTCGAAAAGTACGAACCTCCGGTCCAGGCCGGCGGCCGCTATTTCTTTCGTAAGAACGACGGTCTCCAGGACCAGTCTGTTCTCTATCGAATGGATTCACTCGCTGCCGCGCCTCAAGTGCTTCTCGATCCGAACACCTGGTCTAATGACGGTACGGAGGCGTTGACCAGCATCGCTCCAAGCCCTGACGGCCGCTATCTGGCCTACGGTGTGGCGCAAGCGGGATCGGACTGGCAGACATGGCACGTGATTGAAGTTCCGTCGGGGCGTGTTCTCGACGACAAGATCGCCTGGGTGAAGTTCAGCGACGCGTCGTGGACGCGCGACGGCAGGGGGTTCTTCTACAGCCGTTTCGATGAGCCGAAAGAGGGCGCGGAATTCCAGGGCCTCAATCTCAACCACAAGGTCTACTATCACCGGCTAGGCACTCCCCAGGGTGAGGATGTGCTGGCCTACCAGCAGCCGGACCACCCTGACTGGATGTTCTTTGCGCGGACAACCGAGGATGGCCGGTTCGTAGTCATCACGGCCCAGGTTGGAACCGACGAACGCCACCGTATCGCCTATCGCGATCTCACCGAGCCCTACGGATTGCCGACCGATCTCATCACGAACTTCGAGCATGAATATACGTTCGTCGCCGGCGATGGGCCCGTTTTGTATTTCCAGACCAATCTCGACGCACCGCGGCGGCGTCTCATTGCGATCGATACAAGGCAGCCGGAACGCGATCACTGGATCGAGATCATTCCGCAAGCAGACGACACGCTGCAGCAGGTGACGCTTGTCGGTAATCTGTTGATCGCTTCTTATCTAAAGGACGCCAAGACGGCGGTCAAGATTTTCAAGATGGATGGCGAGTTTGTGCGGGATGTTGAGTTCAGTACGATCGCCACGGCCACTGGATTCGGAGGAGGCCCAGACGACACCGAAACCTTCTATTCGATGATGAGCTACACGCTGCCGCCCACCATCTATCGATACGATTTGATCAGCGGTAAGAGCACGGTTTTCCGGCAACCGAAGGTCACTTTCACTCCCGAGGATTTTGAAGTCAAGCAAGTGTTCTATCGCAGCAAAGACGGCACACGCATGCCGATGTTTCTCGCCCACAAGAAGGGGATATCGCTTGACGGCGGCAACCCTACGCTGCTTTACGGATACGGCGGTTTTGATATTTCGTTGACGCCGCGCTTTCTGACCGCGCGCATCTGGTGGCTCGAACAAGGCGGCGTTCTCGCGGTGCCCAACCTGCGGGGTGGCGGAGAGTACGGCGAAGCGTGGCACAAGGCGGGAACCAAACTGCAAAAGCAGAACGTGTTCGACGACTTCATCGCGGCCGCGGAATGGCTCGTTCAGAACAACTACACGCGTAAGCAGAAACTCGCTATTCAAGGGCGCAGCAACGGCGGCCTGCTGGTCGGTGCGGCGATGACGCAGCGCCCGGATCTATTCGGGGCGGCTCTGCCCGCCGTGGGCGTCATGGACATGCTTCGTTTTCACAAGTTTACCGCCGGGCGCTTCTGGACCGATGACTATGGTTCGGCCGACGATCCCGAACAGTTCAAGGCCCTGCTTGCGTATTCGCCCTACCACAACATTCGCAAGGGAACATGCTACCCGCCAACGCTTGTAACGACGGCGGACACAGACGACCGCGTCGTGCCGGGCCACAGCTTCAAGTTCATTGCGCGGCTGCAAGCGGCGCAAAGTTGCCCGAACGCTGTGCTAGCGCGCATCGAGACGCGCGCCGGGCACGGCAGCGGAAAACCAACGTCAAAACAAATCGAGGAAGCCGCGGACGAGTGGGCGTTTCTCGTCCGAAATCTGAGCGTGGAAGAGCCGGCAACCGCGAAATAGGCACTGCGAATGCCGAGGCGCAAACAAGGTTTGCCGGCTTACCAGCGCTGACGGTCTTGGTCGCGTGTGTTGCGCCGGCTACCGCCCTTGCCGCCCCGACTCGGCCGGTCGCCACCGCCACCGCGACTTGGCCGGTCGCCACCGCCGCTGGGCGCGCGATCGTAGCCTTCTCCGCCACCGCCGCCGCCGAAGGAAGGAGCTTTGGGGCGCGCCTCATTGATAACCAGAGGACGCCCGTGGCAATCCTGACCGTTGCAGCTTTCGATCGCCTGCTGTGCCGCTTCGTCGTCGTAGATTTCGACGAACGCAAACCCCCGTGAATCGCCCGTGAAGCGGTCACGCATCATGGCCAGAGAGTCCAAAGCAACACCATGCTCTGTAAACCAGCTTTGCAATTCGGTTTCTGCCAAGCTGTACGTTAGGTTGCCTACATAGAGCTTCATCGGAGTTCTCGGTACATCCCCTTTTCTTTGATCCAGGTCCGCTCCTCAGCGAGCAGCATTGAAGGAACCGCCCTGGAATCGCGCCGGTGCGGTGCCGCCAACACAGCTGAGGCTAACCTGGCGCCTCATGGCGACCACTATCCTCCCAAACTCAACCCATGAAGTCAAAGACCTGTCGCGGCAGTGCAGGGCGGCTTCAAACGCCAAGCCGTTTGGCGTTGAGACACTAGCTCCCCAGAACACTGCGGCACCTGCTCCAGTCGTTTCGGGTCCGCTGCTGACGCCACAAAAGAAGAGGACCCCTTGCGGGGCCCTCTTTTTCCCATTGACTCGATTCTAGATCTGAAACGAATAACTCGCTCCCGGCCGTCCGTAAGAGTTCTTTAGAGCGCCTCGGTGATCGACACCGGATTCTGAAGCGTAAACGTTACCACCGTTTCGCTCGGGATGACCGCGGCATCACCGCGTGTCGCCAAGACCGCTCCACCGCCGGCTCCGGCGCCAACCGCGGCGCCTTTGGCCGCTCCTTTGCCCCCGCCGGCCACCGCGCCAATCGCGGCGCCGATGGCGCTACCGATACCGACCTTCACGGCGTCCTTCTTCTTCGTCGACGCGGCTTCAACGCCGTAGACGCTGCTTTGGACGTCGATCGTCTGTCCATCGGCCGTTTCAAGCTGCGTGATGCGTATCCCTAACAGCCTGTGGTGGAAGTCCCACATTGAAACAAGAGTCGATAAACTTGTTCTATGGCAATGGGA
>JAQBUE010000024.1 GCA_027624045.1 Acidobacteriota bacterium
CCCCTCCCGACAACCTCGGAAAGGAGCTCCACACCCTATTTCGTCCCCGGCCTCGACCTACCGCATTTCAGGATCATTCTTGGATTGGAAAATGCTAAGGACGCGCGAGGCGGAATTGCAGGCTGTACGGTGCACCCTTTGGCGGAGGCGCGAGCGGCGCGGGTTGACGGCTACAGGCTGGGCAGAGAGAATAAGGCGTACCCCGAGTGCGCCCGTAGCTCAGCTGGATAGAGTGTCTGCCTCCGGAGCAGAAGGTCGCGTGTTCGAATCACGCCGGGCGCACCAATACTTCAATCACTTGCAATATGGCTGCCCTCGGTTGGGGTTCCACAAGGGGTTCCCATAGATACGTCTCGCAACGACCGAAACAACCGTGTCGCGCAGAGCAGTGTCAACCTGCCTCCCCTCATGCTAACCTGACTTCATGTCTGAAGCCTTGCAACTACTGATTGAAGAACGCGACAAGCTCAACCGCGCTATCGAGGTCCTGGGTGGAACTGTGCCGAAACGACGTGGGCGACCACCAGGCAGCAAGACTGCGAAGCAGGTAGCTAAGAAATCCTCTCCTGGACGTCCGAAGATGTCAACCGCCGAGAAGAAGAAGGCATCTGAGCGGATGAAGAAGTATTGGGCAGCCAAACGGAAGGCCGCGACAAACGCAGCGTAGCCTCAACCGCTCGCCAGTTGGCATGGAGAACCGATGACAGAAGAAGAGATGAAAGCGGAGATCTAACGGCTGAAGGCGCAAAATGAAGCCCTGGTCAAGTCTTCTAGCGGGCGGGTTTCGCTGAAGGTCAGCCCCAAGGGCGGCGTTTCAATTTACGGGCTTGGGAGGTTTCCGGTGACCCTTTACAAGGAGCAGTGGGACAAACTGCTGGCGATGGGCGAATCGATCAAGACGTTCATTGCCGAGAACGATCATCTTCTGAAGAAGAAGGAATAGGCGAGCTGTTCGCCGCGCGTCGCTTCCGGCCCAGATACGCGCTCAGCAGCGACCGAAACAGCATGCCGTGATTCGGCACTTTCGGGTGCAGAAGTTCCTTCATCAGGATATCCACCCTATTCCGGGCGCAGCGACCTGGAAACGAAAAGGAATACTTCAAAGTCCTGAGTTGAAGGACCTTGAGGTTGACCCGCCCAGCGTTTTACCATTCATACGATCGTGGGTTCATCACAGTGATGGCCGCTCGCATTTTGCCGTGGCACGCCACCCAGAAGTCCAGGAACGTTAGTCTCGCGGCGCGAAAGACACGCCGATGACCGCGCCAAACAATGAGGGATGTCCCGGCGAACAGCAGGCGCTGTAACAGAACGGCGGTGCCGGTGAGCGGCCGGGGACGGCGCTGTCTGAGAATCGCCAACCGTTCAGACTGGAAACGCACGTGCTGCTGCTCGTCTTTCAGGATGCGTCGACAGATCACTCGCAGGGTCGCTGACTGTGTCGCGTCAAACAGTGCATGGTAGTAGACCTGCGCGATGACCTCAGCGGTCAGCAGCACACAAATCGACACTTCCAACCCTGCCAAGCGGCGCAGCTTCCGAAATACGGAGTCAACCCAGTTGCTCTGGATCCTCGCCAGACCGGCGCTGTCCATAAACGTCCCGAGCAGGGCGGCATGTCGCTGCTCCTCACGGATGAACAGCTTCATCGCGGCGAGGTAAGCCCAGTCACCGGACCGCGTCGCATAGGCGTGCGCGGCGCGCTTGAGGTTCCGCCCTTCTGACTGTTCACCGAGCTGGAATTCCTGAATGGAGGTGCGAATTTGTTCGCACTCAAACGCGCTGATCTCAGGCGCGCGGTCCCAGGGGATCACAGGTGGGTTGTCAAGGCTCTTCAGAAAGCGGTCCTCCCAAAATGCGGAAGACAGAGTTCGCCGAGGGCGGAGCTGGACGATCATGGCGGATCAGCTCTGCTCTTCGCGTGAGCCACGAAAGTCCGATCCCGCTTGAGTGCTGGAGTGCTCGTGGCATTCTTCGCGCTTGCTACCGCCGACCACCCGCACCAGGACGGAACATTCCCGCGGACCGTCAAAGTCCCCGAAGATGACGCGTTGCCAGGTACCCAGCGCCAGTTCGCCGGAGGAGATGGGCACTGTTGCGCAAGGCCCTAGCAGGGCTGCCCGCAAGTGGGAGGTGGCATTGCCCCGCTCACAGTCGGAATACCTCGGATCGTTGTGCCTCCAGTCAATGTCGTTCGGCGCCAAGTGCTCAAGCAGCTGGCGGAAGTCATGCAGCAGGGCTTGCTGCCACTCGTTGATGAAGACGGCTGCCGTCGTATGTAAGGACTGAACGAAAGCGGTTCCGTCGTGGACGCCATTCCGCAAGACGATCTGCTGGAGTTGGTCAGTAATATTCACGAACTCGATTCCCTCGGTCGTCCTCAAGGAAAGTCTGTGTGTCAGGGTGAACATCTCTTTCTCAGCGTTCCGCCTTGCGTCGTTCTCAACGTTCCGCCTTGCGCCCTTCTCAGCGTTCCGCCTTGCGGCGGGGCTCTCCCTAGGTGTCTGGGCTAGGTTCCCTGGTAGTTTGGTCAAAGGCTGACCCTCCTGTTGTTTGATGAAATGTTGCCGCTCGATTCTGTGGGAACTGATTGCGTTTAACGGCGGATCCGCGATCGCCTTGCAGCTCTGGCAAAGCACCGAATCGCCTGTCGCGACGATAGAACTCCGCTATCGCTTGCCGTAGTTCCGAGGCTCCAAAGTCAGGCCACATGGTGTGGGTGAAAATGACTTCGGCGTAAGCGCAGTCCCAGCCAAATAGGTCGCTCAGGCGCTGCTCGCCACCGGTGCGAATGAACAGATCCACGTCAGGGGTTCCCGCGTCGTCGTGAACCGCCACTTCCACGGCGCGCGCGAACGCCGCGCGATCGCTCAGGTTTCCGCGTGACTCACAGGCCGCTTGCAGCAGTGAGTCACGGGCTGAGTAGTCGATCGCCAGACGCAGCCGCAATGCATGACCAGCCGCCGTAGCTCGCTCCGCGTTTTCGATAGCAGTGACCAGTGAGGGATCGAGGCGGTCTCTGCGCCCGACGACTTTCAGACGCACGCCGGATTCGACACAGTGGCTGGTCTCTTTGCGCAAGTACGTCCCGAAGAGTGCCATCAGAGCGTGCGTCTCAGCACGGGGGCGTTTCCAGTTGTCGGCGGAGAAAGCGTACAGTGTCAGCGTGCCGACCCCCAGGTCAAGCGCTGCCTCGACGGTACGGCGCACTGCGTCACCGCCGGCTTGATGTCCCACTGCGCGCGGTTGACCACGGCTCTGAGCCCAGCGCCCGTTTCCATCCATGACAATCGCCACATGGAGTTGTTTTGATTTATGTAAAGTACTTGTTATCGCAAAGTGAACTGGCAAAAAAAACCTCTTCTCCTGCTTCAGCGCTCTCTGGCAGCCTGGATCACAGCCTCCATGTGTTCGAGATAGCGCATCAATTCCCGGCGGCCTTTGGCGGTAATACGATAGGTCGTTTTCGGCATGCGGTGTTGAAAAGTCTTCTCGCAGGCAAGGTAGCCGGCTTTCTCGAGCTTTCGGCAATGCACGCTCAAGTTGCCATCGGTCAACTGCAGCAGTTGCTTCAGTTCGCTAAAAGTCAGGTCGCCGCTGGCCGCGAGTGCGCTGACAATCGCCAAACGTGTCCGCTCATGAATAAGAGGATCGAGTTGGAGGGCTTGGGCGCCCTGAACCCGCCGCAAGCGCTGAGAGCGCTTGGCGGGCTTTACCTCGCCCGGTATATTCTGCTCAGGCAGTGCGCCAGACCTAGCCACCATACCTCCTCGTAACAATGGAGCCGAAAAGGACGTGCAACCCGCCAAATCCGGCGGCCAAAATGATGTCGTGCCACCGTGCCGGTGCGAATAGCGCTACACAGCCCAGCACCATGAAACAAGCCCCCATCAGCGGCACCATGCGGACCGAAAAGGCACCCCCTGTTGCGATTCCACAGCCATAAAGCAGCAGCCACAAGCCCGGCAGGGCCCACGTCGCTTGCTCCCAACAAAGAGCGAAAGTCAGCACGGCTCCCGCCAAAAAGGGCGGCGCTACGCCGAAGGTAAAGTTGCGCAGCGGCCGTAGGGACGTGGGCGTTGGCACACTCCCGATCTTCCGCGCGGTTGTGAAGACCGCAATCGAGATAGCGACACATGCCTCCGCCAGCCACACGGCGAGCCAAGCTTCCGGCCGCCCTTGACGAGAAGCAATCCAGGCGGCGCCCAGCGCAGTGGCCCCGATCGCGATCGTGCCCCGCCCAGGCAGCGACGTGAAGACGGATGAACGCTCCATCGTCTCCCGGATGAAGCGCAGGTTGTCGGCGGCCCGTTGGTCCAGGGAGATAGGCGGTGCAACACGAGAATCAACTTGCGGCCAGGCCATTGGACATAGACTACTAGAGATTGCATATTTCGTCAAGTACTTTTTGTCATAAAGTTAACTTGGCGGGTGCGCATCCGCGGCGGCTGGTTAGCAGCCGCAGGAAGGCTTTCGAGGGGGATATCCAGAGGCTAGAATCACCGAACGGACGACTTCGGCGGATGAGGATCGAAGCAGGGTTTGGAGAAGGCGAACTGGCTTTTCCTGAACGGTATTTTGCCGGGAAGACGGTCTACAGCAGTCCCCCGCGCGCAGCCCAATTCCTCCAAACCGTCGCATCATTTTCGATCTGCTCGCCGGTGATCTCGCGAAGCGCCTGATACACCCACAGCTGGGCTTGCGGCTCAAGCGACGGATGATCCGCCATGCTCAAGAGCTCGGGGACGGCCAACATCCGTTGCTCTTTCGTGAACATGCCGCTATCGGCCAGATTGCACGCCGCACGTTCTTTAAGCCAGAGTTCGGGTTCGAAGCGAAAGACGTCGGTCAAGATCGGGATGACTTCATTGGAGCCGATCTTGCCCAGAGCTTCGATGCTCCAGTGGCGCACCTGGGGCTCGGGATCCTTGACGGTCTCGATAAGCTCACGCACGATCAGCTCGCGCTCGATGCCGCGGTTGCCTAGTAAGCCCAACACCCACAAGCTGCTCACCATGTCCCCTTCGCGGTTCTGAACGTCCGCGATCAACTTGTGCGCGCTCTCGGGTTGTTTGGAATAGCCGTAGGCGGCCAGGCTCACTTCCACCGCGGCCGCGCGAACGCGCAAGTCCGCGGACGCATAGCCAGTGTTAGTGGAGTTCGAGAGCTGATCCGAAAAACTGATCTGGCCAATCCAGCTGTCCACGCGCGCTTCGATCAGATCGGTAGCACCCTCGTAGCGATTCACTGCCCGCTGCATGAGCGTTTCCGCTTGCTGTTGCGGCGACAGGGTATCAATTCGCTCGATCTCATGCTCGGACAAGACGGCGTGTGTCGCGAAGGTTGGGTCGCCCGTCAGTGCGACAACGGTGGCAACTACGCCCCACAGCGCCTGCGCCGTTGCGCGCGGGTTCGTCGCGACCACGGCGATCAAGGCAAGCAGGAGCAGCTTGAGAATCGGACGCTTGCCGAGCAACTCCATGAATTGATCGTGAGGCCGCCGGCAGGCGCAGTCAAGGCAGGGAAATACCTTACGCCGTCGTTCGACTCGCGGCGAAGCGTTTGCGCCGCGAGAACGGTCGGAGGATGCTCGAGCGGCCGCCTGCGTCAACACTACGCCGTTTTAGGTAGGAGCCTAGCCAAAACCCAATTCAACCGCCAGCGATGTGTCGCGACCGAGACTCAAAGCCGGAAGGCAGCTGTACTCTTCGACCGACGCCACTACATCCGCTCACCCGCGTGCTTGCCTGCAAGGTGAAAGTCAGTTCCTCTTCCTCGGATCGCTGGTCTGTCGAAACTCGCCGTCCCTGTTAGCGTCGATGAACTCGATGATCACCCGCTTGCCGACCTCTTCGAGTTCGTTGTAGAACCACTGCTCGAAAGGCGGACTGTCTCCGCGCCCCTCGGGATGCGATTCGATTTCGTCGGGCGGACCGTAGACGATCCAGATCCGCCCTTGATCGGTCTTCGAGCCTGCCTTGCTCGGCGAACCGAACCGTTCTGAGGCGGACGCAATCCGCCGGTAGTGCTCTTCGCGGAACTCGTTCTTCGGAGTGCCGGGCGTCGGGTCGCGCCGTTTCCAGAACTGCTCCACAAAGTGTTCGCGTTCCGCGTCCGTATTCAACCGCAGAAACACCTCGCGCTCCCGGGTGTCAATGATATGGGCCACGTCTTCGTTGACCCATTTCGTATACGGGTCCGCTTTCTCCTTCGGACTTTGCGGCGCAGCCACGCTTTGCCACGCCACCAGCACTGCCAGCACCACCCCCAGCAACGGAGCTCCCATCGAGCCGGCGGCCGGGCGCTTCGGATACAACAGACGATGAATTCGTTTCACGAGTTTGCCTCCCGTTGCCGCCATACCAGCGGCTGTATTCCAACGACCACTACCCGTTCCCCAACGACTCTGCTCCAGCGCGGTCAGCGCAAGCGCGTACTCGTAGGCCCCACCGCTCGAACTGGCGGCCACCGCCAAGTCATCGCAGCAATGTTCCCGCTCGGCACGGACGACTCCTGAAATCCACCAGACCGCCGGATGATAGAAGAGCAGTCCTTCCGTCACCGTCTGCAGCAGGTTCACCAAGTAGTCATGCCGGCGGATATGCGCCAGTTCGTGCAAGAGAATCAACTCAACATGTTCCGGCGGCATTGAACTCAGCAGCCCAGCCGGGACAAGAATGACCGGCCGTAGATAGCCGACTACGATAGGCACTTCGGCCAGGCCCGATTCCAGAAGTTGGACCGGCCGGTAAACACGCATTCGTGCCGCCAGTTCCCCGAGGGTAGAACGCCACCGCTTGGACACTTCGCACACACCGCGAAGCCGCAGCCGCCGCGCGGCCATCCACCCGGCTGCTGCTCGTAGTTGGAACAGAACAACACCTATGATCCACAAGGGCGTTAGCCATGCGAGCAAATCGCCGGCACGCAGGATCGTCCCCGCCGGCCCGGCAAGAGCGGCGACGGGTGACGCAACCGGAGCGGCAAGTTCTCTCGCGCCGCCTGCTATTCCCTCCTCGGGAAGGAGGGAATAGAAAGTGAACACGAAGCAGCAAAGGATCGCTGCCAGCGCGACGCAGCCGGCAACATAGCGCGCCCGCGAAGTGCGAAACACGGCGAGAAGGCCCGCTACGATCGCGCCTTGCCAGAGTGAATGGAAAAGCGCCCACCCGAGGGCCTCGCTGAGTGGCGTTCTTACAAGTGCTTCGATCATGGCGTTCATTTCAACCCCTTTTCGTACTCATCAAGCACGCGCCGCAATTCGGCCAACTCACGCTTGGAGGTTTTCTGCACCGACAGCGCGCCCATCACCAGGCTTCCGGTGGATCCTTCGAAGGCGCGTTGTAGCAGGTCGCCCGCGAGTTGCTGCCGCGTCCAGTCGCGCGGGCGTGCTGCCTGATAGACGTGAGACCGTTGCGACTCATCACGGCGCACGAGCCCCTTCTCGGACATCACCTGCAACTGCTTGAGCACAGTGGTGTACTGCGTGGGCTTGCGGGCGGCGATCACCTCATGAACGTCGCGAACCGTGCTGGGGCCGCGGCTCCATAACACGCACAGAATCTCAAGCTCAGCGTCGGTCGGCCGTGGCGGATTGGCTCGCATATACGAAGATCATACTACGATGATACTCGTACGTCAAGAAGATTAGAAAAATACACCTGAGAGCCGCCCTCGCGGCCGGTGGGTCGAAGCTTGACATCTAAGACCTGTTGCTGAGCGTAGTGGCGTGCGAGCAGCCACCTGCGTCGACGCTACTCCGCTGCGGCGAGTTATCTGGCCCGCCATGAAGGGACGGCTCGTGTCCGCTCTTTCGAGTACGTTCGGCGTCTTGGCGCTCGCACTCGCCTGTATCGGCTTGTACGGCATCCTCGCCTATGGTGTTATCCGCCGGACGAGTGAGATCGGAATCCGTATGGCCCTCGGGGCCTCGCAGGTGCGGTGCTGCTATTGCTGGGATTCGCAGCAACAGCCGGAATTGTTCCCGCTCGGCGAGCGGCAAGGTTGCACCCAACGTCCGCTCTCAGCTGCGAGTGACGTAGCAACTCAGGTCGCTCGTGGCTTGTGCGTTTTCCATCGCCGTAGCTTCCTCGATGGGGGAACCGAGGAAGTCAGACACCACGGCCGGCCCGCTCCCGCGATCGGGACTCGTCGGAAGCTGGCGGCTGCTTAGCTGCTTTTCACTCTCCGCCAGGAACAGCCCTCTAGGCGAGCACGGGGGACCGCTACTCCTACTCCCGCGCAGCTTCGATTTCAAACTCTAAATCCAAGGTTGCCCGAACCGCTAGATACCCCACCCCGCTATTCGGGACCGCCCGATTCTGTCCCGACTGCCCCGTTGAACCCACGTAGCTCACGGCAGAGTTCTGTATCGCGCCTGCCTCTCCCCGCGAACCCTGGCGGCCGCTGCTATTAACGTCGTACCAAGTCTGCAACTTCGTCTCCGCCGAGGAGACATCGGACGGCCGCTCGGACACCGCGAATCCACCCACGCTCGCCAGATCCCGCGCTTTCTCATACGCCGCCTGCAGCGCCAACGCCCGCGCCTCATCGGCGTACTTGCGAAACTCCGACGTTCGGAAATCGACGTTGTGGATGTAGTTCGCCCCCGCGTCCAGCGCGCTCATCAACGCATCCTCGAACTTGTCGACATCTCGCAGCGTCAGCACCACCGTGCGCCGCACAGTGTAGTGGTCCACGACCGTCCGTAGTTGCTGGTTCCGCTGAATGTCCACATATGCGAAATCCACCGCCATGTCATCGTCGGAAATCCCCCAGTTTCGGGCCGCTTCTCGCACGGACGCGACACTTCGGTCGTTCTGTTCCCGAGCCGCCCGGAGCTCGCGGTTCCAAGTCTCTACCCCCAGTTGCAGCACGACATGGTCGGGGCGCACCTGCACCTCGGCCTCGCCCTTTACGCGAATATCCTTCGCCGCCGCGTCGGAATACATACCGCCAACGACCGCCACGCAGCAGAACGTCCAAACCCTAACTCGCGATCGGATAAACATCTCGTCACCCCCCTCCAACGTAACACCCTACGCAGCAGCAGCTGGCTTGGTTTCCTGCATCGGATACGCGACAAGAATGTGAGGCGAGTGAGGGTTTCCTTGACTACGTCGCTCAACGTCCTCGAAAGCCGCCGGTCCGCTCTGCCGCGGCAGATGCAACAACTGGGGCGAGTTTTGCCTCGGCTCATCCCCTTGGATTTACGGTGACGATCACGCGTTGATAACAAGTGAGCGGGGGCGTGCCGTTGTCGGTGACGGCGAATCGGATCCCCTTCGCGATGCGATCGAGCAGATACTCGGGTGTCGGATATCCGGGTTCGTGCAGTTCTAGGTTGTCGCGGACTGTCCCGTAGGCGCCAACAATCCTCTCGGCCTGCTCAGGGGCCACATTGTTCCGACTTCCCGCCGGCGTGGCGACAAGACCTTCGATGTCCATGTGATTTGCGTAGGTCGTCAACCGAACCATGGACATCTGGTCATCCGGATCGCCCCCGATGTCGGATGTTCTTGTGGTATCTGCTCGATATCGCGTCCGCATCGACCCCAGACTCCCCTCCCAGCCGCACCCGGATGTACCTAATGACGACCTCGTCGGCGTCGATCTGGATCGGATGCTTTCGGAGGGCGACGCCGTCACCCGGTGCTGTCTGGCCGGCGATGGTGATGTAGGGATTGGAGATCTTCAACTGGCTTTCCAGGGTAATCGTGCCCGAGACGCGGAAGACGACGATCCGTGGTCCATCGGCTTCCACCGCGTAGCGCAAGCTGCCGGGTCCCGAGTCGCTGAGGTTCGTCACCGCAATGACGCGGCCTCCCCTGCCGCCTCGGGTCATCGAGCCGTGGCCTTCCGCGCCGGGAAAAGCGGGCACTCCTGGACCACGGTCGAATGAATGCCCGGCTGAAACCCGTGCCTACACGCGATCGTAGTCGCCCTGCCAGTCCTTGACCATCTGTTTGATGGTCTTGCGATCGTCGATCTTCTTTGACATGACTTCGCGAACCAAACCCGGCAACTCGGCATCGGACGCGAAGCGCAACCCGACCAACTGCGGGACGGTGAGACCTGCAATCGCGGCCTGCGGATCAGCGGGCAGAATCTTCTCCAAGCGCAGACGCATCTCCACCCGGATGATGCGGTCTTGCAGCTTCGTCGCGTATCCGCGTCCCACGACAAGACCGAACAGGGCGCCGGCACCCACCAGTAGCGCGCCTGTCCCGATCAGGCAAGATCCCGCGGTCGTCGTCACGCGGAACAATCCTATTGCCGCGCACACGATACCCACGAAAATCAAGCCCGCGGCAATGATCAACCCTTTGGGAACCATCGTGTGGTTTTGAAAGTTCTGTGTCTGATTCGTCATCTTGTGATCCTTGTTGTACCCGCGCCAGACGAGAGCCCAGCCTGCATATCTTCTCACGTCGTGGATTGACGCGGGCTCAGACGATGACAGTGTCTACAACGACAGTGTCTATAACGTGCGGTCCGGCGGCGAGCGTTTTGCGGACCGGGCAGCGCGTTGCAATGTCGGCCAGACGTTCACGCTGCTGCGCGTCCAGATCGCCCTCCAGCCGTAATCGAACTTCGATCCGCTCAACGATGCCATCATTCTGTTCACAGTCCTCGCAATCCTTCGCGTGCACGCGCCCGTGAGACAGCTCGAGATCTACTTTCCTGAGCGCCCACCCCTTGCGGCGCGCGTAAAGCTGGAGAGTCATCACCGTGCAACTGCCGAGCGCCGCCAGTAGCAGTTCATACGGATCCGGCCCCAGGCCATCGCCAATGCCCTGGGGTTCATCGGCAAGAATCGCGTGCTCTTCTGACCGGATGAGTACCTGCAGGTTCTCGACGCTTGTCGCGTGTATTTTCGCCATGAGTCTTCCTCCTCCACCGAGCGAACGCCGAGCGAGCACGGCATACATGCCGCGGACTCGTTATTCACCACTCACTCGGCCCGCCCGAAAAACATCAAGTGTTGCCAGGGGAGCCCGTCGTACTCTCTAACAAGTTTAAGGCCGTTCGCGTTGTATTCCTTGCGAATCTGCTGCTTCGTCATCTTGTGGAGCAGCTTAATCGGTACCGCCGGGTCTTCCATGCGATACTCCGCCAGCGCAATGCGCCCATCCGGGGCGAGACTCGCGCGCATCGCTTGGAGCATGCGCTCGGGGTAGGCGAACTCGTGATACACATCCACCAGCAAGATCAAATCCACTTCCCCGGCCGGCAGGTTTGGGTCCGCTTGCGTACTCAGAATCGGCTCGATGTTATTGATGCCGGCATCGGCAGCCCGCTGTTTCAGTAGCTCCAGCATTTCAGGCTGGATATCCACCGCCAACACGCGACCCTCGGGGCCGACGAGCTTGGCAAGCTGCAGCGAGTAGAAACCATTCCCGCAGCCAACGTCGGCCACTGTTTGACCTCTCTTGACTTGCAGCGCGTCGATCAGTTTTCGCGGATTCTCTTCCTCGTCGCGAGTCTCGCGAATCAGCCAGGGCGCGCCATGGTAGCTCATCGTCTGAGCGATCGAGCGCCCCTGGTATTCATCACGAGGCGGCGGGAGCTTGCCCTCAGCCTGTTGCGGATACGCTTGCGGCGCACCGCCCCAGAGCAGGGCAACGGCCACGATGAACAAGAGCGCCGGACGCATGGATGGACTGTGAATCAGGTTTCGTATCATCGCCACTTCATCCCGCCCTATCATGGCGCCGTATCATGCTGCCGTCACGCCGCTGTATATGCTGCCGTCACAACGGGGTCGGCCGATCGCCGCTTCCAAAACGGGTGGTTCGCCCAGCGGGTCTCGTCGCGGTAATAGGCCGCAATCATCGAGCGATAGCGCTCGTAAGATCGCCGCATGTGGGCCGAGTATCGTTCGGTCGCGCCGTCGTCACCCGACATCTGCCGCTCAATCGCCGCCGCCGCTTCCATTCCGCCGGCCATCGCGGTGACGATGCCGCAAGAGGAGAGCGGATCATAGCTCACCGCGGCGTCCCCAACAGCCAGCCAGTTCGAACCCGCCATCGTCTCCAAGCAGGCGCTGGCGGCGCTGACGACACGTACCGTTGACGGTAACGCGCCTTGGTGACGTTCAATCCGTGCCGTGGTCTGCCGCGCGTCCGACAGCTGTTTCCGCCATGAAGCCGGATGGGTCGCACCGTTTCTTTCTACGAGGTCCGCATCAGTGAAGTAAACCGCTGCCAGGCGGCCGTCAGGCAGCAGCGCCGAGTACCACCACCCATCCGGCACCGCTTCGACCAGCGTCGTCGTGTCTTCGAACGGCTGCGCCGAAGGTCCCAGGAATCCCGCGAGGCCGACAAGCCTGTCATCCACTCGCCGCACTACTCCCAACCGCCGGGCAAACCAGCCGGCTCGGCCGGTCGCGTCAACCACCCAGCGGGCCCGCAGCGCCGTCCGTCGACCATCCTGTCCCATCAGACGAAGCCGCCAGCCCTCCGCCCACGGTTCGAATGCCTTGATACTTGTCCGCGGCTGAAGCAGCACGCCGGCATCGCCTGCCGCCGCCAGTAGAAATCGATCGAACCGTTTCCGGTCGAGATGCCAACCATGCCCATACGGTTCGCTAATGAAATGACGCTCGTCGAGGCCATCGCGTCCCCAGACGGAACGATTCGCGTAGCACGGCAGGTGGCCCTCGGCCAGGAAGCCCGCCATCAATCCCAGCCGCTCCAAGACGGCCCGCGACGATGGCGCAATCGTCTCACCGACTCTGTCAACCTGCGTGTCTCCGCGATCCACGAGTGTCACCAGCAGGCCCGACCGCGCAGCCTGTAACGCGGTCACCGCACCCGCGGGACCCCCACCGATCACGGCTACATCGAACTGCTTTTCAGATACGCTCAATGCCGTCTCGCCGGGGCGAGCATCTAACCCTCGCCCTCCGGCCCCTCCACATAGATCTCGTCGGGAAACTCGCTGTCAGCCGGACCTGGCTGTTTCGTAACCAGACCGAACTCGTGCCATTCGTCCTTGAACTCGTTCAATGATTGCGTGAAATTTGAGGAAAGCCGCCGCAGCCAGCGTGCCCTGGTCCGAAAGGCGGATCGCCTCTCGGCGGGGTCCAACTCGGCGTTCAACACCGTCTGATAGTTCGCCCACGTCAGGACCGCGTTCGGCACACGGGCCGGCCAGAACGTCGGCAGGAAGGGATCGATCGCAGGCTCGAAGGCGGAGCCGCACGATGCAGCGTCGCCCTGCCACGGCACGGCCATCCATCGCGTGATGTCCCCCGGCCCGGTCGCGCGAAACGGCCCTTGTGGCGACAAAGCGATCTGCGACGTCATGACGTCGCCGTAGTCGGGTTGGGTCAGTTTCCCGCGTGTCGCCCGGCCGCGCGGCGGAAGGGGCCGCTCGGGCAACAGCCGCATCGCATGCCGCAAGCGGAACGGCGCTTCGTAGAGCATCGGCACTCTCATGATCCAAGGCATTTCGAAGCCGGGTTTGAACGAGCCCCCGACGCAATTCTCAAGCGCTGCTCGGTCCAACGCGCTTGGCTGCCGCGATATATCGAGCCCCTCGACGGTTTCAGGCGTGGTGCCCTTTGCGACGCCATCCGCATCGAAATTTCCCGCCGCCCACTCTTCCAGCCAACGATATTGCAAGAGGGTGACTGCCAGCCATTGGCGCGGTTCCCTCGCCGGAAAACGGACTCCGTCGCCGTAGTAAGGCGGCCACTCATCGAAGCTCATCGTTGAATAGTCCGCGTTTCGAAAACGCTGCAAGATCGATTCTCGAACAGCACGATTGGCCTCGGATGGATCGTTCAGCTGATCCGTGTTCGCCGCGGCAATCGGATTCTCAGCCGCATCCCACCCGAAATCCCTCAAGAAACCGCTATTCACCCACTGGTTCTGATCGAATGTTTCAAACAGCGGGTAGATGTGGTCGCGAAACGATGGACGCGACGGTACCGAACCCGAATTGATCCGCGCGCCCGCATCCAATACCAGGTCGTAAATCGACACGATCGGCCGGATTCCGGGCGCGAAGTTGGGCGGAGCCGCCACGACCCATGCCGGCGTCACTGGCAGCGGCTTGCCGTCGAGCACGACACTCGCCTCCACCGGACCGTCCGACGTGTCGTCGTACCAATTGTCATTATTGCGAATGTCAGTGATCCTGCCCAGCGGCGGTGGGATGGTGCTGCCCGAAGTCCCGAATCCGCCCAACACCAGCAGCCGTCCGTTCGCATCGGTCCGCAGTTCCCCGAGCGGTACGAGAATATCGAAGAAGCGCCCTTGGTCGAAGTGATAGCGGCGATCGTTGCCGTCCGCGTTCGTGTTGCTGCCCCGAATGCGCCGCGGTCCCGAATCGATCACCAGTACTTCAGGATGTTCGCGCGACATAGTTGCGTTGCGGCGGGAATTCCGATCTGGTGGGAGATCCAGCTGACCTCGCGCAACGGGAATGTCGAGTGGCAGGTTGATGCGGTACCAAAAGGCCTTCTTGTTCGCGAGGTACACAGCCCACGAAATCTCCGCGTCGTCCGCCGTAATCTCGCGGACAACCTCGCCAGCCGCGTTGTAGCCATAAATACGAAAACGGGCCGCCTGACGCGCGATCCGCCCGGCGTCATCGTGGTATCCGCCGGCCGGTGTGTCGTCGCGCCCCGGTACTTCCGGTCCGACGAAATACTGACTCGGGCTATTCCCGAGCCGCGCGACGCCGATCGCGGGGTGGATACGGCATTCGACAATCTCGTCGTTCAAAGTTGACTCCGTTTTCGTTAGGAATCCGTCGAGGGAGACCGCCGCCCCTGAGGACTACTGGGACGATTAGACGGCCATTTCCCATTCCGTCCGGCCCGAGGGAATTTGAGGCGTATTATCACACACCGCCTCCCTCGCACGTCCTTGGCTCCAGTGGCTCTGCGTACACCGCGATCAGCCGAGCCCGCTCCCGCCGAACTGCCTTCTTCTAGGTAGAATCACTGATAGTCGCCGGTGTCCCGCGCGCGATATCTTCATCCCGTGCGGTACCCATTCGGTACGGTTGGTATCGGCGGTCTTGTTCAGCCCAAGCCGGCATCCCCGCCGGCGGAGAAGGCGGAGCAGCCCGAGTCCGAGGAGGAACGCCGGGCCGAGGCGCGGGCTACGGGGCACGAACTCGTCCTCGTCAAGTGGAGTGACGCCGGCGGACGAAGCTGTGCGGAGCGCGCCCGGATTGTAGACCGCTCCAAGAAGGGGTTGGGGTTGCTCACGGCATCCCCTATTCCCGTTCGCACTCAAGTTGCGGTCACGGGCGGGACGAGCCTGCGCGGCGTCGTTCAAAACTGTCGCCAGGGACACGATGGCTATGCGGTTGGCCTGCTGCGCCTTTCGTCGGAGCGCCGAGTGTCGGAGCGGCGTCTCGTGCAGGGTAACGCCACACTCATCTGGCGCGAATCGGAAGGCCCTGAACGAACGCTCAGCGCGGCGGTATTGAACGCCACGACCAGCGGGCTGCAGGTCCAGACGTCGGTCGCGATGCCGGTTCCCGCGCTGGTCCGTATCATCGGCGAAGGCGTTGAACACGTCGCCGAAACTTGCTACCGAGAGCGCAACGGGGACCGCTTCCTGGTCGGTCTTCGCTTCTTGAAACACACCGCTGGCGAAACTCCTACTACCGAAGAGTGAACGGCTCGAAGACGCTGAAGCGGCAGGTCTGATCGCCGCTCCATGCACACGTTGGATAGCGACGAAGGATTCGCGAGAAAACTCGTCCAGTTGGCGACCGGTCCGATTGGCCACTGGGATAGGTAAGTCTTTAAGGAACAGCAGCTTGCGTCAGGAAGGTGCTACTCAAAGGCAACATTGCCGTCTTCGTCGAGCCAAGCGATATCACTGTCGGGTGCGCTGTTGTCCTTGGTCCCCTTCTCCACTTTTCGCTGGGCCCTTTTTTCGCCCTTGTCGCGGGCCTTTTCCTGACGGGCAAGCTCTTTGAGCCGCTTCTGGAAGGTTGTATTTGATCGACTCGCCATGGTTCCCTCCCTCTCAGCGCGTTCCGGCCGAAAGTACTGATTTATTGGAAGATATCTCCCTATACCTGTTTCGCGGAGCAACAACCCTCGTTGCGGAGGGAGAAGCCGCGAAACCGGTCTGAAGACTCTCGCGAAGCCCTCGGAAACGTAAGAAAACGGGACTACCAGGCCCGAAAGAGCCGCCGGGTGGCCCGTCGTCTCACGCGGATGTCCGGTGAAATCTTTCTCAGTGTAGCGCTTTCGTGGAGCAGTTTCATCCCAAACCGTTAGGCGCCCGTTGATCCGAAGCCGCCATCTGACCGCTTCGAGTCAGCTAAGTCCTTTTGAAGCTGCCATTTGACTGTGGCATAGGCGGCGATCACGAGCTGCGCGACGCGGTCGCCTGTGCACACCGTGTAGGGTTCTCGCCCGTTATTGATCAGCAAGACGCTGATCTCCCCGCGATAGCCGGGATCGATCGTTCCAGGGCTATTCAGCACCGTAATCCCGAACTTGCGGGCGAGACCGCTACGGGGCCGGACTTGCCCTTCGAAACCGGGGGGGATCTCGATGGCCAGCCCGGTCGCGATGCCCGCCCATTCACCCGCGGCAATCGTCACTTCTTCGGCGGCGTAGAGGTCGAGACCGGCGTCTTCCTCGGGCCCATGGGCTGATTCAGGGAGCCGAGCGTCCGGCCGCAAACGAGTGATGGGGATGGTGAGATTGTGCATGATTCAAGGATTGTCCGGTAGGGGACCCACGAGTATATCGGGTGACCTCTCTAATCCGAAAGCGTACCTGCACTACCGCAGGTCCACGCAAATCAGCCGTGACTCATTGCGCGCATAAAGGCGTCCGTCGGCAAGGGCCGGATAAGCGCGCACGACTCCATCAAGAATCTTTGCGCGGGAGAAGACCTTGAATCCATCCGGCGAAGCCGCTGCCATCACGAGTTCCCCATTTTCGGCCAAGATCAGGAGGCGATCGTTGGCCAGGGTCACCGTACCGGCGCGAAAGCCCTCTTGTTCCCAGCGCAGCTTTCCCGTTGCCAGCTCAACCGCCCGGAAGACTTGGCCGTACTCCTGGCGGCCATGGAATCCGTAGAGATAGCCGGCCTTGTGGACGCTGGTCGCGTAATGATTCGAGAGACTGTCGTCGGATGACCAAACCTGCTTCACCTCGCCGCCGCCGAGGTCGAGCAGCACGGCACCCGTTCCGTAGCTCGATGAAAGGAAAACGCGGTTGCCGATCACCAGCGGCAGCGCGGCGTTTACCGAAGCATTGCTGCGCGAACGCCAGCGCATCGCGTACCGCACGTCCCCGGTCTTTGGGTCGAGCGCCTTGAGGCCTTCGCGTGTAAAGAAGACTACGAGCTTTCTCCCCGCTATCTCGGCCATCACGGGCGAGGAATAGCTTGCCTCGTCGTCCGTGGCTTTCCACAGCACCCGCCCCGTATCTTTGTCGAATGCGATGATTCCCGCGCCACCGCTCCCGCCGACATTCAGAAAAAGGCTTGTGCCATCAAGCAGCGGCGTCGAGGCCGCGCCAAAGTAACCCTTGTCGGCGTCGAACTCCTGATGGGTATCGACACGCCAAACTTTCTTGCCGTCCGTCAGGCGAACGCAGTGCAGAATGCCTTGTGGGCTGAAGGTGTAGACCTGGCTGCCCGCGACGACCGGGCTTGCGCGCGGACCTGGATCGAATCCGAATCCATCGCGATAGCTGGTCGCGTAGCGGAACGTCCACTCGGGCTTGCCTGTAAGGGCGTCGAGGGATTCAATCAACTCTTCATCGCCGACGCGATGGAACAAGATCAAACGACCGCCCACGACGACCGGATTGCTGAAGCCGTGGCCCACTTCTCGCTGCCATAACGTCTTCGGGCCGGATTCAGGCCATGACGCCGCGAGGTCGCCGCCGTTGTAAGTCCCGTCGCGCCGCGGGCCGAGCAGTTGTCGCCAGTCCTCCGCCACTAACGTCGCGGGCACGAGCACGAGCGCGGCGGTTAGGAGCGCGTGGCTCAGGCGGCGGGTTTGAGACATCTTCGTGATTGTAAGTCTTTCGCGGGCAGTGCTCCCCCGGAACTACCCGCGTGGTGAAGGTCGCCGGCGGCCGTCGTCGGGAGTACCGCTGAAGGCCGTGGCGAGATACAATTGCCCGAACACAACCTGACGCACAGGCATGTTTTGAGCGGCCTTGCGAAAGCGCCAAGTCTTCCGGGAGGACGGATATGAAGGCGACCGTCAAGAAGATCGATCTAGGACAGAAGAAAAAGAAAGGGCAATCGGGCCTTTACCCGGTGCTCTTTTTCATCGTGGTCGCCGGCATCATCGCGTACTACGTTAAGGACCAGCCGGTGGCGCTAGAGTTAAGAGACGCCGTCGATCGTCTGATTGGGCCGATCCGCGGCACGATCGACGAGATGTTTCGGACGAGGTGATTGGCGGACCGATCCATCTATTTTAAGCAGCGGGTTGGCGCCCGCTGGGAGTGAGGCATCTTTCATGGCGACTGCGACAAAGCCCGAGTGGATCAGGCGTGATCTTGCCCATCTCGTCCACCCTTTACACAGCCGGGGGACGCACGAAGGTGGTCATGTCTGGGTCAAGGGCGAAGGTGCGATTCTTTTCGACGCGGATGGCCGGGAGTACATCGACGGGCTGGCCGGGCTGTGGAACGTCGTTGCCGGCCATGGGCGAACCGAACTCGCCGCGGCCGCGGCGGAGCAGATGACCTCACTGGCGTACTGCTCGGGTTACGCCGGTAGCACGAATCCTCGCGCGATCGAACTGGCCGAGAAGCTGGCGGGGATGACGTATCCGTCGATCAATCGCTTCTTCTTCACGTGCGGCGGCGGTGAAGCAACCGAGTCCAGTATCAAGCTGGCGCGCTCGTACTGGAAGCTGCTGGGCCGGCCCGAGAAGACCAAGGTGATTTCACGGGAGTGGGGATATCACGGCGTGACGCTGGCCGCGATGAGCGCGACGGGCATCAAGGGCTATTGGCCGTTATTCGAGCCGCGCGTGCCGGGGTTCATGCATATCCCTTCGCCGTATCCCTATCGCTACGAAGCGCCGGCAGGGACAAGCGCCGGCATCGCCGCCGCCAACGAACTGGAGCAGGCCATCCAGCGCGAAGGCGCGGACACGGTAGCGATGTTCATCGCCGAGCCGGTGCAGGGCGCGGGCGGGGTGATTCCTCCCCAAGACAACTACTTCGGGCGGATTCGAGAGATCTGCGACGAGTACGAAGTGCTGTTCGTCGCCGATGAAGTGATTACGGGCTTCGGGCGCACGGGTAAGATGTTCGCGCTCGATCATTGGGGAGTTGAACCTGACGTGATGCAGTTTGCGAAGGCGATCACTTCGGGGTATTTCCCGTTCGGCGGAGTGGGAGTGAGTGACACGATCGCGGAAGTGCTTGACGAGAGTCCGTCCCCCTGGATGCACGCGTTCACTTATAGCGCGCATCCGGTGGGTTGCGCGGTTTCGCTACGGAACATCCGCATCATTGAAGAAGAGGACTTCCTCGCCCAGGCCGCCGAAAAGGGCGATTACCTTTTGCGGGCACTGCGGGCCGCCTTGGAGGACCATCCGCACGTGGGTGATGTGCGAGGCTTGGGCCTGATGTGCGGTGTGGAGATCGTGAAAGATAGATCCACGAAGGAAGAGTTCCCGGCCTCTGACAAAGTGGGAGCGCGCCTCAATGCGGAAACGCAGAAGAGGGGACTGTTCAGCCGGCTGCGGGGCGATGTGTACTGTCTGGCGCCGCCCGTAGTCACCACCCGGCAGCAACTGGACCGGATTGTCGACGTGATGAGCGAGTCGATTACAGCCGTGCTTGGTTAAGGAAACGCGTTATGAAGCAACTACAAGTGATGGTCACGAAGAGTCTCACTTTGTCTCTGTTGCTGGTGTTAGCCGTATTCACCGCCCCACGGCTACAGGCCGATGAGGCTCAGGTCGAGCGTGGCCGCGCGATGTTTGTTGCGAACTGCGCCGCCTGTCATGGCGAGAATGCCAAGGGAGGCCGGGGGTCTGACTTGACGACCGGGAGATGGCGTTGGGGCGGTTCCGATACGGAATTGACGCTCAGTATTCGTCAGGGCATTCCGGGGACACAGATGCCGCCCGCTTCCATGTCCGAAGAAGAGGCTTTGGATATCGTTGCGTTTTTGCGCACCCTTTCCCAGAAGAAGAAGGAGCCGGTGACGGGGAATGCCGAGAAGGGCCGAGAGATTTTCTACGGCGCCGGCCGCTGTTCGACGTGTCACTTTTTCGGAGGGCACGGTGGGCGGTTGGGGCCCGACTTGACGAAGATTCGCGACGGCAAAGGAGTCAGCGATCTCAAAAAGGCGATCAACGAACCGAGTGAGAGCTTGCGGCCGGGATTCGAGACGGTCGAGGTCGAGTTCGAGGACAGCCGGGTTGTCGAGGGAAGCCGCCGCAATGAGGATACGTTTTCTATTCAGTTCATGGACCGTGAGGAGCGGCTGCATTTCCTGCTGAAAGAGGAGCTGCGGCGCGTAACGCCTATCGGTCGGTCGCTCATGCCCAAGGCGGATTTGGATTCGTCACAGGTAGAAGACTTGGTTGCCTTTCTGCTCAAGTCATCTCCGCAAGAGGCGGCGGCCGCGGCGAAGACGCGATGGCAGCCGGCGGACGACCTCAATGTTACTTCCAAGAGGCTGCGGGAGGCTCAACTCGAGCCCCAGAACTGGCTGACGTACTGGGGCGATTTGCCAGGGCGGCACTATAGCGGCCTCAATCAGATTACACCCCAGAACGTAGACGAGTTACGACTGGCGTGGACGTACCAGTTCGGAGGCACAAATGTCGAAACGACACCCATCGTCGCTGATGGACTGATGTTTGTGACGGGGCCGAAGAATGACGCGGCGGCACTCGATGCTCGAACCGGACGGACTATCTGGCAGTACCGGCGACCGGTACCGGACGACGTCCGTAGTTTTTGCACCGTGATGACGAATCGCGGCTTCGCGATGCTGGGTGACCGGCTCTACATGGCAACTCTCGACACCAGGCTCGTCGCGCTCGACGCGAAGACAGGTAATGTCGTCTGGGATGTTGCGGTCGACGACTACAAGAAAGGCTACTCCATCACCCTTGCGCCGCTCGCAATGGATGGCAAGATCTTCGTCGGCGTGACGTCGGGTGAGTGCGGACTCAATGGTTTTTTGGATGCGTTTGATGCGGAGACGGGCGAGAAGCTGTGGCGCTTCTGGGCCATTCCGCAAGAAGGCGACCCGGCTCGCGAAACGTGGGCGGGGGACTCGGCGGAATTCGGCGGCGGCCCGACGTGGCTCACCGGGACATACGACGCGGATCTGAAGACACTCTATTGGACGACCGGCAATCCGGCGCCTGACTACGACGGCAGTGTGCGAGAGGGTGACAATCTTTACAGCGACAGCGTCGTAGCCCTCGATCCCGACACGGGCCGGCTCAAATGGCACTTCCAACACACGCCGCACGATACGCACGATTGGGATTCGAATCAGGACCCGGTGCTGATTGACGCCGAGTTCCAAGGGCGACAACGCAAGCTGCTGATCCAGGCTAACCGCAACGGGTTCTATTACGTGCTCGATCGTGAGACAGGTGAGTTTTTGCTGGGACGGCCGTATGTCACGCAAACCTGGGCTGACGGGCTGGATTCGAAAGGCCGGCCCATCGTCATACCCAACACCGACCCGACTGAGGAAGGGAATCGCGTCTGTCCCGATGCCTGGGGCGGGACGAATTGGTCGGCGCCTTCCTTCAGTCCTGACACGGGCCTGTTCTACGTGCTGCTGCGCGAAGCCTGTGCGACGTACACGAGCAAGACGAAGGAGCCGATTGCCGGACGGCCCTACACCGGAACTGGGCAGCAGCTCGACCCGGGCGATTCACAACCGGGAGCCATCGCCGCCATCGACCCGCTTACGGGTGATATTCGTTGGCGGTTCGGCTTGCACGAAGCTCTGCCGACAATTGGAGTTCTTGCGACCAAAGGCGGGCTGGTGTTTGGCGGAACGTATCGCGGTCATTTCGTCGCGCTCGATGCCGCGAACGGCGCACTCCTATGGCGGCGGCAACTTGGCTCGGCCTACCGCAGCTCGCCCATGTCGTATGCGGTCGGCGGCACGCAGTACGTGGCGATCGCGGCGGAAAGCGTACTGTACACGTTTTCGCTTCCCTAGTTCAGGGCTAGCATTCGTGCTGACTTCGCCCCTCTTGACAACAACATCGTCCTTGGTTTAGAACGAGCGTTCAGCATGGCGGACGCAAAGAATACAGAGCAGCCATTCGCGACGATGGTTGCGCGGGCTCTCCATATCATGGAGACGCTCGATACATCTCGCCGCGGCCTTAATATCTCCGAGATCAGCCGCAAGCTTAATATTCCCAAGAGCAGCACGCACGTCATCGTCCTGACGCTCGAGGAACTCGACTACGTGCATAAATCCCCGTCAACTCGCCGCTACACGCTAGGACTGAAAGCCTACGGGCTCGGCCAAGCGATGATAAAGTCGTTTTCGATGGCCGAAACGGCGAAGCCGGTGATGCGGAAGCTGGTTGAACGCACTGATCTGATTTCGCACTTGGCGGTGCTTGATAAAGATCAGGCGGTCTGTGTCCAGAAGGTCGAACAGCCCGGCTTGATTCAGTTCGACACGAATGTCGGCCGACGGATGGATCTCCATTGCACAGGCGTGGGCAAGGTGATTCTTGCCTATGGGGGCGATGAGTTGTTGCGCGACTTCCTCTCAAAGAAGGCGTTCATGCGCCATACGAATAACACGATCACGTCTTCGAGAGGGCTTCGTGACGAAGCTTTGAAAATCCGGCGCCAGGGGTATGCCGTTGATGACCAGGAAGAGGAGTTGGAGGTTCGTTGCGTCGCGGTCCCGGTCTTCAATCGAGACCATAACTTCGCCGGGGCTCTCAGTGTGACGGGGACAGCAGGTCAGATTCCGCTGAACCGTATTCGATCTCTCATTCAGGACTTGAAGGAAACGTCGTTAATGATCTACGGCGTCTCGCTCTAGGATTTTTCGTTCAGCGGGCTGGGTGAGAAGCTTGAATCGCCTCAACCTTCGCGGAGCGTAGCTGATCATGTACTCGTTCTTGCTCTCTGATGAGCAACGACCATACACCCCTTTTTTGATGATGATTCAGCCCGCTGGGACGCCGGCGGGCTTTTTTCGTGCCTCTGTTTCATGGCGTGGCAATCGCGGCAGACGGGCAGCATGCCGCCCGCTCCCCCGCGAGAAGGCGGCTGAATCCGTGAATCGGCGATGCCAACGGAATAGTTTCGGCGTGAACACGGTTATCTCTGCTGAGGCTACTTGCGGGGGGAATGCTCACCGAGGCGGCGTCTGAACGAAGCTCACAAATCAATCAGGAGGAAAGTGTTTTGCGAACCAACATATTTCGAATGGGCGTTTTGCCCGCGGCTCTGGTGGCATGCAGTCTTTTTAGCGTGCCGGTCGAGGCGCAGATTACAACGTCTCTAACTGTCACCGTCACGAATATCACCAAAGGTCAGATTCTTTCTCCCGTCGTCGTTGTCACGCATCGATTCGGGGCCCCGCCCGTTTTTACTCCAGGCCAGCCCGCCGGCGCGGAGCTTGTGCAGGTTGCCGAGGATGCGGTGCTTCAGCCTCTCATCGACAAACTGACGGCCAGCGGATCGTACCTGGATGTAAAAGTCATCTTCGGCAAGAACGGGCCGATTCTTCCCGGTGAGACGGCATCGGTCAAGATCTCGTCGAACGCCGATCACAGACAAGTGTCGTTGGTCGGAATGCTCGTCACAACCAACGATACATTCGTCGGATTGAGTGGTGTGCGGCGTCCGGCCTTCGGCACCGAGTCTCACTACGCGATCGCTTATGATGCGGGTTCGGAAGCGAACACCGAGCTTTGCACTGACATTCCAGGTCCGCCTTGCGGCAACCCGGGAGTGAGAGTGACCGAAGGGGCGGAAGGCTATGTTTACGTTTCACCCGGCATCACGGGGAGCGGAGACCTGGAGCCTTCCTCGCACACATGGCTGAACCCGGCGGCATACGTTAGCATCCAGCGTTAGGTGGATTCCGATGCTGAGGCGGTTCCGCCCGCGGGCGGAGCCGCTTCATCGTCTTCGGGAGCTCGGTCGCGCGAGTCGGCATGCTGTTCGGGAAACGAGATCCATACAAGGAGTTTGAAGAGGCTGCGTTGCCGCATCTCGACGAGCTCTATCGTTCAGCCCGGCGCATGCTTCGAGACCACGCAAGCGCGGAAGACGTTGTGCAGGAGACGTATCTGCGCGCTTGGCGCTCATTCGCGAGGTTTGAGAAAGGCACGAATTGCCGAGCCTGGCTTTTTAGAATCATGGTGAATTGCAGCCGCGACTACTGGAAGCGGCGGGCGGAGGCGGCCCCGGCGGATCGAAGCGAAGAGATTCTCGATCAGCAGGCCGCTACGCCATCAATGCCGGCGAGGCTTACTGACCCCGGCATCCTGGGAGCGTTGCACAACGTGCCCTACAAACTGCGGGAGGTGATCGTTCTGGCCGATGTGGAGGAGTTTACGTATCGCGAGATTGCCGGGCTGCTCGATGTGCCGATCGGGACGGTGATGTCGCGGTTGAGCCGCGGGCGGTCCCGTCTCAGGGAGCTGTTAAGCGAATCGTCAGGAGGCCGATCCGCGGGTTCGGGGAGGGGAACAGCGTGATGAGGGTGATCGATTTCGGCGAAGCGTCGTGCCGCCGCATCAGAGATTACCTCGACTCATACCTTAGCGGCGAGTTGCTGGTTGAAACGAATCTGGAAGTGCAGAGGCACTTGCAATCGTGTCCCGCTTGCTGCCAAGAGTTTCGGGAGGCGGCTGAGATTCGCCGGTCGTTACGAGATGCCGCCCGGCGTGAGCAGACGCCCGCCGGTTTGCAGGCCCGGATTCACGCTGGCATCCGGCGCGACCGCAAGAGCCGCCGGCGCTTGCTCGTGGGAATGTCCATCGCCGCGTCGGTGTTGGTCGCGATCTCGGTGGGTTGGATCGCGACGATTCGGATAAGCGGGCATGCGCCGCATGAGTTGATGGCGCAAGAGATGTACATCAGTTCCTTGCCGGAATTTGTCGGCGCGGTTACGTTTCTCGGGTTCGCCGATCATCTCCATTGCGGCGTCTATTGGAAGATTCTGCAGCACGATATTCACGACGCGGAAATTCTGGATGAGTTAGGTACGGAACTCGCGCCTCTGGCGGGGATTTTCCGCGAAGAACTCCCGGACGACTATGAGATTCGGCTGGCGCATCGCTGCAAGTACCGCGGCCGAACCTACATTCACTTTGTTGCGCGGCGTGAGGACGACAAGCTTGTTTCCCTCGTGCTCACCGAGCGGGTCGACGGAGAGTCCTTTCGCGTAACCGATGGCTTGCTTCCTGTGTCCGAGGTATTGGGCGCTGAGATTTTCGGGTCGAGTATTGTCGGCTACCATCTGGCCGGCTTTGAGGCCGGCCGCTATGTGGGGTTTGTGGTTTCGGATTTGAGCGGGGACGGGAACCTGGCGCTGGCCCAGGCGATCGTGCCCGAGGTTCGCGCGTTCATGTCAGGGGTCGAGGGCTGATGACAGAATGGCCTGCAGAGCGATGCGCAACTCCTCGCGGGTGACGACCCCGTCGTGGTTAAGATCAGTCCGGTCGAACAGGTCGTCGTACAGTTCTGTCGCTCTGCCCGATTCTTCTCTTGAAATTGCACCGTCATCGTCGCTGTCCAATACACGAATCAACAGAAGTGCCCGTCGCTTTGCGAACTCGATCCGTTGCTCCTCTGACAGAGGACGTGAGGGGTCAAGCATGAGGGATTCCATCCAAGCTGACGGTCCCAAGATTTCACTGCTTTCCTTACCCAGTGGAGCGGACGGGCGGCGGGCTGTTTTGGTTTGGGGGACCGCGGGCCTGACTAAAGTCAGCGATTCGGTCCGAGTCGCCGCTTGCCCCGACGGGGATGGCAAACGGAAAGGATCGGGACGGAGGATCGGTGTGACGGTTGAAGTCTCGTCGGTCACAACCGGAGATGTGTCCAACTGTTTCCGGCCAGTTTTCCGCTGAGAATCCGTTGACCGTGCCTGGGCCTCCATTTGCGCGATCACTACTTCCGGCGAAACATTGTCCGGTAGAATCTCGACGCGCGGCAGTCTTATGGTGCCGGAAGGCCCGCCGTGCGAGATCGCAACGGCCAACACCCAAAACACTCCCGCCGACCACAGCATTCCGTTAAGCACTGTGGCCGAACGCGGCCTTACGGCCTCAAATGTATAGAACGAAGGTATGCCCTCGACACTTCGTGCGACCGGCGCAGCCGCCGCGGCGAGCGTATCCTGCCAATTGACAGGACGGAAAAGCCACTGCCGGGCCAGCGACACGAAGCCGTCACCCACGACAGCAACCCGGCCGACAGCCCCATCCTGCTGATCAAAGATCCAGAGCATTTCTGCCTGGTAACGCTGCCGGAAGCGGGACGGGTGCAGGCGCAGCAGACAGCGATAGAAGAGTCGAAGCATCACGTCCTCCTCGTTTCCGGCAGCGGGATGCGCAACTTGGCTTCCCGCACGACACCTTCGAGCCGGGCCACCTCGGCTGAAAGAACGCGGCGGCCGAGAGTATTGATGCGGTAGTAGCGGCGCCGCGAATCGTCACCATCCGCGTTCTTCGCTGAGCGGCTGACCTCACGGACGAGCCCCTGGTCAACCAGTCGCTGCAAGTTGTCGTAGAGCGTTCCGGGGCCCAGCCTGTACTTGTTCTCGGATTGCCGTCTCACCTCCTGCATGATGGCGTAGCCGTGCAGGTCGTCCCCGGCGAGAGCGAGCAAGATGTGGAGAGTGGCGGGAGTCAGCGGCAGAAAACGGTCGGCGTCGTCTTTCATAGTCGGAATCAGTTATATCGGATTCCGACTACATTGTCAAGCGTGAGAAAGGCCGGCCCGGGCGGCCAAAAAACCCGCTATCAGAAATGCACCGGCTGGGCGAGCGCTCCATTGCCGGCTGAATCCCAGGCGGAGAAGCGCACCCACTTTTTGCCGCGGGCGTTGATCGGAATGCTGAATCGTTTGCTCGCCATCGGCCCGAGGTCGCTGGTTGAGATGACCTTGCGATCGACCGTTTCGCCGTCGCCCCAAACGATCTCGACGAAATCGAGCGGGAAGGTCCATTCGACGTCAGCGACGACGGTTCGTTCATCGCCGGAGCCCTCGACTTTGTAGTCTCGGATCAATACTTCGCCGCTTGTGACAAAGAAATCACCGGCGCGCAGAGCGCGGGTGATGGGGCTCCAGTCTTCGTCGAAGCGGGGAAGCGGATCGACTTTGACGTAGTTGACGAGAAACTCGCCATAGATTTCGTCCTCTGGATACTTCGTGTAGGTATCGCCCTCGGAGACAAGGTACTTGGGGCCGGCCCAGTTATTCATATCGTCGAGCACGCCGAGGCACCGCGATTCGCAAGTGCGCTGCTGCGATAGGTCCACGGGCAGAGATTGATAAGCGCCGCCGAGATAACGGTCGCTCTTGAAGTGCTCGGTCTCACGGATGGCGTCGGGATAGAGCGTAGAGCCCTTGGTGCGGGGATGCGCTTGCCAGACGAGCCCTTGCTCGCGCTCGAGCAGGTCGAGCATCTCGGACGACGATCCTGTGTGATAGACACGTCCGAACTCGCTATGTTCCTCCGTGAACGGCTTCCCAGCCTCGCGCACTTTGGTCCAGTAGACGGGCTTGGGGAACACGAGCGTGTAGTGGCCGCCGAGGTGGGCGTTGGGCTCCTCGGCAGGCATCAGAAGAAAGTCGCGATCCGAGTGCCGGGCGCATGCCTTGAAATAGGAGTCGAGATCGTTGAAGCGAATGTCGCCGGGGTCGTCCGGCGTGCCGTCACCGTGAAAGTCGCTCATCATCGCGATGTTGATGCCGAGAGCCCGGAAGGCGGGCAGCCAGCTGGGCCGCGTATCGAAACTGCCCGCGTCGAGCAACTGCTCGGTGAAACTGGTGTGGAAGTGACTGACGGCCACCTTGTAGCCGGGCAGCGGCTTGTATTGGTCGCCATGGGTAAGGGCGAGGACGGCCTGCTGCGTCGTGTCGCCGTCGGACGGACTCAGGTAGAAGTAGGCCGCCATGCGCTGCCAGGTGCCGGGGGGCGCGTTGTACACGGCGAAGTTGCCAAGGGCGAATTGCCGGGACTGCTTGACGCGCTTGTTCCATAGTTCGTCGGAAAAGCCGTAGGGCCGGTGTACATCTCTTCGTAGTCTGCGTGGCGAACGCCTGCCGAAAAGGTGTCTTTGTCGTCCATGCGATACCAAACGTAGCCCAGGTTCGATTCGATCTCGCGGGCCCAGAAAAACTTATGAGGTGGCGGAAACACGGCGACCGTGCCGCCGGGTGTTTCGATGACGGCCAGCCGGTTGCGTGCGCGTAGCGCTACGGGATCTTCGTTCAGGGCGCCTCCGAACTCGTATTTCTGCCAGGCGCGCGAAGTATCGAGCCAACGTACGCGGCTGTCTTTCGTCGAGAAGGCCTTGAGGCCGGCGCGGTATTGGTAGGCGACCGAGGGCTCATCGGTTTTGGCGATCGCTTCTTGCCGAATAAGATTTGTGCCGCGATAGACCGTGAACTGCAGGCGGCCCGAGAAGATGCCCATCGTGAGGCCGGAGAATGACACCTCAATGCGGGCGCCGTCGGTTGTCACTTTGCAACCGGCCGCTTTGTACGTGGCGGGCGAGCGGCGGATCTCGTCGGCCTTGCGAGGCAGGCCGGGGTTGACACCCGCGACGCCGGGTACGCGCAGGGGAGCGTCCCAGAAAACTTTCCATTTTTCTTTCTCGATGACTTCCGGCGTAATCTCGAGGCCGCCCTCGCGCATCGGAGTGAGTTGCTGCTGCGAGATGCGCCGCACCCCGCTCGTGACCAGGAACTCAGGTTGCAGGTTCGTTGCAACGGGCTTCCACGACCGGTCCGCGTTAGCGACAGCCATCTGGCGGATGACTGGAGAGTCATTCTCGATTCCGAAATCCAGCCGCAGCATGGTTCCACGCGCGCCGGCCCACACCACGGCCAGCGTGTCACCGTCGAGGTCAGCCCGCAAACCTTCCTGCTAGTGGTAGGCGCCCATGTCGCAGTTCAGCGCGGCGGATGCGGGATGGATGATGGCTGGAAGCAGAGCAAGCGCGAGGGCGAGACGGTTCATAGTTATCCTCCTGGACGCCGCAATATTCTCATCGAGACGCGGTGCGCTACGTCTCGGCGTTCGGCTGTCGAATAGGATAGAACGAATCGCCTCGTTCGTATAGCCGCGGTCCTGGGCTCCTATGTCAGGGAGATTGGACCTGAGAGGGTTTCTGCTAAGAAGCCAGCAACGGCACGATTGAACGCCTTCGGATCTTCCAGGTTCGGAAGGTGCCCCGTCCTTGGAATGACCACATGCCGCGCATCGGGAATCAACGCTGCCCACCCACCCATTTCCGACGCCGGGATCAGCGGGTCTTCCTGACCTGAAATCACGAGCGTTGGCACCTGAATCTCGCCCAGCGTCGGCGTCGAATCCGGGCGGTCCGCCAACGCCTGAAGCATCAGCAGAACGGCCTCCGGCGGCGCTGCCTCCGCGATGGCGCGCGCCTGCCGCACCACCTCGGGCCGATGCTCAAGCGTAGAATGACCGAACCAGCCGGGAATCATGCGGCCGACCGCCGCCGAGACGCCCTCCTCCTCGACCAGCCGCGCCATCTTCGCGCGCCCTTCTTTTCCCGTTTCTGAATCCCCCACTGCCCGCGTATCCGCCAGGATCAACCCCAGCAAACGGTCCGGATCGCGCCGCGCGAACGAGAACGCCGCATACCCGCCCATCGAGACCCCGCCGATCACAGCCTTCTCGATCCCTTGATCCGTCAACACCGCCGCGGCAACGTCAGCAATATCGTCCATTGACAGCGGCCCAGGGGCGGACTCACCGACGCCGGGCACATCGAACGTAATTACCTTGGCCACCGTTGAGAGCCCCTCCAATTGGGGCTCGAACATCCCCTTGTGCAATGGGAAGCCATGAATCAATAGGAGTGGAACCCCGCCGCCTCGCACATCGATCCCAACTTGCCGTCCAGCGATCCCAATAACCATGCTATTTCTCCGCCGCATCACCTGGAGACGTACCCAGGGACTCGAGTTTGCGAACCCAGTCGTCAAAGTGCCGGCAACACTCCCGAACCCGTTTCAGCCCGATTGCCTGCAGGACAGGTACAGCCACGGCTGTCTTTCGACCAATGTAGTCGGGGATTTCTTTGATGATTCGCTTTGAAGGGGCGGTTTCCGCTCCGTCATCAATGTGTTCAGGAGACGGGAATTCCCCGGCGGTTTCCGCAAGGCGAGAAAGCTCGCTCTCCCGGCCGGGAAAGACCAAGTCGAGCTTCTTCGGATCGCTGAACAACAGAGCCTCGAACTCGTGGAGTTGTATGTACGGCACGAATCTCACGTAGCTGAGGTCATTCCGAAAAGCTTCTTCCAATATTTCGACCCGCTTCCGAGGGTCCGTCTCGCTCCCGGCGTCATCGAAACTCGGGAAGTCCACGGGAAGGCGATAGAGGTCTACCATTGTCGAGAAGAAAGAATCCGCCTTTCCATCCTGCTTAATCCATAACTCCAAATCGCGCCGAAGCTGACTATACCGTGGAAGACCGCCTCGACGAGGGGCGTCCCGCCTGACGGCTCGTCGTGATGCAGTGGACATCGCTTGAAATATCAAAGTGCCCTAGGTGAACCGACAGGATGGACCTGACGAAAGATTCCTCCGTCTGTCCCTCAACGACAAGGTGGAGTCGAACCACGGCTACGGTCTCCCACCAATGACATTCTTTTCCCACAACTCTGCCAGTGAATACTCGGCAAGCCACTCCTCCAGGGATGCGCTGTCCAGTCGCCGGAACCGGGATTCACGATCGGGCCGATCGACCACGATAATGTCGTCCGGGGCGAAGTAATTGATCAGGGTTGTTGACTGGGTTGCCAAGATGATCTGTGTGTGTCGCTACACCTTGTAAAAGGCCGGCAAGCACGTTGATCGCGTACGGGTGAAGACCCAGCTCGGGCTCGTCAAGGATCACTACGGAAGGGAGTTCGTCTTCCGGCTGAAGCAGAAGCGCCAAAAGCGCGAAAAGCCGCAGACTCCCATCTGATGCCTGATGCGGGCCGAACAGTATATCGCTGTTACGTTCTCTCCATTGCAGCAGTATCCGGTTGTCGCTGGGTTCGAGTTCGAAGTCCGCGAAGAACGGCGCGACCTCCCGGATGGCGCTGACGATCCTTTGGTAGTAAGGCGTGCGTTCCCGCATCAGGCGGAAAAGAAATGACGCGAGATTCGCACCATCCCCTTTTAGGATACGATTGTCGTCTGGGTCCCACTTTTGCCGAATCCTCGCTGTCTCGGACGTATTGTGAAACTGATACACGACGCACCGTTTGAGCAGCCACAAAATCGTCTTCGCCGTTTGGTCGCCCGTAGCGGCTTTCGCGGAGAGTACGGATTCCTGATGACCGGACCCAAGTTCGATCCAGGGCGCTGTGGTGCCTCGGCTGGATTGCGAGAACCGATATCGCTCGTCGGCGAAGATCAATGTGTCCCGCGCCGCATGAAAGAGGCGAATGGCGTATTCATTGGTCCCGTGTTCGGTTTCGAAATCCAACTGTGCCTGAAGCTGCGGTGTTCGAGCGGCTCCCTCATGCAGAAGAGAATTGGCTCCTCCGACCTGGCTGATGTGAAACTGCAGATTGCCCGGAGAAGGCGTCATCCAGTTCAACAACTTGAAGAACGAAATGAGATTTGACTTACCCGCGCCGTTCGCCCCGATCAGGATATTGATGGATCTCAGTTGAAGGGCGTCAAGTTCGCGGATCGATTTGAACCCGCTTAGGCTCAGGGTCTTAAGATGTTGCATATGTGCTCGCGGCCGTGAGGGGTTCGCCCGCCGGAAACCCTAGATAGGGAAGATGGTCTGTGAGACACTATCCCATCGGCACTCTATCATGGTACACACCGGACGATCCCCTGAAACCGGAGAACTTCTCCACATCCACGACGAAAACGGACGCATCCTGACCGTTGAAGAAACCGGACATTCCGGCGACGCACCGTACATCGCGCCCGGCATGATCGACATCCAGGTGAACGGCTTCGCCGGGGTTGACTACAACTCGCCCCTAACGCCCCATGACGAGATCGCGCGCTCCATCGAAGTGATACGCTCGACCGGCGTCACGCGCTTTTTTCCGACCGTCATCACCAGCTCGAACGAGAACACGACCGGCTCGCTGAAGAACCTCGCCAAGGCCAAGCGGGAACTCTCCGTGGGCAACTCCATGACGCGCTTCCATGTCGAAGGCCCTTGGATCTCGCCCGTCGATGGTCCGCGTGGCGCGCATCCGGTCGAGCACGTCCGGCCGGCCACGATCGACGAATGGAAGCAGTTCGAAGACGCCGCCGAGGGCAATATCGGCATCCTCACGCTCGCGCCGGAGCAGGAAGGCGCGATTCCGCTCATCGAGCACATCGCGGCGGAGGGAAGAGTGGTCGTCGCGCTCGGCCACTGTAACGCCAATACCGCCCAGATCAAGGCCGCCATTCAAGCCGGCGCCACCATGAGCACGCATCTCGGCAACGGCTCCCATCAGGTGCTGGCGCGCTTCCCGAACTACATCATCGATCAGATGGCGTCCGACGAACTGTGCGCCGGGCTCATCGTCGACGGCATCCACCTCGACCCGAACTTCGTGAAGATCGCTGTCCGCGCCAAGGGACTCGACAAATCGATCCTCATCACCGACGCCGTCTCGCCCGCGAACTGCCCGCCGGGCATCTATCGTATTGGCGACCTTGAGGTTGAGCTCACAGCCGAAAACCGCGTCGAACTCACGAGCAGCCGCCGCCTCGCCGGCTCCGCGCTGTGCATGGACCAAGGCCTCGCGAATCTGATCCGGTTCGCCGGGATCAGCCTCTACCAAGCCCTGCGCATGGCAACAGTGAACGCCGCCGTCGGCGCAAGACTCGAACACCGCCAGCGTTTCCTGGAACCCGGCGACCTCGCCGACCTCATCCTCTTCGATCACGATGCTGCCAGCGGCGATATCCACATTCGACAAACCATTTGCTCGCCCCTCAGCTGATCCCTTAGCGGCAGAACCGTCCCAACACGTTGGCTGTCACGTTCGAGACGCCCTTGTCGACGATGATCGAAAGCGTCCAGCACAGCGACCCCGCCGCGAACACCGCGCCACCGCTCGGCGTCTCGAACAGCACCATGTCGGCCCCGGTTTCCTCGGGATTCTGCCCCTTGGCTAGATGCCGCACGTTGGGCGGCGAATCCGGCGAAATCTTGTCGAGTTCATGCCCCGACGCACCGCCGGGACAGCGCTCATGCAGGCTGGCGTATCCGAAGCAGTCCCCGGTGCCGAGTCCGGTTCCTTCGAAAACCCAGTGCGAGCCATCGAGCACTTTGTATGGCGCACCCGTTTGGTAGCCGGAATGAGAATACGCCACACCCAGCAACTTCGCTTCCGATTCCTGGCGTAAGTCTCTGCGGTCTTCCCGGCGGCAGAGCATCGTCGATTCATCCACGAACTCGACTTCCGCCAGCATGCCGCAGCCGCCCAGATAGACGAGCCGTCCGCCGCCCTCATACACCCAGCGCTTTACCCGGCTGTACATCTCCTTCGACCAATACTCGGGATGTGTATTGAGCACCAGCACTTTGTAACTTTCGAGCGGCAGGCGGTCGAAATGCAGCGATGTTTCCGAGTAGAGGTCGTAGCCGAACTCCTCGCGCTCGAGCCACCCCAGCAGCCGCCACTCGGCCGCCGCCATGGCCGACTCCAAACGGCCCTCGATGGGGTCGGTGATGCGGGTGTCCTCGGGAATCGAGTTGAATAGCTCGGGACGGCCGAACGAAATCGGCGCCGACGTTTCTTCGTAAGGCCACGTGCCTGGATGCGTATATCGGCGCAGATCCTGGCGGGCGTGGAGCACAGGCTTCTCGCGCAGACCGTCTTGGTTGAAGTAGTTGCTCCGTCCGCCGAACGGGTTATAGGCGTTCCAGGTGATGTTCGATGTCAGAACGGCGATCGGCGCTGACGGTTTGGCGGGCTCGACAATCCACGGAAACGAGAAGAAGCGGCCACTGCCGGTCTGTGTGTGAAGGCCGGTTTGGGCATGAAAATAGTAAAGTCCTGACTTCTCGGGGGCCTCTACACTTTGCTGATGCCAGCGGCTGCCGTATCCCGTGCGGTTCCACTCGACGCCGGAGCCGACAAAGTCGCCATCGGGCAGAAGCTGCGCCGTCGCGCGCGGGCCGTGGTCGTCATACCAGCCGAGATTGCGAATGAACTGCTTTGCAGCGCCGTAGCGCCACAGGCCCAGTTTGTATGCTTCCGGTGAGTGAACGCGGAACTCAGAACGTTCCCCGGCGCGAGCCCATTTCGGCCAGGCGTAACCGAGCAGCCGGTCTGATAGCAACCGAAACCGGCGCGGCAAATCTTCAGGGACGCGCAACGGGACTCGTTTGCCTCCGTATCCCGGATGCGCAAGGCCGACCATGTAGCTACCCGGGGCTAGGTCGGCATGAATAGCCCCTGACGCCCGCGACACGGCTTCCGAGCTCGTATCGGGGCCTTCGATCTCTACCCGCACGCCCGCGAGCGCCGAGTCATTTTCGTCACTAACGTATCCGATAAGCATGCTGTTTTGGATAGGCTACCAGGCGCGGCCTAGCTCAGGCCGATCTCTTCATAGAATTTCTTGACGTCCGGCATCTGCGCATCCGTGAAGCTCGTCTCCGGCGGACGGAGCCAGCGCCGCGCGATCCCGAAATGCTCCAGCGTAGCGCGCCAGAAGGCATGGGACCACTTCATGAAGAACGGCACGTCATAGTCCATTACAATCTGCTGTGCCGCCTTGAGATCACCGCGCTCGGCCGCACCAAAGAATCGCATCGCAATTTGCGGGGCAAATGTCGAGAACGTGCTGTAGTAGGCCTGCATCCCGAACGGCTGATACATCAGGAAGCGCGACTTCTGGCCGCCGGCAAAGATATTGAGGCGCTTGCCGTAGAGCTGAAATACTTCCATGGAATACTTCTGCGAATATTCCTCTTTGTAAGCGGAAATCTGATCGATCGTCACCAGTTGCTTAAGCACCGGCAACGGAACCTCGCCGTGTAGGCCGATCGCCGCCGACCCGGCCGCTTTGGCGATGCGCCGGTGGTGTTCAAACAAGGCGTCCGCCCCGCCGTGCATGTTGAGTTGCACCTGGATGCAGTCGGCCCCGAGCGACGATGCGTAACGGGCGTAGTCCTCGCATTGGCCCGTCCACCAGGGCCCGGTCGCGGCGATCGTCACGCCGCGACCCGCCACGGATTCGATCATCACTTTGGTGAGACCGCGCACCTCTTGATAGGTCAGTCGGTCGTACTGGTTGTTCCCCGAAGTCAGCGCGAACACCTTGACGCCCGCCTTCGCCGCCAGCTCGATCTGATTCTTGACGCCCTGATAGTCGACCTGGAAGTCCTTGGTGTAGACCGTCGGCACCGAGAGAATAGGCCCGCGCAGCCGCTTGCGAAACTCCTCCGGGCTCAGCGCCGCGCTTGGCCGCGCCGACCGCAACGGAGGGGCGGCCAGCAATGCCGCTCCCGCGACCGTAAGAAACCGCCGCCGACTTGGAACCTGACATCCACTCATCGCGTTCCCTCTCAAGCCTGCAATCCTAGCAAGTCAACGACCACGGTGTGTGTGCGGGAACCTCGGTTCTAGGCCCACGGCTTGTGGACAGTCTCTCGTGGCTCATGATCTGTCCGCCGCCGGCACCAGGAAAGTTTCGCTGATCCAGGCTGCGACGGTACCCCTCTTTGACAGCGGTCGGGCAAGTTGGTTATAGTTCAGAACTTCCCCCAAATGAGCGATTGCCGTCCGGCAGTCCTTCCTTTTTCGACGACGACAGGAGCAAACGACGATGTCCGATACCACTGTGAGCGGTGCCAAGTTCAAGCAGCAACTACGAGACGGCTCGCTCAAAATGGGGCTCTTTTTGAATTCCCACAGTCCGACCGTAGCCGAGCAATTAGCCCACAGCGGCTATGATTGGCTGCTGGTCGACACGCAGCATGGCCCGATGGACCGCGAGAAGCTTTCCGCGACAATTTGTGCGATTGGCAGCGGCGGAGCCAAGTCGATGGTGCGCGTCGGTGGTTACGATGACCGCGCCGGCATCCAGCAAGCCCTCGACGTCGGCGCTGACGGCGTCCTCGTACCCTACATCAACACCGCCGAGGAAGCGCGACAAGCCGTGAGTTGCGCCCTCTATCCCACGGCCGGCACGCGCTCGGTCTATTTCCCGCAGCGCAGCACGAATAAAGCCGGACTGCTCGGCTATGTCGGTCCCGCCAACGCCAACATCATGGTGGCGCTACAGGTTGAGACGGCTTCCTGCATCGAGAACATGGAAGAGATCGCCGCTGTTCCGGGAGTCGATATCTTGTTCCTCGGCCAGAACGATCTTTGCATGTCGATGGGGCTCTATGAGAAGTACGAGTTCCCGCATATGTACACGTCCGATGAACTCGGCGCGGCCACAACCAAGCTTGTCGCCGAAGCGCAAAAGAACAAGGTGATCCTCGGCGTGTTCTTGTTTGGCACCGATCGCGTCGGTGAGTTTCTCGATAAGGGCTTCACGTTCATCAGCATCGGCAACGATCTGCACCACATCCTGACGCAATCCTCCGCGCACATCACGGCGCTCGAGTCGATCGCCAAAGATAAGGGCAAGACCTGGGCACGCCGCCCGACGGCGTTGATGTAGCCATCAAAACGACCAGCCGGGCCGGTGACGGCATGACCCGTCACCGCGCCTTGCCTCCTCGCGGCCGGTGTTCGGCCTGTTACGCCCCGCATTCATGGACGACCAAGAGCAGGCCCACTACCGCCGCCAACTTGAAACCCTCAGAGCTGAACTCCGCACCACCCTCGACTCCGATTCCGACGAAACCCGTCCCGTCCAGCCCGACCGCGCCATCGGCCGTCTCACGCGTCAAGACGCCATCCTCTCGCAGCAGATGGCGCTGGAGATTCGGCGGCGCAATCAAGCGCGCCTGGGGCAAATCGAACGGGCCATCGAGCGCGTTGAGGATGGTTCCTACGGAATGTGTGTCCGCTGCGAAGAGGAGATTTCCGAACCGCGACTCAAGGTCCGCCCCGAGACTCCGATCTGCATTGCGTGCGCCGAAGGCCGCGCTGTTCGCTGAAGCGGGTTACTCGGGAGCCTGCTGTGCTTCGTCGCTTTCTTCCTGGTCCTCTTCCGGTCGAAGCTCCTGATCGAGCCATTCCAAGTAGTTAGCTGAGCCGGCGATAATCGGCACCACGATCATCTCCGGCAGATCGTAGCTATGCAACGTTTCGAGAGTGCGGCGCACCTCATCGACCAGCCCTCGCTCGGTCTTGATCATCACGAGAAGTTCGGTGTCGTTTTCAACCTTGCCCTGCCAACGGTAGTAGGAAAGCAAACCGGGGATGACGTTGACACAGGCCGCACGGCGGTTCTCGATCAAACTGCGAGCAATGGCTTCCGCCTCGGTGATATTGCCACAAGTGGTGTAGACGACGACTTTGTCAGTCACGGCTGCTCCTTTACCCATCAAGCGCGAACTTCAATCTTACTGAAGTGAGGCCGCGTCTTGGGCTATAGTTGATAACATGCTCAGCTCGCATTTCTCAGCACGTGGCGAGCCTATGGCGTGCTTCGACCGCCAGGTGGTGAGAAATGCGTGCTAACGCAATGAACCACTCCCGCATCCGCCGCTGGGCCTACTACGCGTTGCTCTTTGTGGCCGTCGCCGGTCTCTTCTGGCTGCCTGGTTATGACGCTCTCGGTGAACTAACCGACTCCTGGCAGAAGGAGAACGAGATGGAGCAAGCGATCGAGAAACTCGAGCAGGAGAACGACCGCATCGAGGCGGCGATCGGAGACCTTGGCCACGAAGGCAAGGCCGTCGAGCGCATCGCACGCGAGGAACTAGGTTGGGCCAAGCGCGACGAAATCGTCGTTAAGATTCCCGAAAAAAAATAGGCTGGCGATAAAATCCTAGCGCGCCAGGCCTTCCAGCGGACTACTCGCCGAGGCGTAAGAGCGCATCGGCATCCGTCCCGCCTCATAAGCCAAACGGCCGGCATCAACCCCGAACTTCATCGCGAGCGCCATCTTCTCAGGATCATCAGCCTCGGCGATGGCCGTGTTCATGAGGATGGCATCGGCACCCAACTCCATCGCCACCGCCGCATCCGATGCCGTGCCGACACCGGCGTCGACAATCAACGGAACCTCGGTGATCATCTCGCGCAAGATGCGCAGATTGTTGCGGTTCTGAATGCCCAGCCCCGAGCCGATCGGAGCCGCCAGCGGCATCACCGCCGCCGCCCCGGCATCGACCAGCTTGCGAGCGTAGATCAGATCGTCGTTCGTGTAGGGCAACACGACGAAGCCCTCTTTGACGAGCACCTTGGTTGCTTCGAGCAGTCCTTCATTGTCAGGAAACAGCGTTTTCTGATCGCCGATGACCTCAAGCTTGACCCAGTTCGAAAGGCCCACTTCTTGCGCCATCCGCGCCGTGCGGATCGCCTCGTCGGCTGTATAGCAGCCGGCCGTATTCGGCAGCAGAAAGATCTTCTCGCGGTCGATGTAATCGAGTAATGACTCCTTGGAACGGTCCGTCAAGTTCACGCGGCGGACGGCTACTGTCACGAAATCGGTTCCCGTCAATTCATGACAGCGAGCCATCTGTTCGAAACTCCGGTACTTCCCGGTACCCACGATCAGACGGGACGAAAACTCGCGGCCAGCGATCTTCAAGCTCATAGCTCGATTGTAGGTCTTGCCCCAAACAGGTCGCAAATTCAGCCCTGCACTACTCGCCGCCAGCCTGCTGCGCCGAGCCCAAACGTTCACCCTGTATCCAGCGCAGGATCGTTCGGTATTCGCTGCTATTCGCCCTGTGGGGCCAGCGCAGGTCGCCGCCGTGCGAGAACCGCTGGCTATTGCCGATCCCCGCCGCATCTTCATCGGACGATGGCTTGTTGAGCAACAGGCTGTCGGCCGGGTTGGCGACGTTCACGACCCCAATCGCCGACGCATAGTTGCGGCGAATTTGGGCTTCATCAAAAACTCCAAACTCATCCGGCTCGATAAGCTTGAAGATCGTATGATTGGCATGGCAGTTCACGCAAGCTAGCCCATCCGAGCCCTTATTGGCGAGGATCGGCTGCACATGCACCTTGAAATACTCGTAGTCGAGCAACTGGTTCGTGTCGTACCCCTCGCGGCCCGCCCTGGCGTCGAGTGAGGCCTTGAAGGCCAACGCGGAATTCCGCACTTCCAGGTTCTCGTCCGACAACAGCCTCTGAAGCTGCCGGCGAACATCTTCGTCCGCCTGCAAAGGCTCAACCGTTCGTACCGAAGCCAGCGTCGCCGCGCGCACTTTCGGTGACTCGTGTTTCATCCCCTGCAGCACCAAGGCGCGGATCGCACCCAAGGAGGCTTCGTAGCGGTCGCCCTTGTAGTTGAGCCGGCCCATCAATTCGAGCGCCGCGGTGAGATCCTGGGGGGATGCCTCGGCGAAATGGCGATCGTACGCCTGACAGAGTTGTCCAATGCAAGATGATCCTGAAAGGAGGGAGTGTTTCCAATACAAGATGATCCTGAAGA
>JAQBUE010000237.1 GCA_027624045.1 Acidobacteriota bacterium
CCCCGCAGTGCCGTCAGGAAAAAATGGGGACTGTACCAAGCGCCGCCCACGAAACTCCTTTGTTTGCTTCAGTCAAAAGCGGCGCGCTGTGGACTGTCCCCGCTTTTTTCCGCATCCGCCAGCCCCGCCCGGCCAGCCGCCCGTGCCGCCCCGCCGCAGTGCCGTCAGGCTCCCGCCTCGCCGAGAACCGAGCCCTCGCTTCTCAGTGCCGAGTCCTCGCTTCTCAGCGCCGCGTCCTCGCTTCTCAGCGCCGCGTCCTCGCACCCCAGGACCGCTCCCGAGCCGCGTTCAGGCGGCTTCCCCCGCGACCGGCGGGTCGTAGCCCGGTGGTTTACCGCTGGGTCCAAGCCCCCAGCCCAACCCCAGCCCGTTTCAACGGGCTTACGCCAACAAGGCTTCAGCGGTTCACGACATGGGCAACGGCATCCGAGGGAGGCAAATTCGACATGAAAAGCCAGTGCAACACAGCAAAGGCGGCCACAAGCCGCCCCTCGACCTCAAGTCGTTACAAACAAGCCAGTTGCCAAATATCCCGAGAGATCCGAACAACCCATACATGTTGCAAAGTGATGCAAAGTGTGGCATCCCCACTCCCGCCGCCAGCGGCATCCAAAACCCCAGTCACCTTTTTTACCAAACAAAGCCATCATCGCCCAACAGACTCAAACCAAATCACTTACACCGCCCGGACCCGCCGGCGCACACGGCGCACTCGCGGCACGTTGGAGACGATCGACATCCCCGTGCTGACGGCCCGCAACACCTCGCCGGTATTTCCCGCGGATACCCCCGCTGATTGTTTTACAATGATGAATAATTGCCGGGGCGGTTTGGCCACCGGAGTCGTCTGTGATTCATCGCATTACCCCGATCCTCTTCCTGCTGCTCGCGTTGGTGGACCTCCCAGTCCAGGGCGGCGGTGGCGGGTTGTCCGCGCCTACGGGGGTAGACGCGTCCGACGGCGCTTATGCCACGAAGGTCGGCGTCTCGTGGGACGTGATTCGGAACGCCACGAGCTACGAGATCTTCCGCGGTACGGCCAACGACGCTCCGTCAGCGGCCCTGGTCGGTACGACGCCTTCGCTCATCTTCTTCGATGCCACGGCGGAGCCCGCGCAGAATTATTTCTATTGGGTGCGGGCCCGGAACGGAACCACCGAAAGCAGCCTCAGCGTTCCCGACCAAGGCTTCCGCGCAATCGGAAAGATATCCCCCAGCGACGTCGGACCGAATCGACCTTTGGAGCCGCCACCGGCACCCCCTCAGAACCCGGTCACCGGCGCGAAAGTCTACCTCGGGAAGACCCTCTTCTGGGATGAGCAACTTTCCTCAACCCGGACCGTCGCCTGCGGCACCTGTCACCTGCCGCGCAACGGCGGCTCCGACCCGCGTTCGAAGGAGGCGGTCGCCCGCTCGACGAACCTCGGCGCGGACGGCGCGTTCGGTACGGACGATGATGTCGTGGGCTCCCCGGGGGTGCCGCTGAATCTAGCCGATGGCTCCTACGAGCGCTCCGAGCACTTCGGTTTGCGGGAACAGACAACCCCCCGCAAAGCGTTTCCCGTAATCAACGCCGCCTACTTCGATAATCTGCTGTGGGACGGCCGCGCCGTCACGCGATTCGAAGATCCGGCCACGGGCGCTGTCATCATCCCGGCGGGCGGTGGTCTCGAAACGCAGTCTCTTCTGCCGTTAACCGAACCGGTGGAAATGAGTCACATGGGAGCCGAGCTCGATAATGTCGTCGCCCGGGTCGCTGCTTCCAAGCCCTTGGCGCTTTCGCCGGCCTTGCCCGCGGCGCTGGCTGCCTGGCTTGAGGGGCGCTCGTATCCCGACTTGTTCGCCGAAGCGTTTGGCACGCCTGAAGTGACAGCCGTCCGCATCGCCCTGGCAATCGCGAGCTATGAGCGAACACTCTATTCCGACCGCACTCCCCTCGACCTCGCGGCCGCCGAAATCCTGCCCTACCCGCCGGCCCAGCAACGGGGCCGGGCCGTCTTCGTGCGCTCCAATTGCCACATCTGCCACCAGCAGACAATCCTGGGCGACAGCCTATTCCGCAACATCGGTCTGCGCCCTCCCGAGGAGGATCAAGGCCGCTTCAACGTCACGGGTTTGCAACAAGATCGCGGCAAGTTCCGCAACGTAAGCCTGCGAAACGTCGCGCTCCGCGCTCCCTACATGCACAACGGCCGCAGCGGCAGCTTGGAGGAAGTCGTCGAGTTCTATGACCGCGGTGGCGACTTCACCGGCGCCGCTCAGGACGTTCTGATCCAGCCGTTGCGCCTCACCGGTGATCAGAAATCCGACTTGGTGGCCTTCCTTAGAGATGGGCTGACCGACCCTCGCGTCGCGAGCGAAGCAGGTCCGTTGTTTGATCGGCCGATGCTCTACACCGAGTCCGCGCGCGTGCCCCAGATCGTGGGCGAAGGTACGCCCGGCTCCGGAGGCGTTGTTCCCGAAGTCATAGCCATCGAGCCTCCCTTCGCCGGCAACCCGAGTTTCACCGTCGGGCTATCCCATGCCGTCGGCGGAGCCCAAGCGGTGCTCGTTATCGATAGCACTGATCCTGGAACCGGCCCCAATATTCCCGCCAGTGCTGCGCTGGCCCGCGAAACCGTGATCGTCGCCGGCGACGGCGCCGGAGATGGTTACGCTTCGGTCAGCATCGCGATTCCGAATGACGCTGCGAAGGGTACCTCAGGGCTCATCGGGCGTTGGTTCGTGCTGGATGGCGGTGCCGCGGGCGGAGTCGCGGTCAGTCCCGCGTTTCAGATAACGATTTTCGACGCGGACATCTCGACGCCGCAGGCTTCTCTGCTCTCCACCGTATCGGCCGCCAGCCTGGCGCTCGGGCTCGTGGCGCCGGAATCGATCGTGACCGGATTCGGCGTGAATCTCGCCGCTGCCGAGGCGGGCGCGACCTCCGTTCCGCTGCCCACGACACTAGGGGGCATCACGGTTTCGGTTCGGGATAGCGGTGGCAGTGAACGGCTGGCAGCGCTGCTTTATTGCGCGCCCGGTCAAGTGAACTATCTGGTGCCGGCCGGTACCGCGCCCGGCGAGGCCACGGTCTCGGTGCTGCGCGCCGGAGCGACGGTGGCGAGTGGCAAGCTGCAGGTCGCACCCATCGCCCCGGCGCTGTTCGCCGCCAACGCGAACGGCATGGGGCCGGCGTCGGCGCTGCTGCTGCGCGTCAAAGCAGACGGTACACAGAGCTATGAGCAAGTGGTCCGGTTCGACCTCGATCAGCAACAGTACGTCCTTGAACCCATCGATCTCGGCCCCGCTGGCGAGCAGGTATTCTTGCTCCTGTTCGGTAGCGGCTTCCGGTATAACAGCGGGTTAGCCGGCGTCAGTGCCACCATCGGCGGGTCGCCGGCCGAGGTCCTCTATGCCGGCCCCCAGGGGCAGTTCGCCGGTCTTGATCAGATGAACATTCCGCTAGCCCGCACCCTGGCCGGCCGAGGCGTCGTGAATGTCGAAGTCCTAGCGGACGGCCAAGCCGCCAACACCGTCCAAGTCAACATCGGCCCTACGACTTAGTCCGCAGTCCTCTTCACTTTGGAAGATGGAGAACGGAGAGGGACGCCGCGCGCCGCCTCTGTATTTCCTCTCGGGATGATTCCGCAATAGCGGCCAAGCTTTCCGCGGGACCTGAGATGAAGCCTCGACGAACTCACGATGGGAAACAACGCCCGAAAGCCAACAGCAGTTTGGGTGAGCCCCCGGCGACGCGGATCTTTCGGCGCAGCAAGGCCCAAACGATGGTCACCTCCCGTCCGATGAAACGCAACCAGGTGCGGCTATCAGCGGTGACTCTCAAGTCAGGCGTCCCCACGTGGCCATCCGCAACCGTAAGCTGTTTCCCGCGAATCGTCACCGTGGCTTCTTTTCGCTCCTCGCCTGTAAACGTGAAATGGTACGTGGCATCGAGATCGCCGGCCGCTTCGCGCTGGAAGACGAGTTGTAAGCCGAACAGGAAGTTCTTGATCGTATGTGGCCGCAGTCCATTGTGTACCCGCTTGGTTTTCTTGTTCCCGAAGCGCTTGGCTACGTAGGGCTCCGCGTCCGAACCTTCGATAACATACACCGTCTCTTGTTTGTTCTGGAGCGGCTTCACCACGTCCGCGAGGAATTGCTTGCGGTCATCAAGGAACGGTGAGATGACATCTTCCCCGGCCGGGCAAACCGACAGGCAGTACGCCGCCTTGTAGTTGGGACCAAAGCTCAGGCTTTGCCACACGGAAACCGTTTCCGCGTCGCTGACTTTCTTGCGGTACTCGTGCCCGCTGCGGCTGTCCGCGACGTTCTCGACCCAGTCGGTAAAGCCGCCCATGAACTCGTGATAGTTGTGCGTGTAGCACGCTGAGAAATCAAACAGACCGTCAGGCTTGATCGCGCCAGTCGGACAGGCCGCAACGCACAGCTTACATTCGAGGCAGGGGTTGTAATCGATCGGACGTGAATAGCTGGTCACTTCAGCCTCGGTGACCACGGTCCCCAGGAGGATGAAGTTTCCGAACCTCGGGTGAATTACGTTCCGGTGGATACCCATTCGCCCCAAGCCAGCGGCCACCGCAACAGGTTTATGCGACACCACCCACATCTGGTCCGGCCACCGGTCCATTTCCATCGGGAAGCCCATAGCCGCCGCGTTCATCACCCTCACACCGCGGTCTTCGAGCGTGTGTACGATGCGCCGGGCAACTTCATTGACCTCGTCGCCCGCATGGTGGAATTCGAGGTTTGAGATAGAACGAGCAGGAGTGCGGATGTTCTCTCGATTCATGCGCACCACGAAACTGATCAGCGTCTTCGCCCGCGCAAAGCTCGAAAGAATCTCCTGGCGCTGATCAGCGACGTCAGGATTTGAGATCTCGACGAAGCCCACGTCGTCCGCGCCGGCTTCGACGGCCAGGGCACGCAGCCATTCTGTATCGAGCTTTGGCAGGCCTGGTATTTGCACCTGTTTGGGTTGGGCGCGCATACGCTTGACTGTCGGATGGTCTTCAATGGTGGTCATATTTCACTGCACCCCTTCTAGTTATCTGTACATACATGTACTACGGCAAATTTTTTAGGCTTGGCGGGCCAACCCGGCGACCCGGTGCGTCAGTCTAAGCAGCTCCTGCCACTCTTGTGTTCCAATCCGCTTCTCAAGCCGCTTCTGCGCCCGGGCCCATTCCCGGTTGGCGAGATTGAGCTGCCGCGCGCCGTGAGCTGTGAGCCCCACCAGTCGCTCCCGCCGATCATCGCCCCTGTGGATTTCAATCCAACCTTCAGCCTTCAGATAGCCGAGCGATCTCGTGAGCGTCGTGCTGTCCAGGGCCAAGAGCTCTCCCAGGTCGCCCTGGCGGATCGGTCCTTTCTCGGCGAGCACCTTGAGCAAAGTGAACTGCGAAGAGCGCATCCCCACCGGGCGCAGCATGGAATCGTAGAGTTGGGTCACGGCGCGGGACGCACGGCGCAGGTTCGCGCAGGCACAAGGGAGCCTCAGCAATCCCGCATGTTCTTGAAGAGCCGTTGATGTCGCCGCCGCGCCCATAGTATGTATATACATGTTTATGGCTTCCGGGTCAAGCGTTTTTCTTGCTTGCCCCGTGCGGTCGATTTTGGTGATGGGGATGGAGAGGGTCGGCTCTACCCCCGTGCCACCTTCCGGACCGCCCCTAGAATCTCGCGCAGGCGTTTGCCGATGATCAGTTCGTCGCCTGGCCTCAAGGTCACGGCGACGATGTGCATCTCGTCCGCGCGGGCCGGAAGTTTGGCGTCCTGCTCACGGACCGCGGGTACCAGCGGCGGGTTGTTGCTGAGGGTCAGGACTTCGATGCGCGGGTTCCCTTCGCGGAGCCGGCGGTCACAGTCGGCGATCGTGAAGCCCCAGGCTTTCTCGTCCCAACTGAGGGCAATCTGGGGCGGCCGATAGGGGTCTTGTCGTTCCGAGATCTCCGCTCTCACGCCGGGGACGCTTTCGACGAGCTTCTTGATGCGATCGAGGCTAGCGCTCCACTCTTTCCTGAGCTTGTTGAAGTCAGCCTTGATCCACCACTCGACGGCCGCCAGGCAGCCCATGATTTCTTCCTTGCCGACCTTCATCGGACGGCACACGGAACCCTCCCAGGGGCTGTAGTTGGCGACGGCGGCATCAATCAGGTCTTTGCGGCCGAAGAGCAGTCCGCTGCACTGCGGCCCGCGCAAGCCTTTCCCGCCCGAAAAGGTGTAGAGGTCAACGCCCATCTTGGCGTATTCCCGGATGCCATCGATGGGCGGAATGCCGGCGGCTTGATCGAGCAGCACGGGGACCTTGGCGTTCTTGGCGATCACGAGAAGTTTTTCGAGCTGCTCGCCGGTCCGGGTGGTGTAGATCATGGCCGTGTTGTCGTTGATCGAGCGATCGACGTCCTGCAACGTGGGAGTGACTACAAGCTTTCCGCCTGCCAAGCGGATCGCGCTATCAAAGGCGTTGCGTCCGGGGAACATAATGACTTCGTGCTTCAGGCCCGTGATATCGGGCAACTGCCAGACGATGGCCGGATCGGACCCGCCGATACAGGCCGCGGTAGCGGCGGCCATGGCTCCGGCAGCGCCAGAGGTGATCATTCCGGACTCGGCGCCGGAGAGTTCGGCGAGACGTTTACCGACAGCCGTCTGTAGCTCGAAGATATCGACGTAGTGCATGGCTGCTTGGTGTTTGGCCTCGCGGACTTCGGGCAGCTCAAGCGTGCCGCTGAGATAGGTCCAGACGCCGCGTCCGTTGATGAGGGGCCGGACGCCGAGACGGGTGTAGATACTGTCACTGGCGCTCTTGCCGGCCGCGGCCCAGGCTTTCTGTTTGAGATCGTCGAAGGCGATCAGGCCGAGCAGCGGCATGGCTGCTAGCAGTTTCAAGAACGAACGGCGGTCGGAAGTAGCCATGGTGATTCTCCTTATTGCTTGCGCGTAATCCTTGCTTGTACGTAATCGTAACTCAAACTCGGGGAAGGTAGAGTTGTCCAATGCAAGATGATCCTGAAAGGAGGGAGTGTTTCCAATACAAGATGATCCTGAAGAC
>JAQBUE010000025.1 GCA_027624045.1 Acidobacteriota bacterium
CAACATCCGACCCACCCGGCCGCGCCACCTCCGACGAATCCCGTTCCTAACCCCGTCGGAGCCCACGCATCCAGCCCCAAAGGAGCGACAAAACAGACAACCAGCCCGAATCCAAATCCAAAACCACGCACCAACCCCACCACCCAAACCAACCAAACACCCCACCTGCGCCCAGCCGCCCCAACAGCACAATCCCCGCGGCGAATCCAATACAGCCGTTATTGATAAACTATCGGCCTCACGAAACGACCTTATTCATCAGGACAAGCAATGCCGCAAGCTGACATCGAACAACCCAACCACCGGCCTCGCATCATTGCCGACGGCCCCCTCGACAACACCGTCCTTGGATTCATGGCCGGCCGCCTCGACTTGCTGCCCTGGGACGTCGCGATTTATGGCACATCCGAACCCCTCGACGGCGTCTATACCTACGGACATCCTGCCCTCAACGGAGCGATGCTCGACCGCTTGCCCGGCGTGCGGATCATTAGCAACTACGGCGTCGGCGTCGACCACATCAACGTTCCCGACGCGGCGGCGCGCGGCATCCCTGTGGGCAATACGCCAAGCATCCTCGACGGCGCCACGGCCGACATGGGTATGGCACTGCTGCTCGCCTCGGCCCGTCTGATCGCGAAGGGCGACCGTTACGCCCGTTCGGCTGAGTTCACTCACTATGACCCCGGCTACATGCTCGGGCGCGAAGTCCATTCCACAGCCATCGGCATCGTCGGCATGGGCTCCATCGGTAGCCAGGTGGCCAAACGCGCGCAGGCGTTCGGGATGACAGTGCTGTATCACAACCGCCGACACCGCGCTGACGAAACGACGCTGGGGGCCCAGTTTCGTTCGCTCCATGAGCTGCTCGGCGAGTCCGATTACGTCGTGCTCACCTGTCCGCTGACGGCCGAGACCCGCCATCTGATCGACGCCGCGGCCATCGCCAAAATGAAACCGACGGCAACGCTTATCAACATCGCGCGTGGCGGTGTCGTCGATACCCAAGCCCTCTATGAAGCTTTGCGCGACCAACGGATCGCCGGCGCCGGACTCGATGTGACCGAGCCCGAGCCGCTGCCACGCGGCCACCCGCTGCTCGCTCTCGACAACGTGACGATCGTTCCTCACCTCGGCAGCGCCACCGTTGAAACGCGGCGCGAGATGGCGCGGCTGTCGGTCGAAAACCTGTTCCTCGGTTTAGCGGGCAAGCCCCTCTTACACCAGGTGCGGCCCTAGCATGAACCTGCGCGGCCTCATTTTCGACCTCGATGGAACGCTCGGCGATACGCTCCCTATCTGTTTCGACGCCTTCCGTGTCACCTTCCGCCACTACTTGAAGCGCGAGTACAACGACAAGCAAATCCGCGCCATGTTCGGTCCCACCGAAGAAGGCATCTTCCAAGACATGTTCCCCGGCACCTGGGAAGACGCCCTTGGCATGTACCTGCGCGAGTATCGCCGCGCCCATGCGACGTGCCGTGAGCCCTTTCCCGGCATGCCCGAGGCGCTCTCGCTGCTTCGCGAGCGGCAGGTTCGCCTCGCCATCGTCACCGGCAAAGGCCCCGGCAGCGCCAAGATCTCGCTTCAGGAAATGGGCCTGGCCGACGCCTTTGAGATTGTCGAGGCCGGCTCACCGCGCGGCGGCGTCAAGCCCGACAGCATGCGCAAAGTCCTGGAAGTTTGGAACATGAAAGCCGAGCAGGTTGCCTGCATCGGCGACGCCCCCTCCGACATCCGCTCCGCTCATGAAATCGGAGCGACGCCGCTCGGAGCCGCCTGGGCCGCCGGCGCCAATTACGACGCCCTTGCGTCTCTGAAACCGCTCCACACCTTTACCGCGACGGAACAGTTCCGTGAGTGGATTCACAATGAACTCCCTTGACACCCGAAACATCGCTCGCTAGCTTACAAACATCATCACTCGGCGCTGTTTTCCTCCCATACAACCTTGATTGACGTCTCCTCAACTCTCGCCGGCCGCCAGATCCTGCTGACCGGTGGCAATGGCTTTCTGGGCAAAGTCCTGCTCGCCCTGCTGCTCGATCGCTACCCCGATATCGGTCAAGTCCATCTGCTCATTCGCCCCAAACGCGATCAAACCGCCGAGCAGCGTTTCGAAACGGACGTCCTCGATTCCCCGCCCTTCGCGCCTCTTCTCACAGCCCTGGGCCGCGCCTTCTTCCGCGACAAGATCACCGTCTGGGCCGGGGACGCCGCCCAACCGAATGCAGGCGTTGAGCAGCCCGGCTGGGCCGACGGCATCGATCTCATCATCCACTGCGCCGGCCTCGTCGAGTTCTTCCCGCCCGTCGACCAATCGCTGCGAGCCAACGTTGATTCCGTCGTCGAAATGGCCGCGCTCGCGCGCCGCCTCGAAGCGAAGCTGCTGCACGTTTCTACCTGCTACGTCGCCGGCAAGGCCGACGGCTTCATCGAAGAAACCGAACCCATCCCAGGCTTCTATCCCAACCGCAGCAGCCTCAACGACGATTCGTTCAACGCCGCCGCCGAACTCGAAAGCTTGCGCGACGAAATCCGCCGCATCCGTGAATCCTCAGCCGACGACCGCGCCAAGAACGAACAGCTCATCGCCGCCGGTCGCCGCCGTGCCGCCCGCTGGGGCTGGGTCAACACCTATACCTACTCGAAGAGCCTCGGCGAGCAAGTCCTGGCGCAAACGTCCGGCCTCGGCTGGACCATCGTCCGGCCCGCGATCGTCGAAAGCTCCTGGCGCTTCCCCTTTCCCGGCTGGATCGAAGGCGGACGCACCGCCGCGCCGCTCGTCCTCATGGCCCTCAGCGGCATGACCGAATGGCCCGCCTGCCCCGACATCCCGCTCGAGATCATTCCCGTCGACAAGGTCGCGGCAGCCATCATCGCCTGTGGGGCACTACTGCTTACGGGCGAACACCGGCCGGTCTATCAACTCGCCTCCGCCGACACCAACCCCTTCGCTCTCGGACCACTCATCCAGCTTCTCTGCGACGAGGCACGGTTCGTCAACCCCAATGGATCCAGCGACAGCAAGATCCCGTTCTGGCTTCGCCCCTCGTTCGGCCTGCGCTTCCTGCCTGCCAGCCGTATCCGCGAAAACCGCCAGGCCCGCGCGCGTCGCATCGAAACCAGCCGCCGCATCCTCATCGCCATTCAAGACAAACTTAAGAAGACGCCCATCCCCGCCAATGGGCTTCTCGACGATTGGATCGCCTCACACCGCACACTGGCCCTGCAAGCGCACCTCCGCGATCAGACGATCGATCAGTACATGCCCTTCATCCTCGAAAACCGCTATATCTTCGAGACACGCAACATCCGGGACGGCTACGCCCGCCTCAGCGCCGCCGACCGGGAGAAGATCCCCTGGGCGCCCGAGACCATCGACTGGTCTGAGTATTGGAGAGAGAACCAAATCGGCGGCATCCGCAAGTGGGTCCAGCCCGAAGCCGTCCGGAACTGGTCGGTCCAAGTCTGACGGCGCGTCTCGTCGACCCGCCCGTTCAATCAAGGCATCGGAAAATTCAAGGTCGCCGCCAGGACCACCAGCCCGTTCGGGCTCAGACCCTCGTCAATCGGCTGTGCTGCGCCTTTGCGCGAGATGATGGCCCACGAATAGCGAAACTCCAGGTGGTCAATCAGCTCCGAACCGAGTGACTCGCGGATCACTCGCCGGGTCTCAGCCGTGATACGCGCCACGCCATCATCCGCGATCGCTCCGAGCACCACAACGCCCAGGGGCAACGACTTCAGATAGTCCTCCATCGCGACCACATCCGCATCTCGCAACCAAGTATCAAACGCTCGGACGGGTCCGAAAACTCCTGTCTCGGGATCGACCGTCACGAAGTTGAAGCCGCGCCCAGGACCGCCGCCGGTCGTCCTATAGATCTCACTCCCTTGCACACCAAAACTCGCGACCGGCACCGTACTCAACCAGCCGCCTGAAACAACCTGAACCGGAACCGCCCCCAAGCTCGGGAGCACCGTCACGCGCACAACACGATCCACCGTCTCCGGTATCGTCGAACGCCCCGTGATCACTACTGGCCGGCCGACGATGGGCGGCGCGCCGGCCTCGGCCTGAAGGGTGAGACGAAGAGTCTGCCCGGGCGCCCCGACAGGCAGCGACGCCGTCACGCCCGCCGGCAAGCCGCTGAGGTCAAAGCGCACCAGATCGCAGAACGAGTTGAGCCCATTCAGCAGGACAAAAACCGTTCGGGCCGGTCCGCCCGCTTGCAGCAAGACCGTCTCGGGCCCATCCAAAGTTACGCGAAAACTCGGCCGTTCCGCTCCGCTTGTCACCCGCAACATGTGCGGGCTGCTCGCGGCCCCTGCCTGCTCGACGACGAGGGCCACCAAACCCGCCGGAAAGTCGTCCCCCACGGCAACATTGGTCTGTGACACGCCAGCGAAGCCCGCCATCATCGCTGAGAACAAGACAGGCAACTCACGCCCCCCGAGTCTCACCGTCGGCTGTTGCAGGAAAGCCAGCGCTGTGGCCGGCGTCTGACCATCCGCCAGTATCTCCTCCGCGGGCCCCAAACCCGACCCATAAATCTCCAAGTAACTTCCAGGTCGAATGCCGTTTTCCACGTTCACCGGGCACGGCCGCCCCGGACGGAAAACACCGTCCTCGAAGATCCCCGGCGCCGTAGCCTGAACTTCGAATTCGACTGGGTCGCTCGGAATACCCGCCCGGTACACAACAGCCTTCTCGATCCCAGGTTCAGCCGACCACGGAAGCTGCCCCCGAATCTCGTTCTCGACACTGAAGATCAGCGGAGCGGCCTCGTCAGCCATGCAGACGCTCACCGGACCGAGGCTTAGCGGCAGATCCCCCGCACCGACCGACCGCCCCACCGAAGCCAGATTCGCCCCCTCCAACAGAAAGAGACTGCCAGGCGACAGCAACGGCAGCCGGCCCGCCATGTTTCGTACGCCACCCGGCGTCGCCTTCGGGACGACGCTGTCGAACATTTCCGGCGGCGGCGTACCACCCCATTCGTTGGCCAAGACGAAGTAGACGTCACGCGGCCGGATACGGTCCAAGCCGTCCACGATGCTCGACGAAGTACGAAACAACCCGAGCCAAGCCTCATTGAGGAAACCATCCGGCGAACGAGCCAAAGCGCGGCCGGCGGTCTGCTGAGTGCCCGAATCGCCACCCCTCCACCACTCGTCGACGAAGCCGGCATAGACGCCGCCCAACACGCCGTGTTCCGCCCGTGCCTCGATCGCTACAGCCGCTTCCCGCGACACCGCCGCCTGTGTCGCCCGATTCGACTGCCCGGCCACTGCGTCGTAGGCGTCAACCCCGAATGACGAAATCAGCAGCGGCTTCGAGGTTCGCAACCGCGGTGCTTCAAAGTCGCTCCCGAGAGGCTCCGCCCCGAGCCGGTTCAACGACCAAAACGCCAGATCGGGCTGCGCGGCGTCATCCGTGCCTATCTCCACTGGCCCAACCTGCTCTAGCTCCGAAACCGTAGCCGTGAGCAGCACTCCTTCCGCCCGCGCCCAAGCCGCGGCCTCAGCCAGCAAAGAGTAGTAGTCCGCGACATCGCCGGCGAACTTCGTCTCGTAATCCCGCCCGGCATCCTCGCCAAATACGAATGCGAGAATACGCGCCCCTTTCCAGCCCTCGACGAAAGCTTGAAATTGGGCCAGAATCTCCACCCGCAAAGCCTGCCCATCCGCCGTATCGGGAGACAGTGAGCGGCTTACATCATGGAACGGCTGCAACGGAAACCCCGCCAGCCAATACAGCCCCGTCCGATCGAGCATCACGCGAAACGGCCGGTCATCAGGACGCACCAATCCCGTTGTCCGAATCGTATTGGCCCCCATGGCCGCGATCAGCGGCAGGTCGCGGGTATACAAACACGCCGCGTTGTCGAACCCACTCGTCCCATCACGCCCAATCGGCGTAGGCGAGTACACGACACCGCGCACCGTCAGCGCCGCGCCGTCCACGAACAAGCGCGATTCCCGAATTTCAACTCCACCGGCAGCCGGGGTGGCAACACAAATGAGGAAGGTCCAAACGCAGAGGATCTCCCCGAAACGACTATTTTTCATCCCGCTTCGGAGTTACGTTACGACTTTACCGGGAATACGCTGAATAAGCAAGCAAATACTTACGTACCGTCCGTCCGCCGGATGACGCTTGACTTGCTCGTTGAGGCGCCCTCCCTATGCGTAGAAGCGAAACAGTGTCCGCGGTAACAGCTCGTCCGAAAATAGCTCCTTTGCCATCGTCCGCAGGGGTTCCGCAATCACCGGTCGAAATCCGAGTTGTGGAAACAAGTCTCGCTCCAAATCAATCCCCGGCGCCACTTCTTCGAGCCGCACGCCTTCGGCGGTCAATCGGAACACGGCCGCCTCGGTCACATACGAAACTTCCTGCCCGTGCTCCCTCGCATACCGTCCGCTGAACGTCACTTGATTGACAGCTTCAACGAGCTTCGGCGTGCCGTGGCGAACGAATCTGACGGTCCCATTGGCCAACTCGGTTTGCGCCCGGACAGCCAGAGTGCCGCAGAAAACGACCTTCCGAGCCTTCTGCGAAATATCAATGAACCCGCCCGTACCGATGATCGAATCGGCCAGCTTACTCACGTTGACGTTCCCTTGCCGGTCGATCTGCAAAAAACCAAGATAGGCCTGATCGACCCCACGACCCTGATAGAAGTTGAACATGGGGCCCGTTTCGAGAATCGCCTCGGCATTGTACGTCGCCCCGAAGTCGAGCCCTTCGGCCGGAATGCCCCCGAACTGGCCGTGCTCGATGGTCGGCACCAGCGTGTCGGCGATACCCTGCTCGCGCGCCACTTTCATGACACCGTCCGGAATTCCGAACCCTACGTTCAGCACCGCGCCCGGCTCGAGTTCAAGCGCCGCACGCCGCGCGATCACCTTGCGCACATCGAGTGGAAACTCGCCGAATTCCTCATCCGGCTTCAACGCATCGCCGCTATACGCCGGCTCAAAGTGCGTCTGAAATGTCTGCCCGGCGAGCGGGTCGACGACGACACAGTCCACAAAGCAACCCGGCACGCGCACATCCTGAGGATGGATGTCTCCCAGCCCCACCCGCTCCTTGACAACCGCGACGGTAATCCCGCCCGCCGCCCGCGCCGCCTGCGCCATCGCGCAGTTGTTCCCGCCGCATCCCGATGTTGCCGTGAGTATCGGCGACGCTTCCCTGAATTAACGCCACGTTGATCGCGATCGCTGGGTAGAACAAGAACTCCTCACCGTTGTGTTCCATCAATTCCACGATGTCCTGCTGAGCACGGGCGTTGAGCTTGCCGCCTTCGAGGCGTGGATCCATGAATGTGCCCAAACCAACATGAGTGATCCAGCCCGGGCTTCCCGCCGCCGCCGCGTGAAACAACTGGACTATCACGCCGGCCGGAATGTTGTAGGCCTCAAAGTCATTCGCGGCCGCCAGCTTGCCCATGGCGGGTGCCATCGACCAATGCCCGCCAACCACACGGCGAAACATTCCGGCATGGGCCAGATGCTGCAAGCCGCGCACCTTCTGATCGCCGACACCGAAGGCGTGAACGAGCGTCAAACTATTCGGATGGCCGGTCTCGACGAAGCGCCGGCCCAGCGCCGCCAGCACCACATCGGGAATGCAATGCCCCGACCCCGACCCGCCGATCGCCACCGTCGCACCGTCCGGGATGCGGGCAACTGCCTCGTCCGCGCCCAAAGTCGGTTTCTCAAGCCCTGTCCTCATAGCCCCTCACAGCAAGAGACCAAATCTTATCACGCTATCTGCAGTCATCCCACCTGCTGTGCTAACGTCACGCCCATATGCCCAAGCGCTACTTCGACGAGATTCAAATTGGTGAGGAACACGAGACGCCCGGGGTCACCATCACCGACTGGCACGTCATGCAATTCGCCGGGCTATCGATGGATTTTTTCGAATTGCACACGAACGAGGAATTCGCCAAGCAGACGCAATTCGGGCGCCGCGTTGCTCATGGGCTGATGGGACTCGCCATCACCGACGGCCTCAAGAATCGCTCCGAGTTCCAGACCCACGCCATCGCCTCACTTCACTGGTCGTGGGACTTCGTCGGCCCGATCTTCATCGGTGACACGGTCAAAGCAAGAATCCGGGTCGCGGACAAGCGCCCCTCGGCGTCAAAGCCCGACCGAGGCGTCGTGACCTTGGAGATTGAACTCATCAACCAAGATGGCAACACCGTCCAGAAGGGCCAGAACCGTCTGATGGTCGAGCGCGGGAAGGTAAGCAATGCAGGCCAGACGTAATACTCAATTCACTTTCCATCCTTTGGCCGCTTCCAGGAGCCGAGGGCACGGCATGCTGCGTCCCTGATTGGGGGAAGGGACGGCGAATGGAGCCTCGGATCTGGTGTTACAGGGACGAGCGCGCGATCGGGCCGGCAGGCCACCGCCGGGTCAAGCAGCCGAGTCGATTCGCTACCATGTCCTTATAATCACTATGCCCAAGAAACTAGTGCTCTTAGCGATAGCCCTTCTGCACTTATCCTGTGCCACGCGGCAGCCGGGTGATCCCCTCAAACCGGGCTACAACTCTTTCAGCAAAGAGCAAGACATTGAGGTCGGCCGAGAAGCGGCGGCGGAAATTCGCAAGCAAGTCGACATCGTCGAGAACCAGGAACTGCAGCGCTACATCCGCGAGCTGGGCGCGCGCCTGGCCGGCCGGCCCGAGGCCGAGGATTACCCCTACGAGTTCACGCTCATTAACGAAGGTTCGATTAACGCCTTTGCGCTTCCCGGGGGGCCGATCTTTGTCCACTCGGGCCTGCTCGCAGCCGCCGACACCGAAGGGCAACTTGTCGGCGTGCTGGCGCACGAAATTGCCCACGTCGCGCTTCGTCACGGTACGAGCCAGGCCAGTAAGGCGCAGATGGTGCAACTTCCCGCAGTGCTGGCCGGCGCGGTACTAGGCCAGGAATCCATCTTGGCGCAGGCGGGCCAAATCGGTCTGGGACTCGGACTGAACGCGCTTTTCATGAAGTACTCGCGCAGCGCCGAGAAACAAGCCGACGCGCTGGGAACGCACATCATGGCCGGAGCGGGATACAACCCGGTTGAGATGGCTAACTTCTTCCAAAAGCTCGAGGCGCAAGGCGGCTCGCGACCACCGGCCCTGCTTTCTTCGCATCCCAGTCCCGGCAATCGCGTGATCCTCGTTCGGGCTGAGATGGAAGCCTTGCCGCCGGGCAACTACGCATACGCCAGCGGAAGCTTCCCCAACGCCAAGCGTCAGGTTGCCCAACTACCGGCACCCAAGAAGCAGCCGCAACAGCAGGTGGCCGCCGCCGCCGGAGTTGCCCCGCCGTCTGCTCCCACAGCTGGGTTTCAGCGGATCAATGGCAGTACGTTTTCGCTGGAATATCCGACCGCATGGCGCACCTACGGGGCCCAGTCGTCAAGCACGTTGACGATCGCGCCCGAGAGCGGGATCGTCCGCACACGAGGCGGCAGCGGCGGCATCGGTTACGGCGCCGTGGTCAGTTACTACCAGCCGCGCTACCGCAAAGACTTGCTTAACGCCACCTGGGAGCTGCTGCAACAGTTGCAAGAAATCAACCCGAATCTGCGCGCAGCGGTACAGCCGCGCCAAGTCACTGTCGCGGGCAGCGAGGGCTTGATCGTCGGGCTGACCGGGCCATCCCCCTACGGCGGTTCCGAGAAGGATATGCTGCTTACCGTATCCCGGCCGCAGGGTGTCTTCTACATGCTCTTCATCGCGCCCGAGAACCAGTACGGGCGCCTGCAGTCCACCTTCGACCGCATGGCCGGCTCGATCCGTTTTCGCTGACGTCGCGGCGGTGCTATTTTGCAGACCGTTTCGTTGCCCGACCGCGGACCTCGATAGAATAGGGGCACTCGACGTACAAAGGCCCCATGAAGCGGCGCGACTTTCTTAAAACCGGCGCCCTGGCCGCCAGCACGGGCGGACTCTCCTCCGCTGCCGGCGAGCCCCTCAAGCTGCCATTCAAGGGGGACATGTTCCAACGCGCCGACGGCCGCATTGTTCTGGCCGGCCGCGGCCTTGTGTACGCCGTCTCCGACGATGGCGGGCGGCGCTGGTCGCAACCGCGCGAGGTTCTCGATTCCTCGTTGCCCGATAAAGGGCGCCCCATCAAGAGCGATTCCCACGTACTGGGATTCAGGCGTCTGAAGTCCGGCAAGATCGGGCTTTGTTATGGCCGTTGGCAACAGGTCGCAAACCGCCGGCGCCAGAAGATTTTCTTCCGGACGTCGATCGACGACGGGCGCAGTTGGTCGGCTGAAGTGAGCGTCACACCGCTTCCGGGCGACGACCTCTACGCGCTCCACGGCAGCCTGACGCAGCTCGAAAGCGGCCGCCTCATCCTGCCTGCCCACACCCGCTTCAGCCATGACTACGTCGACCGCCCTCAGGGCATCGGCCACACTTGGTTGCCCGAGCATTACGCGACACACATCCTTTATTCCGACGACGAAGGCGCCACCTGGAACGCCGGCGGCGCGCTCTTCCACTGGAAGGACATGGGCCACGGCGGCACGGCCCCGTGCGGTGAGGCCAGTATCGCCGAAACACCCGACGGACGCCTGCTCATGCTTGCCCGCTCGACCAATATGCGTGCGTTGCGTAGCTACTCATCCGACGGTGGCGAGACTTGGACGATGGTCGAGATGAGCAGCCTGAACAACTCGAACTCGCCGCCGCGGCTGGCACGGATTCCCGGGACGAATCACCTGCTCGCCGTGTGGAATCAGGTGACGGCAAGCGAGCACCGCGACGGCTATGGACGCAGCCGCCTCTCCGCCGCCGTCTCGCGAAACTCGGGCCGAAGCTGGCATCATTTCAGGACGCTCGAACTGTCGCCCGGCATGGACGAAAATCCCGAAGTCGCCGATATCGAGCCACCGCGCTTCGTTCGGGCCGCTGAGAATACACGGCCGGGAACGGCCCCTGACAATTCGGTCCCCAACGATCCGGTACAAGGCTATGTTCAGTCGTCGTACGCGAACGTGCATTTCTTCGGTGATAAGGTCTACATCGACCACGAGCATTGCTTCCGGGCGAGCTTGTGGTCTGGCGAGAAGCGAGATGAGTATCAGAAGCTTCACGTGGTGCCGCTGGATTGGTTGTATTCGTAGCTGCCAACGCCCCGACTCCCATGAGCGAACCGCGCACACATCGCCTGCTCGAATACCCGGCTCAGAAAGGCGGGTTGATCGAGCTAAACGACGGTCGCCTGATGGGCATCATCCGCGGGATGCTGAAGTTTTACTCGCGGGATCGAGGCCTCACCTGGAGCGAGCCGGAACCCGTGCTCGACAGCGGCCGGCAGATCATCGCCGAAGCCGATCCGGTGGGCGTGTTGCGTTTACAGTCAGGAGCGATCGGCGTCACCAGCTATCGTCCACTTCGCGCGGATGAGCTGCCGGACCGCGGCGGCGCTAGCCAACACCGGCTGCGGCAGCAACCTCAGCGTGGTCTTTTCTTCCGCAAATCACATGACGAAGGCGAGACGTGGACGAGGGAAGTGCTGGTGTCGCCGCCGGGTATTGTCAGCTGGTACGCGCTGAATGACACGCTGATTCAGCTCAACAGAGGACGCCTGCTGTGGCCCTGCTACGGCGGCAGCACGGCCGCTGAGCCCCACCCTGCCCCGCTCGTTGAAGGGCGGGAGCGCGGCATCGGGCATCTGTGGAGCCCCGAGAATGTTTGGGCTACGAGGTTCTTCTATTCTGATGACGAGGGTGAAACCTGGCTCGCGAACGAAGGCGACCTGATGCTTTGGATCAATGAAGGTTACGGCAACCTTGATTCGATGCACGAGCCGACCGCCGCCGAGACCAACGACGGCCGCATTCTGTGCCTGGCCCGTTGCGCTCAAATGCGCGCGGTACAAACGTTCTCTGACGACAGCGGTGAACGTTGGACTCTGCCCGAACTGAGCGCTCTTAACTCCGCCAATGCGCCGATTCGCGTGAAGCGTATTCCGTCGACAGGTGATCTGATGGTGGTCTGGAATCAGGTCACCGCGAAGGAGCATCGCGAAGCTTACGGCCGTTGCCGCCTATCGGCCGCCATTTCCACGGACAACGGCCGCGGCTGGACGAACTTCCGTAATATCCACGTGAGCCCTGGGATGGATGAATCCGCGCGCGTCTCCGATCCCGAGCCACCGGGGTTCGTGCGGCCCGGCTCGGCGACGAAGCCATCCGACCCCATCCCCGACAACCCCATCGGCGGCCGGCTGCGCGCTTCGTACGCGAACTTCTGGATTCTTGGTGAAGAGGTCTTCATCGAGCACGACTACTGGTATCGCGTCGACCCTTGGGATGCGCATCCGGTTCCCGCTCAGTGGACGCATCTGACGAAAGACCGCAACCGCCGGACTTCGACCGGATATGCGCTGAGTTCATTGCCGCGACGGCTGCACATCCTGCCGCTGAAGTGGTTTTACGACGCTACGAGTTAAGGTTGCGGTTCAACCGGCACAAAAAAAAGCCGTGCCGAACCCGCGGGCTCGGCACGGCGCTGGAAAGTGTTTGCTCTGACGTTTACCTACTTGCGACGACCACCATACTGGTGCTTTGTAGAGGAATCGTTGATTGCGGTACCAGGGCGCCGAAGGCGAAGTTGAACGGATAGTTCAGGCGCACCGTGAGCAGGCTTCCCCGTTTCACGGTTGCCGGGTTGTAGTTGGTGGTTATCGTGAGCAGCGCCGGGTCGAGCCCGATGGCGTGTGTTCGCGCGATGGTGAGCAGCTCACCCGAGCTTGTCGGATCGATTGCACTGTGAACCGTCGCGTAGCGGGACGCCTGACGGGAGGCGTAGTGGACGGCGGTATACGTCCAGGCCAGCCGGCCGAAATCAAAGAGGCTGACAACCAATGTGAGGAAGAGAACAAAGGCGAAGGCGAATTCAACGATGGCGTTGCCGCGGCGGCCGCGGTTTCGCGTGGCGGCTCGTTGGCTGGATCGAGGGGTGATTTTCATTGGATTTCTTCCTTATTGAACGCGGCGCCAGGCGTCGCGTCCGATCAGTGTCGAGTCGGGGATACTCGGGTAAGAGCCCATGGTCTTAAAGTCGTCCTCGACGGTGACTTTCACATAGACGCGGGGCGGCAATCCGCCACAGGCGTCGAGATCGCAGCTTCCCGGCGTACCGCCCGCGGTGCAAACACAGACGTGTGTCGCGGTGGCGGTGGCACCCTTGACCTCGAAGGCGTCGGCTAGCGCCACCGCTTGCGTTCCGGAGTAATCCACCGCGTGGAGGTTGTCATAGGCGGCGAACTCACTGGCGACGCCGGCGGCGTGCGTCACGGTTAGGGCGTGATAGAACAGGCGGCCGAAATCAGCCGCGCCCATCGTGAGCAGGAATAGAAAGGGCACGGTGACGGCCAACTCAACGAGAGCGTTGCCTCGCCTGCGATTGTTCTGTGTTAGTGGATTCGTCATGTCATTCTCCTGTCTAGATTTGTCTCAACCACCTACTCGACCATCATTGCCGTGCGGAACGGCGTCTCACCATCTGAATCGACGAGAAAGTTGTTCGAAAGGGTCGTCGTGCCGTTGATCGTAATGGTGTCGGCAATGATGCCGGTCCAACCTCCTGTCGAGCTGGTCCCGGTGTAGGTGACATTGTTCTTGCTGAAGTAGAGGACGCCGTCGTAGGTGGCGTCAGCGGTACCGGCGATCGAATGCCCCGGATTCAAAGTGGGAGAGTTTCGATCTTCGAAAAACAGGATGCCTTTGTAGATGCCCGTCGTCATGGGCTTGAGGTTGGCTTGCACCGTGCCCGCGATGGCGATATTGTTCCAGGACACCCCCAAGCTCGCGCTTCCGGTAGTCGTGTTGTAGAACATCACACCTTCGTCCGGGCCTCCGGGCTGTCCATTGGTACCCACGGTGCGGAACAAGGTGTTACCCGTAATTTGCATTCCGCTATCGAGGAAGTAGATGCCGGGATAGAGGTTGACGGTGCCGCCGCTGATGGTTATGCCATCGACTTTGTTGCCGTTTCCGGTGCTGCCCGTGTACAGGCCCGGATGAAGATCCCATGTGCCGTTCGAGATATCGAGCCCCAGCGTCGACACGGAGATTGGGTTGTTTGGGTCGGTAACGTCGTACACGGTGGTTACAGCGCCCGGTACGGTTGGATCCGGGACGTGCGCCAGCCAGTCTTTCATCGGTGGCGCGCCGTGGACGGGAGTAGGTGAAAAACAGCCGCCGGAGCAGCCGTTTCCTGCCGACTGCCCGTAGACGCCAATTCCCGCGGGCAGGGCATCGATCGTTGATCCGCCGTTGGCGACAAGCGCTGTGGGGCTGCTCGAATTCACCTGCACGCCGCACCCGGAATCCAAGATCGGGGTGCCATTGAGGGTTAGGGCGCCATACGCGCTCGGACTTAGCGCCAGAACGCAAGCCGCGCCGAAGTTTTCCATGCCGGCTACGGCGCGGGCTAGAACCGGCGCTTTTTCGACACCCAGCACGCGCATGAAGGTTGTGGCGTAGTTCTTGGAGATGATGACTTCGACGTAGTTGGCGTCACCGATTTTGGGACCGCTCAGCGGAGGATTGTTGACTTGGACCCTAATTTTCGTTTGGTCGGAGTTGTTGTCCTGGTCATTGGAGTTGTGTTCGAAGCCGTTGAGTTCGGCATCGTCGCGGGCGGCATTCGTGATGTCGTTACCCGTCTGGCCGGCAACCAGCGCGTGAGCGCCGCCCATGGCCGCTGCGTCGGCCGCGAGCTGCATATGGCGTTTTTCGAACTGGACGCGGCCACCGTCGAGAATGAGTCCCGCTAACCCAAACAGGGCGGCGATCGTGATCGCTAACATCGGGGCGATCTGCCCTCGGCTTTGGGCCGGAACGGCGCGAGCCGCGGCGCTAAGCCTTGGGGGGGTAGCAACTTTCACTGTTGTCATGGCTAATGCTCCTCGTACCAATAAGTGTTTTTCCCACCGAGTTTGAGATGAGTTACTTCCTCATCTCGAACTCGCCGGATCCTTCAAACTCTTCGCCGCCGGCCAATTGGCCGCTGATGGTGGCGGGAATCAAAGCGCTGTTCGCGCCGCCTAGGTCGGCGCAGCTAAAGTCGGTGGCACCGAGCCGGAAATGGAAGACCAAGTCGGTCAATCCGTCGCCGTTGACGTCTTGTTCGTGACGCGTGGCGCCGCCCAGTTGCTGGTGCTTCTCGGAAGCCAGCGTTGCGGAGCCGTCGCGTCCGAAGCGGACCGTATCGGCGTCGATCGTGGTGGCGTCAAAGACGGGCGTATCGGTGCCGTCGCTGCTCAGAACCGCCGTGACGAGGTCGCGGTCGGACTGGCCGCAGCGGATGGGGGTCGCGTTGGGGCCGGCTTCGAGATCAACCACGACTTCAAGGACGGGGGGTGGGGGCGGGGTGCAGGAGTCGGCGAAGGCTAGGGCGGCCAGGTCACCCTCAAAGGAGGCAACTGCCGGTCCGACGCCGATCTGTGCATAGACAGGAGTATTGAGCGGGCCAACTCTACCGAGGTTTCCTCCGCCAGAAAGGAAGAAATCATCAAAGGCTGTCCCCGCGTAAAGGGTTCCGTCGCAGTTGAATTGCAGGCCCGTAATGCCGCCGTCCACGGGCAGGCCCAAGAAGTCGGTGATCGGGACTTCAAGCCCCACGGAACCGTCCGAGGGGTCGATGACGTGGAGATACGAGTCGTAGAGAAAAACATCATCGAGCCGCATGCCGTACAGCGTGCCATCGGGAGCGAAGGCGATCGACTGAAAGCCGTCAATACCAAGTGATCCCACGATGGTCGCGACTCCGGTCGCCGTATCAATCGTCGCCAACGTATCGCCATCGTTGTCGAGAAGAGACAGATCATCGAACAGGTCAAGTACGGCGTACAGAACGCCGTTGTCATCGAAGTCCATTGCGGTGATGGCGACGGCTCCCGACCCCGCGGCCCCTACGAACGTCACGGCGCCGCCTGGAGTAACGGTGTACACGTCGGCCACAACGCCGCCCGTACCGGCAAAGATCACACCGTCGGCTGGATTCACAGCGAGGGCCTGAAAGTTTATGCCTGTCGATATGCTTGTCAGGTTAAGGCCGGTGCCGGGGTCGACAGTGACCAGGTTCATGCTCGTGCCGTCGGTACCGTAGAGGGTTCCTTCACCTGGTCCCCCGTAAACAGCCGGGCTGCCAAGAACGGCCAATCCGGCCAGAACAGCCAAGTTCGTGAAATGTTTTGTGATCTGATTCGCTCTCATTGTTGTCTCTCCAAAAGTTTTGGGGGACCTTTGGTCTTGTCTCTCGGTACTGCCCTGTACACAGCATGCCCCTTACCATCGATGGCGGCCAATAGAGCGCGCGTACCTTTCTTTTCCAAGGTCAAACACCGAGACAGCTAGAGCAGAAGCCCGACCGATTGAACCTTTGGTACTACCGGGGCAAGGAGGCGGAAAGAGGGAGTGGAATCGCCCAGAGCGCCATGCACAGGCCGTGGAGGGGCCGCCGAGCCCTTAGTTCAGGCGGCGTGGCAGAACTCTAAGGTGCGGCGCGCAGGGCGGGCGTGACGTCCCGCTGAGTCCGCTAAGCGCACGGCTGCACAGAAATTTCTTGCGAGATTTGGATGCTGGCGCACGATCTCGTGCCGCGCGCGCTATTGCTGGGAAGGGCTTCTAGCGCCGAACGGGAGGTCGCTGGAGGTGATGGTCAAACCAGTGAATCGTTTCTCTGACGTAGTCGGGCGCGCCCTTGATTCCTCCGAACGTCGGGCCATGGGCGCCACCGGGAATGCGCAGGAGTTTGGAGTCAACCCGAGAAACTTGCGCTAGGCTATTAGCGAATACTCCAGGGGCCGACAAGCGATTCGTACCGCTCACGGGGAAGGAACGCGTCTGCTTCCGGAGGAAGATTCATTCCATGAGCACACAGTCCAAAAGACGCAGGCGCGGGCCCCTGATTCTGCTCGCCCTGATGGCGCTTCCGATTGCGCTGTTGAGTTGGGATATGGAAGCGCGTCTGTGGTTAGTGGCAAACGCATGGGCGGTGAGTCAGAAGGTTCTGCTGAACGCCAGGCACTGCCCATGGCCGCGGGTGCTGAGCTTCTATTCGGCCAGCATGGACCTGCCGGCGCGGGTGGAGCGCCACGAACAGCAGGTTAGCGTCGTGGAGACGGATGAGGCGCTAGGCATTGAGCGCGTGAAGCATCCGTCGCGGAGCTTTTGGGTGAGGGTGGCGGGTGAGCGTTGGGCCGGCGTCCGCTTGATCCCCTATTTACTGGCGGAGCACGAGTGGATGTCGCAACGTCATCCGGTCTCCGACGTGCGGCCGGGTGACATCGTTCTCGACTGCGGCGCGCACGTGGGCGTCTTCACGCAGCGAGCGCTGGACCGTGGGGCGTCGAAGGTGATGGCGATCGATCCTGACCCCGTGCAGCTCGAATGTCTGCGCCGCAATTTCGCTGACGAGATCGCACGCGGCGCGGTAATTGTGGTGCCGAAGGGAGTGTGGAGCAGCGGCGGCACGCTTACTCTCAACGTCGGAGTCCAGAACTCGGGTATGAGCAGTTTGGTCGAGGAAACCGGCGGCGAGACGATTGACGTCGAGGTGACGACGATCGACGACCTGGTCAAGGAGTTGGGCCTGGAGCGCGTTGACTACATCAAGATGGATATCGAGGGGGCGGAACGCGAGGCGCTGCGGGGAGGCTTGCGAACCATCGCCGGGTTCCAGCCACGCATCCTGCTGGAGACCTATCATAGGCCCGACGATATGGACGTGCTTCCTCAGGTCCTATACAGTGCGTATCCGGGGTACACTGCCTACTGCGGGGACTGCGAGTTTACCAGCGACCCGGCGAATCGGCTTGTGCCACATTTCATGTATTGGGAATGAGGCGCACGGCCCGCGATAGGCCGGGAACGGGCAGGGAGGTCATGATGCGTATTGCTAGACGAACATTTTTGGCGGGCTTGGTCGCGGCAGGCGTCGCGCCGCTCGTTTCACGCGCGGCCGCATCGAAAGCTCTTGAGATGCCCGCCACGCCTAGGAAAGTCGAGAAGTTGTTCATGGCGCCGGGCAACATGCCCAACGGATTGCAGACGGCGGCGGATGGCCTTTGGATTCTCGACCAGGAAGACCCTAATAAGGTTTTCAAGGTGAACTATGAGGATGGCTCGGTGCTGCGTGAGATCCAGACCGAGGGTTTCCACGCTAGCGGGATTACGCTCGGCAACGGTGCATTGTGGATTGCGTCAACGTTTGGCCTGACGACGTTGAAGGTGGACATCGAGACAGGCAAGACGCTCAAGACCTTCGACACGCCGGGCGTGGGAGACCCGAAGTGGGGCGCGGCACGAGGGCGCCAAGCGGGCGCACACGGACTGGAGTGGGTTGACGGCAAGTATTGGATCGCCGTGCCGCCGGCGATGGCGCTGTACCAAATCGAGCCCGAGACGGGCAAGGTGCTGCACCAGATTCCCGCGCCCGGCGAGCGCCCGCACGGCATTGCCTGGCATGAAGGGTACATCTGGTGCGTTGAGAGTAATCACCGTGCGATCTACAAGATCGATCCCAAGGATGGCCGGCTGCTCGAAAAGCTGCAACTGAGCGCGGATGATCCCGAACCGCACGGCATGAGCATGCGGAACGGGGAGTTCTGGTATTGCGATGCGGTGACCCGCTGGGTTTGCCGGCTGGTGTAATCGCGCCGATTTCACTTCGCTGACATGGCGTTTTTCTTTTTGCTCGTAAGCGTACTGGCGGTGCTGAGCCTGCCTCCGCTGCGCAGGCTCGGCTTCCTGCGAACGCTGCCGGACCGAGCGGCGCTGGCCATGTCGGTAGGCTTTCTCGTCACGGGCGTGATGCACTTCACGACCGTGGAGCGATTCATGGCGATGATGCCCGCTTCGTTGCCTTGGCATCGCGAACTGGTTTATGTGAGCGGGGTTTTCGAGATTTTGGGAGCGCTGGGCCTGCTGCTTCCCTCTACTCGCCGCTGGGCGGCGTACGGCTTGGCGGCATTGCTGCTGGCGATATTTCCGGCGAATCTGCACGTCGCCATGAGCGGCGGGAGCGTCGAAGGGCTGCCTCAGGGCGCCTGGTATTACTGGCTGCGGCTCCCGTTTCAGTTCGTTTTCATTGCTTGGGCGCTGTGGGTGGCGCGCCGCTCGTCTCGCTGATTGCGCTCGTCTGCTTATCACCGGCGGAACCGCGCCGCCAGGGTCGTCACCACGGCTGTGATATTCTTGTGCGTTTGATCTTATGTCTGACAAGAACTATAGCTACTTCCAACCTCCTGACAGGATTCTGCTCGGCCCCGGTCCGAGCGCCGTCGACCCGGCTGTCTTACTGGCCATGGCGGCGCCGACGATTGGGCATATGGACCCGGCCACATTCGACCTGCTGGCTGACATTCACGACCTGCTGCGAGAAGTCTTCGGGACCACGAACGACTTCACGCTGACCATCTCGGGGACCGGCAGCGCGGGCATGGAAACCGCGGTCGTAAACTTTGTTCGCGCCGGGACCAAGGTGTGCGTTTTCGCTAACGGATATTTTTCCGACCGTTTGACGGATATGTGCCGCCGTCAGAAAGCGGACATCGTGCGGCTTGAGAAGCCTTGGGGCGAGGTCTTTAGCGACGACGAGGCGGCCGAGTTCATCGCCCGCGAGCGGCCCGAGGTGGTTGCGTTCATCCACGCCGAAACCTCCACCGGCGCGCTGCAAGACCCCGCCGCGATCTGCAAAGCCGCTCACGATGTCGGCGCGCTCGTGATCGGCGACTGTGTGACGTCGCTCGGCGGAATGCCGGTCGAGGTGGATAAGCACGGCATCGACATTGTCTATAGCGGCACGCAGAAATGTTTGGGAGTGCCGCCGGGCCTGTCCCCCATGACGTTGTCGACTGGCGCGGTCGAGGCGCTCAAAGCCAGGGACTGGGATTGCGTCTCCTGGTATCTCGACCTGAAGCTGATTCACGAGTATTGGGGAAAGTCGAGACGTTACCACCACACCACGCCCGTGAATATGATCTACGCCCTCAGGGAAGGGCTGCGGCTGATCCACGAGGAGACGCTGGAGGCACGCTTCGCGCGGCATCGCCTGCATCACCGCGCATTGGTGGCCGGCTTCGAGGCGCTCGGCATGAAGATGCACGTGGCCGAGCAGCATCGTCTGTGGACTCTGCACACGCCGCTGCTTCCCGAAGGCGTCGACGATGCTGAACTGCGCAAGCTCTTGCTCGAAACCTACGGTATCGAGGTGCTGGGCGGATTCGGTCCTCTGGCCGGGAAGGTGCTGCGTGTCGGGCTGATGGGCTCTTCGTCAACGCGCCGCAACATTGTGTTGCTGCTGGCGGCGCTGGAGAGCGGCCTGCACGCGCAGGGCCACGCCGCGGCAGGGGGTGTTCAGGCGGCTGAAGCAGTGTTGGCGGCTGGCTAACGAGCTGTGAAAAAATGAGGCCGGTACCAAGCGCCGTCATCTGGAGCTTCTTTGGTGCCAGTAAAGACATGCAGCGCGCCGCGGACTGTTTCCGATTTTCGCACAGCCCCTTGGTCAGCGTGACGCCGCGCCCGGCGTGGCTTGGCGCGAGGCATCCGTGAACCACAACTACTCATGAAGTATGCAATCTATGGAGCGGGCGCGATCGGGTCGGTGCTCGCGGCGCGCTTGATGAAGGCGGGTGAAGAAGTGGCGCTCATCGCTCGCGGCGCTCATCTCGAGGCTATTCAGAAGAGGGGGCTGCGGGTTAAGAGCGGGCCATTCGGGGATATGCTGGTACGGCCCGAAGCGTCCGAAGATCCCGCCGATATCGGACCCGTGGATGCGGTTCTCATCACCGTCAAGGCCCACGGGCTTGCGGCCATCGCGCCGAAGATCAAACTTCTCACCGGCCCTGACACCTGCATCGTCCCGTTTCAGAACGGGGTCCCGTGGTGGTATTTTCACGGCTTGGGCGGCAAGTGGGAAGGCGAACGCGTTGAGGCAGTCGATCCGGCGGGCGTGATCAGCCGCAACATTGACGCCCGCAGAGTCGTCGCGGGAATCGCGTATTGCTCCGCGCATATCGCCGAACCCGGTGTCGTCGTTCATCCCGAAAGCAACCGCTTCCCGCTGGGCGAACCGAGCGGCGAGCGCACCGACCGCATTCAGGCGCTGGCCCGTAGTTTTACAAAGGCCGGACTGAAGGCGGCGATACGAACCGAGATTCGCCACGAGATTTGGGTCAAGCTGCTCGGCAACGTACCGTTCAATCCGATCAGCGCCTTGACTCGCGCCACGTTGGGTGAGCTTCTTCGCTTCGATCCGACCTGTGACCTCGTTCGGGCGATTATGGGCGAGGTGCGCGCGGTCGCCGCCGCATACGGCATCGAGATCGGGATCGGTTCCGAGCGGCGAATCGAGGGGGCGCGCAAGGTTGACGCTCACAAGACGTCGATGCTGCAGGATCTCGAAGCCGGGCGGCGTCCTGAGCTGGAGCCGATCGTCGGCGCGGTGATTGAACTGGCCGAAAAGGTGGACGTCGATGTGCCGAATATCCGGACCGTCTACGCGCTCACGAAACTACTGATGGACCCAGCCGCGCGGTCACCCGCGAGTTCATAAAAAGTGTAATCCTAGCGGCCCATGGAAAAGTAGGCAACGAGACCGATCAGCGTAATCGTGAAGAAAAGCACCAACCCGACGATGCGCGGATCGAGCGAACGCCAATCAACCGTCGGCTCCGGCGCGCTGGCGGCATGCACCGGCCGCGGCGGTGGCGCGGGTGAGGGGTTCGGTTCGGAAGCGTGCTTCCCTTCGGCTGCCGCTGCCGCCTCTTCCTTGCGCGCCGGCAGAAGCGTGTCGAGCGCGTAGCTGAACTCGGTCGCGGTCTGATAGCGATCGGCTGGATCTTTGGCGATCGCCTTAAAGATGACGGCGTCAACCTCTAGCGGCAGTTCCGTGTTCACCTGTGTGAGCGGATCGGGCAAGTGACTGACGTGAGCCTGCATCACCTCGAACTGGCTTTCCGAATCGAACGGTTTGCGGCCCGTGAGAACCTCATACAGGACCATGCCAAAGGAGTAGATATCGGCGCGACCGTCGATTCGCTCCGAGCCCTTGATCTGCTCGGGAGCGATGTAGGGCATGGGGCCCATGATCATGCCGGTGAGAGTGAGACGTGGGTCAGACTCGGATTTGGCCAGCTCGAACTCACTGACTTTCACGCTCCCGCCGAGCCCCACAACGAGGCTCGAAGGAGTGATGTTGCGGTGCATCACGCCGTTGGCATGGGCGTATCCGAGCGCTTCGAGAGTCTGCTTGGCGTAGTCCAGCGCTTGCATCAGCGGGACAGGTCCGGTTGACATCAGCTCGGCGAGACTGTTCCCCTGCAGCGTTTCGACGGTCATGACGATTTCGCCGTCAATCTCAAAAGCGTTGTAGAAGGCCGCTATATGTGGATGGGTCAGGCGGGCGTGGATTTTCACCTCACGCATGAAACGCTCGACCCGCTCGCTGTCTTTCTGGACTTCGCGCGACAGAACCTTCAGGGTTTCCAGCCGGTCGGCGATCTGATTACGCACCCGGTAGGTGACACCGCTCCCCGTCGATTGGATCTTTTCGAGGAACTCATAGCCGTGTGCGACTTTGCCGATTTCAAATGCCATAGCTGTACGCTGTTATCCGCGGGCGCGCGAGAACCCTACGAGCCGAGCCCATCGGCGCCAAAACATTCTCGAACCGTTTTGTACTGAACGTCCCTACCGATTCTATCCCGATATGACGTTTTCGGCTAGGGGGGGGTAACACCGGAAAGTTTTGCGCGGTCCAGACAAACTTGCAGCTTTCGCGCCAAAACGGACACCTGAGGATGACGAAACATCGTTTCGTTTTCGCCGGGCACACGAACCATCTCGAAGCCCTGCCGGGCAATGGGACCCCAAAACGCGTTGGGGTCGCTGCTACGGTAGCGCACCATCCCTATCCAGCAGCGCAATCTGACCCTTATCCACTCGTTCCAGCAACTTCGCCAAGCGCATCTCGATCGCTGCGGCTGTTCTCGCATAGTCGAGTACCTTCTAAGAAGTGCGACCAAACGAAAAACGGGGCAGGCCTTGAGCCCACCCCGCTGTCAATTTCGTGCTTGGACCTTCGTACTGGTCAAAGCGTCATTACGTACGCGATCACGTTGTCCTTTTCTTCGGCTGTGATCAGCTTCTCAAACGCCGGCATACCGCCGCCGCCCTCGTTGAGGTTCTGGAGCACATTTTCGTAGGTTGCGTCCTTGCCGCTGGGCAACTTACCGTCTTTGATGCCCTGCAAACCGGGGCCAATCTTCTTCTCTTTACTGTCCGCGTTATGGCAAATGCCACACTTGGTATCAAAAAGCTGTTTTCCCGCCGCGGCATCACCATCGCCCTCCGCTGCGAACACCGGAACCGCAACCAGCGCGACGGAAAGCACAAGAACCCAGGTCATCAAGCGAATCATATATCGAGTCTCCTCCCCTATTGGCCGAACGAAACCACTATTCTAACTGATTGCGACGTGCCTGCTTCTCCCTTGGTTTCGGTTCCTAGCTTGTCGAACGCCATCGCGGTCTTCGCCAAAGCCCCGTTGCCAGGGCATGTCAAGACTCGTCTTCACGCTTGCATGAGCGCCGAACAGGCGGCCGAGCTACACACTGCGTTCGTGATGGACCTGTGGGAGCGGTTAGGGGGCCTGCGTGACGTTGCACGGCACCTATACTGCGATCAACTATGGCCGCCGTTCCGAGACCTGGCCGGTGCCGAAAACTACGGACTCCAGGAAGGCGACGACCTCGGCGAACGCATGCTGCGCTGCATGGAAGAGTTGCTGCGGCGCGGGTACCAGCACATCGTTGTATTGGGGAGCGACAGCCCGACACTGCCGCTCGAATTCATTGATGAGGCCTTTCGATGTCTGGACCAAACTGATGCCGTGCTCGGACCCGCCGAGGATGGCGGCTACTACGCCGTCGGTTGCCGCCGGAGCGATCCCCGGATGTTCAGCGGAATCACGTGGTCGAGCCCTGACACGCGGCGCCAAACCGAGCAGGCGTTCGATGAGGCCGGTTTCAGCGTGGCCCTGCTGCCGCCTTGGTACGACGTTGACACCAAGGCGGAGTTGGCGCGTTTGGCCGTGGAACCGGTCCTGCCTCCTCGAACACGGGAATGGCTTTCACGCCATCGCCGCGTGCTGGGGAGTGACTCCTAGAGGCCCAGTGCCAGGGGCCGAGTGCTAGAGTAGGAAACCGTCAGGCATCATCCGGCCTGGGCGTCAACAGTTCCAGTTCCCTGCCACTCTAAATCCCTGCCACCGTTCCCCGCAATGCGTACCCTCCTCTATCTTTGTTTTGCGATCCTTCTTGCCGGCTGCGGAGGCCCCCGACCCGACATCGTGATCGGCTCGAAGAACTTCAGCGAAAGCGTCCTGCTCGCGGAACTGATCGCGCAGCACATCGAGGCGCGGACAAAACGAAGCGTGGCTCGCCGCCTCAGCCTCGGCGGCACTTTCATCTGCCACCGCGCCCTACTGGCGGGCGATCTCGATATCTACCCGGAATACACCGGCACAGCGCTCACCGCGATTCTCGAAAAGCCGGTCATGCACGACCCCCAGGCAGTCTATGACGAGGTCGCCGGCGCCTACAGCGACCAGTTTCAGCTTCGTTGGATGAGGCCCTTCGGCTTCAACAACACCTACGCCATGGTGGTCCGGGCCGAAGACGCGGAGCGCGAAGGATGGAAAACGATTTCCGACTTTGCGCGCGTCAGCGCTGACCGCACGATCGGTTTCGGTTTCGAATTCGCTGAGCGCGCGGACGGTTATCGGGCTTGGTCGAAGCCTATCAAATGCGATTCAACGCGGCTCCGAGGATGGTCGATCTGGCGCTCGTTTATCGAGCCCTCCGTGACGGCGAGATCGACCTGGGCGTCGGCAATTCGACCGATGGCGTGATTCAGGCGCTGAACCTGACGATTCTCGACGACGACCGCCACTACTTCCCGCCCTACGACGCGGCGGCGGTCGTGCGGCGGAAAACCCTGGATAAGTTTCCCGAACTCGGGCCGGTTCTCAACGAACTGGCCGGCATCCTCACGGAACAGGAAATGCAGAAGGCGAACCTCCAGATTGACGGCGAACACGTGGCGGCCGCCGAGATTGCCAGGCGAATTCTCGCCGCAAAGGGATTATAAGAACGGGGAGTCGCGCTGTGGAGCGCGGCTCATCCCCAGGCGCTGAACAAACATCGGATACAACCCCAGCGACACGCCGAACAGCAAGTAGCCCACCAGCATCGCCGGAAACGGCTGGTACACAACCAGCGCCACGCTGAACAGCGGCCACAGCCAACGAAACGACGTCAGGTACCACGCCAAGCCGAACAGCAGGCCGACCCACAGCGAGCGACCCGGCCTCGTTACATATTTCACGAGAAAAAACGAACACAACGATCCAACCAGTCCTGATAGCAGCAAGTGCAGCGCCGCGCCGCTGATCGACACCCGTGAGAAGCTCGGACTCAGTGCGCGCCCCGGAAAGAAGACCGAGCCGAACAGGTTGAGCACAGCCCACGACCCGTCGCCACGAATGGCCGAGGCGAGCATCCAGTAGAGCAGCGCGACGCCGCCGGCGATGACTCCGGTTTGGAGTCCCGCGAGAAGCAGCCACAGGCGTGGGACGCTGAAACGCTTGCGAGGCTGATGGCGCCTCATGGTCTAGATTCGCTCCGCCGCGCGATAGGCCTCGTCGAGCAACTCGACGACGTGCATCACCCTCTGCCCCTGTCCAAAGCGCGCGGCGCCCACACGCAGTTGCAGCATACAGCCAGGGTTAGCGGTGACGATCGTGTCCGCCCCAGTCGTCGCGACCATCTGCATCTTCTTCTCAAGCAGCGCCATCGACATCTCGGTGTGTTCGACGTTATAGACGCCCGCGCTTCCGCAACAGATTTCAGAAAGCGGCAATTCGCGAAATTCGAGTTGCGGAATGGCCGCCAGCATCGCCCGCGGAGGCGTGCGAACCTTCTGCCCATGCAATAGATGGCACGAATCCTGGTACGTGACCCGCAACGGCAGGGGCGCGAGGTCGCGGTTCAAATCGATCCCCGCCAGAAATTCCGTTACATCCTTGACGTTGCTTGAAAACTCCACCGCCTTCGCGTGCCATTCCGGGTCATGCTCGAACAGCTCCGGGTACTCCTTAACGACCGAGCCGCAGCCGGCCGCATTCGTAATGACGGCGTCGAAGTTATCCTGCGTGAAGGCTGCGATATTTTGCTTGGCCTGGCGACGTCCAATGTCCCGCAAACCGGCGTGAACCTGTAGCGCGCCACAGCAACCCTGGTCCGGCGGAAGCGTCACCTCGCAACCGTTCTTTTGTAGAACGCGAACCGTTGCCTCGTTCATGCGGGCAAATGAAATATTCGCAATGCATCCCGCCAGGAAAGCGACCCGGTAGCGCGTTTCGCCTTCAGCCGGGAAGACCTTGCCGACTTTGTCGAAGAAAAACGGTGTCTCGACAGCGGGACTCAGCGCTTCAATCTCCGCCAGCCTCCCGAACAGTTTCAAGATACCCAGTCGCCTCACCAGCCGTTGCAAGCCGCTGCTCTGATAGACCCACAGCTTGTAGCCTGTCACCTTGAGCAGAAACGGGCTCGTCAGCAGGCGGTCGAACACGAACCAACGCACGAGGCGTTGCCACCACGGCAGGCTGCGATTGGCGTCGATTTGGCCGCGCGCCGCCTCGACCAGCTTGCCGTACTGCACCCCTGAGGGACAGGCGGTTTCACAAGCGCGGCACGCCAGGCACAAATCGATATGCTCGATGTATTCATCGTTGATGGCTAGCTTCCCCTGCGACACCTGCACCATCTGGTAGATGCGTCCCCGTGGTGAGTCCGCTTCCAGTCCCAACTCGCGGTAGGTCGGGCAGGCGTTCAAGCATAGGCCGCAGTGAACGCACCGGTCCAGATCCTGCTGGAGCGGACGGTCGTGAGGAGCGAAAAGATCTTGGAAGAGGGTGTCGGACACGGGTTCAGGAGAAGCTTCTAGTGTAGTACGAGCGCGGTTCGCAGCTTGGGGCTTGCATTCGGGCGGATGCTTCCGTCATGCTACAAAAACTGCCTGACTGCCCGTACGCGGTATGTCTGAGTACTCTCAGGAGGAACCCGACATGACAAAGACCCCTATTTTGAGCATCCTGATCGTGACCGCGCTGGCCGTGGCCTGCGGCCCCCAGCCGGCTGCTGAACAGCCCGCCGCCGAGCAGGCAGCCGCTTCTTCAGCCGCCCTGGCGGTACGCGATGGCGCCTTGGCGCGCCTGTCAGGCTTGGAAGAGAAATACGTCGGACTCGCCGAGGCGATGCCGCAAGCGAAGTACACCTGGCGTCCCGGCGAAGGAGTGCGCTCCGTCAGTGAGCTATTCCTGCATGTCGTCAGTGCGAACTATCGCCTGCCGAACATGATCGGTACGCCGCCCCCTGACGGTATGAACTTCGAGGGATATGAGAAGTCCACCACCGATCAAGCCGAGATTGTCGCCGCCTTGAAGGCATCCTTCGCTCACACCCGTAAAGCGCTGGAAAATGTCGCCGCGGCCGACCTCGAAAAGGCGGTTAAGGTCTTCGGCCGCGAGAGCACGAACGCGGGCGCCATGATTACATTCAACGGCCACCTCAGCGAACATCTCGGCCAGGCCATTGCGTACGCCCGCGTCAACGGTGTCGTGCCGCCCTGGAACAAGTAAGTTCCCTAGCCCTAGCGTCCGAATACGTGTCACCGCCGCCGAAACAAGCGACGCTCGCGGCAGCGCGATCACAGACCGGCCGCCGCGGCATTCAGCGTTTCTGTCATGGCCGCGCTGCCCGGGGAATCGGCCGCAAGGATGAGACCATTCGCCACCAAATGCTCGTAAAGGGCATCGGCCGTAATGCGATGCCCTTCCTCGGAAAGATGGATGCGGTCGGGCAAAAGCTCAGCGCCTCCCGCATCCTTAAGAACTGGATACATGTCGAGCAGCGGCACTCCTGCTTCACCGCAAATCTCTTTCATCAGCCGTTGCGGCTTGAGAACATAATCCTTGTCCTTGGCCAGCAGATCCGCACGGAACTGCGGCGCGAACGGAAACATGACGACTGTCAGGCGCGCATCCACACTGGCGGCCGCTTTCTGGATGAGACCGAACTGCTCACGAAAGAAACTCCAGCCGTCATCCTGCCAACCCTTCACGAAATCAAACGCGTCTTCCTACGGGAACTCTCCTGGCGGTTTGGTCCATCGTGTGTAGGCAAGCCGCAGCCGGACGGCCAGATAGCTCCCGCTCGGCAGCCACGCGAGCGCATCTCCCGACTCTGGAAATAACGCGCGCTGCGCCTCCTGAGTCCAGATCATGCCACCTTTTTGCGTGAACCGATGCAGAAAACGGAGGTTGTCGTTCAGGCAATACTGCTGGATAATCAGGTCGGGTTTGTAGTCGATCAAGTAACGTTCGAGCAGGATGCGCTCCTGATAGACCGTATAGCCGGGGATCGCCGCGTTGATCACCTCGGCCTGTTCGCCAAGCTTCTCACTCAACAATTGAACGAAGCCGTTTTCCGGCCACGCTACCGAGTCGCCAATCACGATGATCCTGAGCCGACCCGGAGTCTTCTCCCGCTCGATCTCGGCGTTGCGGATACCGATTGAATTCACTTCCGGCTGAGCCGGGTTGAGGCGATAACTCAGTTCGGGATCAGGGATGATCCGCCCCTCCGAGCCAAGATTCGAATACGGAGCCGCGCCGCTCATCATCTCGGCCCAGACCGCCGCGACGCTTCCCAGCGTTTGGTAGCGCAGGTAGAACTCGACCGCCCCGAGCGCCAAACCCATCGCGAGGCCCATGGTAACGGCGGCAAAGACTAGTTTTTTCATCATTCCCGTGGCGGGTTCCGCGCGAAGCGTTCACGCAACTGAGGCCTACGTCGCCATCGCCTTCGTCGCTAACAAGTGCCGCTGCACCTTCCCCAAGGCATTCCGAGGCAGTTCGTCAATCTCAACGATTTTTCTCGGCGTCTTGAAGCTTGCCAGTCCTTCGCGGCAGCGAACCAGCAGCGCCGCCGCGTCGAAGCCCGCCGCCGCAACGACATACGCGACGGGGGCCTGCCCCTTCACCGTGTCAGGGACGCCGACGACGGCCGCCTCGGCAACGCCCGTCTGTTCACAAAGAAACTCCTCGATCTCTCGCGGATACACATTAAAGCCGCCGCAAAGAATCAACTCCGTGCGACGCCCTTGCAGCGTGTAGTAGCCGTCGCTCGACCGCGAGGCCAGGTCCCCGGACCGAAAATAGCCGTCAGCCGTGAACGCTTGCGCGGTCGCCGCCGGCTGCCTCCAATATCCGGAAAACACATTCGGGCCCTTGATCAAAACCTCTCCTGTTTCACCGTCAGCGACTTCGACTCGGCCATCCTCTGAATCTGGATCGGCGAGCCGAATCGATATCCCCGGCAGCGGCTTGCCAACCGAACCGGGCCGTCTCTCCCCGGCATAAGGATTCGAGAGATTCATCATCGTCTCACTCATCCCGTAGCGCTCGAGGATCGTATGCCCGAACAGTTTGCGAAAGCGCTCCAGCGTGGCCGCCGGCAGCGGCGCCGATCCCGACACGAACAGGCGCATTCGTAAACCGATTGCCCGCGCCACGTCCGGCGGGGCGGCCAGCAACCTTTCGTACATCGTCGGCACGCCAAAGAACACCGTGGGCTCGAAGTCGAGGAACTCGTCGAGAATCGTTTCCTTCCGGAAGCGCTCAAGCAGCCGGACCCTGTAGCCGCTGCTCAACCAGGTGTGCAGACCGTTGCCGAGCCCATGAACGTGGAACAGCGGAAGCGCCAGGAGCATGCGGTCTTGCGCGCTCATCCGCCAGCAGGTGTTCAGCGCCGTGGCATTCGCGGCGAAGTTATTGTGCGTCAGCGCCGCGCCCTTTGACCGGCCTGTCGTGCCTGACGTATAAACGAGTGCGGCGAGCGAATCTCCCTCGACGCCTTCGGCCGAGAAGTCAACAGGCCGCTGTCCGACATCGGCCATGACATCCTCAACGCACCAGACGTTTGAGCCGCTAGGCACGTTCGCTGAGAGTTCACGGTTTGTTAGCAACGCCTTCGGCTCGGCGTCGTCGACAATGTGCTCGATCTCGCGCTCGCGATACAGCACGTTGATCGGCGTGAAAATGATCGCTGCCTTTACACAGGCAATGTACGCGGCGATCAGCTCGACGCAGTTTGGAAGATAGACCGCCAGGCGGTCAGCGCGTTCGAAGCCACTCTCTCGCAAGTGATTCGCCCACTGATTCGAGCGCACATCAAGGTCTTGAAACGTCAGAGAAGACCCCTGGAACTCAAGAGCGCCTTGCTTCGCGCAGCCCTTGAGCGTGAGGTCAAACAGGTCGTTCAGATTCACGGTTTTCGTGGAACAGGAAAGCGAATAAGAACATCGCGAGGGCCGCGAGTACGGCCGGTATGCCCCAGATCATTTTCCAGTTCAAGGCTTGAAGTGCTTTAACCGACTTCGCGGATTGCTCCGCCGTTAGCGCCTGAATCTGTTGATCGAGTCCCGCCGCGCCGCCGGCAGCCTGCTCTTGGAGCACCGCGATGCGGCCGCCCAACTGCTGAACTTCGGCATTCAAGGCGACTGTTTCCGGCGGAGTGTACGCCTCCTCTACGACGCCCGCGACTTGCGCGCCGATCAACATTCCCAAGCCGAGCGTAAATAGAACAAGCATCCCCTGCGCCTGGCCCCGAATGCCCGGGGGCGCTGCCCGGTCTGTATAGATCTGCCCCGTGACGAAGAAGAAGTCGTAGCAGATACCGTGCAGCAGAATCCCGGCGATCATCATCCAGCGGACGCCATCTGGAGCGCCGACGGCAAACAGCGCGTAGCGCGCGACCCAGGCGAACATGCCGACCAGCAGCATCCACTTCACGCCGAGCCGCCTGAAAAATAGCGGCATCAGGACCATGAACAAAATCTCCGACACCTGCCCGAGAGACATCATCGCCGGTACGTTCTCGATACCCGCCTGCTGCACCGCCTTGGCGGCAATCTGGTAGTAGAACGACAGCGGGATGCAAACCAGGAACGAACTGGCCATGAAAATCAGGAACGTCGGCTGCTTGAGCAACACGAAGGCATCGGCGCCGAGTAACTCCCTGACGGAGGCTTTCTTACCCGCCAAGGGCGGCGGCGTATGCGGCAGCGTGAAGCAATAGATGCCCTGCAGAATGGCCGCCCATCCGGCCAAATGGAACATCTCGATGCTGCTGCCCCAATTCAACCAGCCCAGCGCTAAGCCGGCAATGATCCAGCCGATGGTCCCGAAGACACGGATCAGCGGAAACTCCTTCTCGGAATTCTTGACGTGATGCATGGCCAGCGAATTTGTCAGCGCCAGCGTCGGGAAAAAGCACAGCATGTGAGCGAAAAACACCCCGTTGATCACGTTGGGCGTGGCCGGGTTTTCAGGATTCATCAGCGTCGTTGCGGCGATCAGCAATCCGCCGCCGACCACGTGCAAAACCCCGAGAATACGCTCGGTTGAGAAAAAACGATCAGCGATCATCCCGACGAAAAATGGAGACAGAATACCAGCGATCGGCCCCACCGAATACGTCAGTCCGAAGTCGGTCCCGTCGAACCCGATCGTGCTCAGGTAAAGCGGCGCGGTCACGTACCACGCCCCCCACACGAAGAACTGCAGAAACATCATCAGCGAGAGGCGAATACCGACCGAGGAGAGCATACGAGTGGAGTGTCCTTTGCCTTCCAGCGGGAGAGCCGCCGGAGAGAAGGCGATCCGCGTCTACGCGAAGCGATACTTGCCGTTCTCCTGGTCCCAATAGACCTTCTTCTCCTTGCGGTATGACAATGTGGCGAGGTGCCCCGTAACAGCGGCCTCATGCCCCGTAAGCACGTCGCAGTTGAGCGGCGCGTTTCTGACAATCGCATCGACGAAGTTCTTTAAGTGCGCTCCAGTCGGATTGCCCTGTCCCAGGTCCTTTTGGGAGTTGATGTGGATTTCGGGCCGCGAGCTGACGTGCGCCGGTGCGCCGCGATACTTCTCCGGATAGACGTACAGATCCTGCAATCCCATCACCTCAAGCGTTCCCTCGCTGCCCAGAAGCTGCTCACCGTAGTTGTAGCGCGAACTACTGAAAGCCGAGCTGTAGTTGATGTGGAAGTGATCGGGGTATTCGAAAGCCGCCGTCACCGTGTCCGGCACTTCACGGTCGTCCTCGGTCCAATAATGAATGCCGCCGCTGCACGTCACGGATTTACAGTAGTGCCGGCCGGTAATCATGTGAATTGCATCGGTTTGATGAACCAGCAAATCCGTTGAGATGCCGCCGGAATAGTCCCAGTAAAGCCGCCACTGGAAATACCTTTCCTTATTGAACGGCGTATCAGGGGCGTCGCCGAGAAACTTGCCGTAATCGGTATTGCCGGGTTCGGCGTCAGCCGGAATCTCATAGCGCCAGGCAGGGTCGTTCGGAGCGCTGTTGCGGTACCAAAAGGCGCGCGCGTAGACTACCTTGCCAAGCACGCCGGAGTCATAAATCTCCTTCGCCTTTTGGTAAATCAGCGCACTCCGCCGCTGTGTGCCGACCTGAAACTTCTTACCGCTCTTCTTAACCGCCGCGATGATGTCGAAGCCTTCTTCGATCGTGTGCGTCAGCGGCTTCTCGCAATAGACATGCTTGCCTGCTTCGAGCGCCGCGATCGCCATGTCGTGGTGCAGATGCTCGGGCGTGAAGATGCCAATCGCGTCAATCGACTTATCCTCAAGCATCTTGTAATAGTCGTCGTAGGTGTCCGGAGCGCGCTTCTGCAGCGTCGTCACTTCGTCTTTCGTCTTGGCCAGACGCGGGCTGAAGGTGTCGCAGATGGCCTTGACATAGACGTCGCCGGCGCCTTCCTGCATCAGCGTTGTAATGTGCTTTCCTCCGCGATTGCCCAGGCCGACCCAACCGACGTTCATCTTGCTGCCGGCCGCCTGCGCGCTGAGCAGCGCCGGTGCGGCCCCGAGCACGGCGGAGCGTGTTACGAAACTACGGCGAGACATCTTATTAGCCATGAGTTCTCCCATCTGAAAGCAACTTCCGTCGATGCACTGAATGCCCTGCTGAGAATATCAAATTCGCGCCGGAAAGCTTCAAGCTTAGCTTGTCTTACAGCCGCTCGTCGCGGCCTTCCAGCCGGCGGCGCATCATGTTCAATGCGCGCCGCGTCGCCCAAACCCGAACCCGTTCTCTGTCACCGCCGATATGCAACTCATCTACTTCCACGCCATCGTCGTCGGCGACGGCGACGAACACCGTGCCGAGCGGCGTCTTATCCGAGCCGCCATCGGGGCCGGCAATTCCCGTTGTCGCGACGCCCAGCGATGCTTCGAATATCCGTCTAGCGCCCTGTGCCATCTCAGCGGCCGTTTCGCGGCTCACCGCGCCATGGTCTTCCAGTGTCTTCGACGAGACATGCAGTAGGTTCCGTTTCGCCTCGTTGGTATAGGTCACGACTGCGCCGCGGAATGATTCCGAGGCCCCCGCTATGGCCGTGAGGTGCTCGGCGATCTTTCCCCCGGTGCAGCTCTCGGCCACGGCCACACTGATCTTGCGCTCGCGGCAAATCCGCAACAACACCGCTTCGAGGGGTTCATTCTCACGAGTGAAGACGCTGGACCCGAGTTCCGCCTCGACCAGCTTTGACAGGGCCATTGCGATCTCGCGGGCTTCAGCTGTGGTCGCCGCCTGGGCTCGCATGTGGACCTGGATCTCGCCGGGAGAGGCCAGAATTGTGGTGGCAACCCGCGACTCCGCCGAGTAGATCGGTCCGATTCGCTCGTCAACCTCCGATTCCGGTAAGCCGGCCACCCGCAGGGACGCCGTATAGAACTGATGCGGGAACTCCAATTTCCGTAATCGCGGCAGGCACTGCGTCTCGAACAACGGCTCGATCTCGCGCGGCGGCCCCGGCAGCAGCATCAAAATCCCGCGGTCGTCTTCGAACCACTGCCCCGGAGCGGTCCCGTTGGCGTTCGGGAGCACGTCAGCCCCCCGCAGCACGTACGCTTGGCGCTTATTGATCTCCGCCATCTTGTGGCGTCCCAAGCGGCTGATGCGCTTCTCGATCTCTACCGTGATCTCAGGGTGATAGTCGAGCGGCCGGCTCAGCGCGTCCGACGCCGCCTCACGGCTCACATCGTCCAGCGTCGGCCCAATCCCGCCCGTCATGATGACGATCCGCGATGAACCCCGCGCCTGGCGAATCTCATCCGCGAGCCGTTCGCGGTCATCCCCGATGATTGTTTTGCGAACGACGTCGATCCCCAGCTCGTTCAATTTTTGCGTGAGGAAGAGGCTGTTCGTGTCCATCCGGGCCGGCGTCAGCAGCTCCGAACCAACAGCGATGATTTCAGCAGTCACAGAAAGAATTCAGCCGGTTTGCTCTCGACGAGGCCCCTACTATGAACTCCCGGCTAGCGGGGCGGGAAGCCGGCTTGCCTCCGCGGCGCCATCGAGATCGAAGAACGCCGCAACGCCGTTACCCTTCCATCCAACTCGATCCGCTAATACGGTAGAGGCTGCTCCCGGTTGCGACGATCATTTCTCCGCTCGGCAGAAAAGCCAACCCGACAATCCCCGGCCCCGAGACGACCTGACTGATCACGCCATCACTCGTAAACCGGAAAACACCTTTGCGGCCGCCCTGCGAGGCAGCGACGTAGAGGCGCCCTTGGTTGTCAATGGCCATCCCCTGAGGCCGGCCTAAGCCGCGATAGAACACGCTGACTTCGCCCTCGGAGCTTACGCGATAAACACTATCAAAACTTGAAGTCGTGGGACCGGTGACAAACAACCCGCCACCTGGCGCCGAAACCAAGTGGTAGGCCGCAATCGAGGCCTCCAGCGTCGCGAACACGAAGATCTGCCGCTCCGGGCTGATCTTGAAAATCGTTCCCGTGCGGTCCCCGACGAACAGGTTCCCCGTCTCATCCAGCGCCAGCCCGGTAGCCACACCCATACCCTCGGCGTAAATCTCCGTCTCGCCGCTGGGGCGAATCATGTAGATCGTCCCGTCGTTGCGGCTCGACACCAGCAGATCTCCGGCTTCATTGAACACCAGCCCCGTGGGATTAACGATGTCGGCCCCGACCGGCTTCACGTCGAAGTTGAGATCGATCTTGAACACCGAAACCGGAACCGTCTCGCCCCGTACGCCGCTGCGGGTCGTGAACACATTCCCCTCGCGATCGACCGCCGGACTCGCAACCGGATGCAGGTTCTCAGCGATCGCCAGGCCCACCGAGCAGGCATGTGGTTCACTTCTCGAACGGCCGTTATCCATCACCATGCGGCTTTCGATGACATCGTCCGGCACCCGCACGATCGCATAGCTGGAGCCGCCGACAACCAGGCGTGCCTCGACCAACCCGAACATCGCATGCGGCCGGCGATCTTCGTACAGCGAGAGATGATGACCGCGAACCTCGAAGTCGCCACCGGATATCGCCGCCGGAGGCGTTACTGTCTCGATCACGGGTTGTGAATTCGAAGCGCTGGGGCTCATCCTCGGTCGAATCTTCTTTCCCTATTTTCGGCGGCCCGTTAGGCGCAAAAAAGGCCCTTCATGAAGAGGGCTAAACGAGCGAAAAGTAGTGCAAACCCACCAACACAATCATAGCGCACACACCCGCGGCAGCGTCGTCCGCGACCACGCCCACTCCCCCCGGCAGCGCCTCTAGTTTTCGAATCGGCCAAGGCTTCGCGATATCGAAGAACCGGAACAGCACAAGCGCCGCCAGCCACGACAACCACTCGCCGCGCGCGACCGCCACCACCGCGATCCACTGCCCGAGAACCTCGTCGACAACAACTTGTGGAGGATCATGCCGGCCGAAATGTTCCGCCGCCAAACCGGCCGACCATACGCTCGGAACCCACAACAGAGCCGCCGCCAGCCCGAACCATGCCGGTGCCAGACCCAGGCCCTCCACCGCGCCGTACGCCACACCCGCGGCTACGATCGAGGCCACCGTTCCCTGCCCCGTTGGGAAGTAGCCGCAACCGCCCCAGGTTGCAAGAAGAATCGCCGCCCTGTGCTTCCCTGCCCTGTGCTTCCTTGCACTGTGCTTCTCAGCGCGAGATTTCCCCGCTTGAGATTTCCCCGCTTGAGATTTCACAGCGCGGTTATTCATCCGGCTGCTGCTGTTCACTCAGCACTTGCAGAAGCTCGTCCGCTTCCGTGATGGGACTATGCGCCACGTACGTTTCCGACGCCCAGTTCCCCAAGTCGATCGTGCGGCAGCGCTGACTACAGAAAGGGAAGTCACGCTGGGCCGGGTCAGCCGGCTTGCCGCAGATCGGACAGTCGCGAGTTTTTCGTTCAGTCATCGCTCATATCACCCGGCATTGGCGCGGCCCTGTTGGGACGCCTGAGGTTTTTGCACAACGTGCATTGGCACCGCGAAGCCGTGCGCTTCTTAGTATCCGAAAAGCTCGGCTCTATTGCAAAACCGGCAGCAACGCGGGCTCCGCTGTCTGAACCGGCAGCAACTCGCGCCGCGCTTCGATGCGTTCGAGCGTTCCGAATAAATCATAGTCGCCCGCGCGCGTGATGAGGATCTCGCCAAAGTCACCCGGGCGCGGCATCTCGCCGTCAACATCGGTAATGTACGTCGTACCGTCAATCTCTTCGGCCTGTGTTTCGAGGCGCCCTTCCCAAAGCAGATCCGTCTCCGCCGAAGGCCCCTTCACGAGGATGCGAAACCGTTGCCCGACGAGCGCCCGATTCCGCCGCCGCGAAATCTTACGCTGGATCGCCATCAGCCGCCGCCTCCGCCGATAGATCACACCCGCCGGCACTTTGGCGTCCAGTTCGTAACTGGCGCTTTGGTCATCGTCCGAATATCCGAACACTCCCACGCGGTCAAACTCGGCTGCCTCGACGAACTGGCACAGCTCCTCAAAATCGGCATCGGTCTCGCCCGGGAAGCCGACGATAAACGTCGTGCGAATCCCAATGCCGGGCACCGTTTTTCGCATCCGCTCCACCAGCCGCAGGAATACATCGCCCGACGCGCCGCGCTTCATTCGCTTCAGGACGTTGGCGCTGGCGTGCTGCAAAGGGATATCGATGTAGCTGCAAATCTGGTCGTGCTCGGCGATCGTATCCAGCAGGCGTTGGCTGACGCGGTTCGGGTAGGCATAGAGAAAACGAATCCAGCCCGCCTGTTCGATGCGCGCCAAGCGGTCGAGCAGCGCCGGCAAACCGTCCTTGACGCCCAGATCTTCGCCATACGCCGTCGTATCCTGGCCAATCAAGTTGATCTCTCTCACGCCGCCCTCGAACAGTCCCTCCGCCTCACGCACCACCGACTCAAACCGGCGGCTGCGAAAGCTGCCCCGGAACTTCGGGATGATGCAGAATGTGCAGGGGTGATCGCAGCCCTCGTTGACCTTGATGTACGCCATATGGCGCGGCGAAGCGAGCCGCCTCGGCGTCAGATCGTGATAGAGATACGGCGACGCTTTGGCTCCGGCCGCCTCGAATTCGCCACCCTCGCAATGCGCCACGATCTCTTCCAGTTCGTTCGTCCCCAGCACGGCGTCGATTTCCGGAATCTGATCCCGCAACTCGTTTCGGTAGCGCTCGACCAGACAACCGGCAACCACCAGCCGCCGCGCCCGCCCGGTCTTCTTGTACTCCGCCATCTCGAGAATCGTGTCGATCGATTCCTGCTTCGCCGGATCGATAAAGCTGCACGTATTCACGACCAGCGCTTCGGCATCAGCCGGATCGCTCGTAAGCTGATGCCCGCGCGCTTCAAGGATGCCCATCATCACCTCGCTATCGACGAGGTTCTTCGGGCAACCCAAACTAACGAAACCAATTTTCATGGGAGATCGAAACGGAATGAGCCTTTATTGTAACGACGGGCGGCGCATGAACTCGGGCGCCCGTAAGCACGCCGGCCACAGTACCGACGAACACTCGTCTCTGTCCTGATTCTTCTTGGGCCTGTGCTACCGAGAAGCCCGCGCCGAGATCGCCACGGCTGCCATGCGCCGCGAGACTTGATCGCTCATCCTGCTTGCCTCCCGCGGCGTGAAGAAAAGCGTTCCCAGTGACGCGCGCTCGACCTGCCGACGGTCCCAGGGCACGTGCATGATGCCGCTTCCCGAGTGACTGTTCGAGCCCAGCAGCAGGTGACCGATTTCGTGCGCGATGAGGTGGCCGAGCAGCAATGGCCGCGACGTGTGCCGCCGTGCCGATAGCTCCTCGACCCGGTGATAGAAGATGCTGGCGTTCGAGCCAAAGCCGTCGCCGAGGGCGGTGAACGCCAGGCCGAACTCGCTGTGATGATTCATCAGCTTCCGCGCCATCTTCCTGGGCAGAATACGGACCTGAATGTCAGTCGCTTCCGGCTTGGCCTTGCACGACGGATTAGTCTCAACTTCGCGGCCCGGGATGGCGCAAGCGAGCCAGTTAGTTTCGATGCCGCTGCGGCTGAATATCCGCGCGGCCTCACCCTGCGCCTTGGCCGGCACTCCACTCGTGGCAGCCGCGTAGTTGTAGATGCGGACGCTGATTTTGAGGCTGGGATCACGGGTCTCGGATGTCCTGCTTTCGGCCAGAATGGGCACGGTCAGGCCTAAGATCAAGGCCATCGAAGAAGCGTTTCGGAACGACTGGGTCACGGCTCTCACCTCCGGGTTGCAGAAAGTGAGGCCGAGTTTGGGCCAGATCAGGTGGTAGGACCAGACACCCGCGGCTTAAAGGAATACGAAGCGCTACGATCCGTACGTTAAGCGGCAACCGCTTGATATCAAGTCATTTATGAGATGTCCTTAACCGAGGAGTGGCAGGCCCGGAACCTGGATTCCGGTGGTATAATCTCCCCCGCTGCGCCGCTTAACATCCCTCGCCTCGCGCGGAAACCAGCCGATGACTGACGAAGCCGCAAGCCCGAGAGTCCTGAGGTTCGGAACGTTCGAGCTGGACCTTGCCGCGGGAGAGCTGCGCAAGAACGGGCGCAAGGTCCGCCTGCAGGATCAGCCCTTTCAGTTACTGGCGGCGCTGGTCAAGAAACCGGGCGAGGTCGTTACCAGGGAAGAGCTAAAGGACAAGCTCTGGCCCGGCGACACCTACGTCGATTTCGACCGTAGCCTGAACACGGCGGCCAGCAAGCTCCGCGATGCGCTGGGGGGCTCCGCTTCAAGTCCCCGTTTCATCGGGCCGAAGGAAACAGGCACCTAAACTCTTGACCTTCGCCGCGCGATTTGACACAATCACTGCGTGCCGCGCATCGCTCGCGTGGTAGCGGTGGGTGTGCCGCACCACGTCACGCAGCGGGGGAACAACCGCCAACAAACCTTCTTCGGCGATCTCGACCGGCGCTTCTACATGATGCTCTTGCGGCATCATGCCGAGCGTCAC
>JAQBUE010000238.1 GCA_027624045.1 Acidobacteriota bacterium
CACCCTATTTCGTCCCCGGCCTCGACCTACCGCATTTCAGGATCATTCTTGGATTGGAAAATGCTCTATGTCTACAAGATAGTGAGTCCGATCGGACTTTTTCTCCTTCATTCGTGTAAACCGCAAGGGATCTTTGGAAGGCTGTTTTCTCGCATTCCCCCCGTTTCGCGGTCGTCGGCGGTTCTCGTTTCAGGGCCCGGGTTGACGTCGGCCGGCTCATCCGGTGGCCGGGAATCGGCCTCTGATACAATTCGGGCGGAGTAGACGGCAGGATGAACAGCTCTAGATCCGCTTGCGCGGCGGCATTGTTGTGGCTATCCGTCGGCCTGCAGCTGACAGCGGCGGACGCCGATAGGCGGGTTGCCGAGTGGACGCTCGCCATGGGCGGCGCTGTCGAGATCGAGGGGGAGATTGAGGGGAGCGACGGCCGGATTCGAGCGGCCGCGGAGTTGCCTGACACAGACTTTGAGCTGCTTTCGGTGGATTTGGTGGGTACGAATCCCGTCCCGGAAGACTTAGCCCGCCTCAGCGAACTGCGGGCTCTGCGCCGCCTTCATCTTCCCGGCCCGATCTGGAATCGCAACGCCGATAGCGGCAAGGATCTCAGCGCGGAGTTGGGGCATTTAGCGAACGTCAGTACGCTGGAAACGATTACCTTCAGCTATCATTTTCTCGACAGCATCCGTTTCAACGACGACGGCATCGCGAAGATTGGTGGATTGCGGAATTTGCGCGAACTGGTCGTTCGTCAAACAGCGGTCAAAGGGCATGCTCTCGCTCCCTTTCGGCGGCTCGAATCGCTGGACGCAACTCTTTCGCAATTTGATGACGAGGGACTGCGCACGCTCGAAGACAGGACGACTCTGCAGCGATTGCGCTTGGGCGACACCTTCATTACCGACGAAGACGCGCGCGTTTTTGGAGGCCTGCATCAGCTGCGGGAACTCGATTTGCACGGCACCGAGATTAGCGACAAGGGCGTCGTGAACCTCAAGGGATTAACCGACCTGCGGAAGCTCGATCTAACAGGCGCGGCGCTGACCGATGAGGGCCTCGATTACCTCAAGGGGCTGGAGAAGATCGAGGAACTGAATCTTTACAGGACGAAGATCACGAACGCCGGACTGGAGACGCTGCACGGGTTGACGGCCCTTCGGGAAATCGATGTCCGTTACACACGCGTCACGCGCGCCGGTGTTGAACGATTGCAGGCCGCGTTGCCGCGGGCGCGAGTCGTATTCCTTGACGTTTCGTCGCGGCCGCCGCGGCTGACGGCGAATCCGGCGCTCCCTCAGGCCGGCAACGACGAATCGGTCGCCCGCTGGGTGCGGGAGTGGGGCGGGGAGGCGCGGCAGGAGCAAGGCAAGCTCGTCGCCGTCTCGCTGGCATTGACGGCAATCAGCGACGCGGATCTCGGCCACTTGCGGGGGCTTTCCCATCCGCGGAAGCTCGATCTCGAGGCCACCGAAGTCGGCGACCTTGGCTTAAGGCATTTGGCCGGCCTGCACAGTCTGACTGAGCTGCGGCTCGACGGAACCGGCGTTTCCGGCCGCGGGCTCGCCGCCCTGGCCGAGCTGCGCAATTTGCGAAGTCTTTTTCTCCGTAACACCTACGTCGAGGGAGAGGGGTTGGGGCAGCTTCTGCATCTCACATCCCTCGAGACGCTACGGCTGGATGGTTCACCGATCACCGATGGCGGGCTCGCTCTGCTCTCGCAACTGACTTGGCTCAAGGAATTGGGCCTCGCCTATACCGATATCAGCGACAGCGGACTCGCGCATCTGGAGCAATTCTCTGCGCTTGAGCGGCTGGACCTGACAAGCGTTGACTTCGGCGACGAAGGGATGCCGCATCTGAAATCGCTGCGGAACCTCAAGTATCTCTCGCTCAAGTATGGGCGCTTCACCGACGATGGCGTCATTCATTTGGCGGCCCTGCGAAACCTTGAACATCTCGATCTTGTGCGGACCCGGATTAGCGATGCTGGGTTGGAAGTCATCGGCGGGCTAACGCGCCTCAAGCACTTGGACTTGGAGCAAACCGACGTGAGCGATGACGGTTTGTGCCACCTCGAAGGGCTTACTCAACTCGAAACGCTCAACCTTGATAACACCTACGTCACGGACCGCGGAGTGCGCCTGCTGGCGCGCTTTCCGCGCTTAAGGCGCCTAAATCTCTACCACACTCTGATTACAGAGGAGGGGCATGAACGCCTTAAGAAGGCGCTGCCCGAGTGCGAGATTATCTGGGACCCCGAGTCCCGCCTTCCCAACCGCCGCCGGGCCTAAGCCTGTATTTCTAGCGCCCTTCGCCCCGCCGCGTGGTGAGAAATATGGGCGAAACGGCGGGGCCTGAAAGCCGGGCACACAAAACGCACCAACTGCGCGACTGTGGACACAGAGTGCTTGCTAAGCTGACGGTTTCGACCGCCTGCACTGTTCTCGAACGCGATGACCTGTGGAATCCAGGAGAAACGAAACGCGACTGACCGCGGGGTCCCGCGCTTCGACTGCCGCCGGTGTGTTCAGGGCGGCCAGTTCGTTCAGGGCGGATTATTGGGGTGGCTCGTGGCCATGGCGCTGACGATGTTGGCGGTGGCGCCGGCCGCCGGACAGCCGGTCGCCGGCTTGATGCGGGAGCTGGAGGCAAGGCCTGAGTTGGTCTTCCCACGCAGCCGGGAGATCTCTTGCAAAGTCCGCGACTTCAAGCCTCGCTTGGATCTTGAGTTCCGCCTGCACACCGGTTACTGGGTGGAGATTCCGTTCAGGCAGCTCAATGGGCCTGCCACGATCTGGAAGGTGACTCTGATGGTCGAGCCTGTTTCGCCTGAGAGCGCGAAGCCGATGATCAGCGAGCAGTTCATCGAGACCGGACCTATACCCGAACACGCAAAGGGAACAATCGAGATAAGTGGCTCGTTCGCGGCAGGGGAGGGGGAGTACCGCGCGTCTTGGCACTTCGCCGACCTGCAAGGCCGTTATTGTTCGGTGGCCTGGGATGTGACGGCGAAGCGTTCTCGCGGCGACCGCAAGGTACCGCTCGCGCTGGCGCCGGGGGAGGTCAAGACGGCGCGGATGTATCTGTTTCGACCTGAAGATCCCGTCGACCGCTCCGCATCCGGCCAAGCTCTGCGGCTCAAGGTTTTTCTGAACCTGGATACGGGATCGAGGCAGCGGGCGACGGTGCGTCCTTGGCGGATCGCGCCGATGCTCGCGGTCATGCGAAACCTTTTTCGCCGCCCCGAGTTCGTCGAGTTCGCTCTGGTGGCGTACAGTCAGGAGGACCAAAAGGTTCTCCACCGGGAGGACTACGGCGAAGATTTCGACTTCCAGGCTCTTGGGCTGGCGATCCGCGATTTGGCGCCGGCGACGGTGGAGTTCAGCGACTTGCGGAAAGACAGCGAGACCGGTTTCGTTGAACAATTACTCGCCGCGGAACTCGACTCGGACGACAAAGCCGACGCAATCGTCTTCATCGGATACGAGCACTGGGAAGGCAAGAAGATTTCCAAGCAGAGCGTACAGCAGATGCGGCGCGAAGTGCCGGTGTTCTACTTCAACTTCGCGCGCCATGCCTGGACGACCACTCTTGGCAGCGTCGTCAAGGCGTGGGGAGGATCGCAGTTGCGGGTGCGGGGTCCGCGCGACTTGGTGAAGGCGATCGACAAGGTCGTCGAGCAGAGTCTCACGGCGGTGCGCGAGGCGGCCGGAGGGTAGAGCGCTGGACCAGGAGCCCGCCGGGCTCCCGCGGGGCGGAACAAGACCGAAGCCCAGCGCTTCAGAGCCGGGGATCAAGCTTGACAAAGGCCAAGCCCGAGCAGGCTAGGTGCCTTCGTCCCAGGTGGCGAGGTACTTGACCTGTTCAGGAGTGAGAGTGTCGATCTGGATGCCCATCGGCTCAAGCTTGGGTGGGCAACCTCTTTGTCGATCTCGCGAGGACACTGTGAACGCCGATGGCGTCGTGCCCTGGAAGGCCTGCCACCGAGGCTCAATAACGGTAGTGGTCGGGCTTGTACGGCCCGTCGACGGGGATGCCGAGGTATTCGGCCTGCGCCTGGGAGAGCTTGGTCAGCTTCACGCCGAGCTTGTCGAGGTGCAGGCGCGCGACGCGCTCGTCGAGGTGCTTGGGCAGGGTGTAGACGTTGTTCTCGTAGCTCGACGAGTCGGTGAACAGCTCGATCTGCGCCATCACCTGGTTCGTAAAGCTATTCGACATAACGAAGCTGGGGTGGCCGGTCGCGCAGCCAAGGTTCAGGAGGCGTCCCTCGGCCAGCACGATGATCGAGTGGCCGTCGGCGAACTTCCACTCGTCGACCTGCGGCTTGATGTTGATTCGCTCAATGCCCTCGGTCTTGGTGAGACCGGCCATGTCGATCTCGTTGTCGAAGTGGCCGATGTTGCCGACGACCGCGTTGTGCTTCATCTTCGCCATGTGGGCGGCGGTTATGATGTGGTAGTTGCCCGTCGCGGTGATGAAGATGTCGGCCCTCTCGACGACGTCCTCAAGCGGACAAACCTCGAAACCCTCCATGGCCGCCTGCAATGCGCAGATGGGATCAATCTCGGTGACGACCACGCGCGCACCCTGGCCGCTCAGGGACTGCGCACAGCCCTTACCAACGTCGCCGTAGCCGCAGACGACCGCGATCTTGCCCCCAAGCATCAAGTCGGTCGCGCGGCAGATGCCGTCGACGAGTGAGTGGCGGCAGCCGTAGAGGTTGTCGAACTTGCTCTTTGTGACCGAGTCGTTGACGTTCATTGCCGGGAAGGGCAGCTCGCCGCGATCCCGCATCTGGTAGAGACGGTGTACGCCGGTGGTGGTCTCCTCGCTGACGCCCTTGATCGCGGCGGCGGTCTTCGTCCATTTATCCTTGGACTCGGCCAGGATCAACTTGAGGCGCTTGAGCAACTCGGCGAAGTCGACGCCCGCGTCGGGCCCGGGGTCAGGCACGGCGCCGGCCCTTTCAAACTTGGCGCCTTCGAGCACCATCATCGTGGCGTCGCCGCCATCGTCGAGGATCATGTTGGGCGTCTCGCCGTCCGGGAAGGTCAGCGCCATCTCGGTGCACCACCAGTACTCCTCGAGGTTCTCGCCCTTCCAGGCGAAGACCGGCACACCCTGCGGGTTGTCGACCGTGCCGTTCGGGCCGACGGCGATCGCCGCCGCGGCGTGGTCCTGGGTCGAGAAGATGTTGCAGGACGCCCAGCGCACGTCGGCGCCGAGGTCAATCAGCGTCTCGATCAGGACGGCGGTCTGGATCGTCATGTGCAGCGAGCCCGAGATGCGCGCGCCGGCCAGCGGGCGCTTGCCCGCGTATTGCTCACGCAGCGCCATCAGGCCCGGCATCTCATGCTCGGCCAGCTCGATTTCCTTGCGGCCGAACTTTGCCAAGGTGAGATCCTTAACCTTGAAATCGGTGAGGGTCTTGGTCTCGGTCATGGTCTGACTCATCGGTCTCTTCACTCCTGCGGCGCCGTGTTCGGCGTGTCGATCGAACTGTGCCTCGGAACTCGCCGCGCGACGGCACGCGATTCAGTCGCGCGGGACGCGCCCGCGGACGATGTACAGCGGGAGCGCTAACGGCTAACCCTTCTCGGCTCCGGCTTCGAACTTCAGTACTTCCGCCTTATCGGTCTTTTCCCAGGTAAAACTATCTTCGGTACGGCCGAAGTGGCCATACGCAGCCGTGATCTGATAGATCGGCCGCCGTAGATCGAGGTAGTCGATGATGCCTTTCGGCGTGAGCGGGAACACTTTCCGCACGAGCGCGGCGAGTCGCGTGTCGTCGATCACTCCGGATCCGAACGTATCCACCATCACGGAAACCGGATCGGCGACGCCAATGGCGTAGGCGAGTTGTACTTCGCAACGCTTGGCGAGCCCGCCTGCCACGATATTCTTGGCGATGTGGCGGGCCATGTAGCACGCCGAGCGGTCAACCTTGGTGGGATCTTTGCCGGAGAACGCGCCGCCGCCGTGACGGCCCGTCCCACCGTAAGTGTCGACGATGATCTTGCGTCCCGTTAGGCCGGTGTCACCGTGCGGTCCGCCGACGACAAAACGGCCGGTCGGATTGATGTGGTACTTCGTGTTCTCATCCACCATCTCGCCGGGGACGATCGGGCGGATGACATGCTCCAGGATCTCCGCGCGCAATTTGTCGGTCGCGACGCTGTCGCTGTGCTGCGTTGAAATGACGACGGCATCAACGCGGGCGGGTCGACCGTCGACGTATTCGACCGTGACTTGGGACTTTCCGTCGGGGCGCAAGTAGTCGAGCTCGTCGGTGCGGCGCACCTGCGAAAGCTTCCGAACCAGCTTATGCGCCAGATCGATTGGCAACGGCATCAGCTCGGGCGTCTCGTCGCAAGCAAAACCGAACATCAGGCCCTGATCGCCGGCGCCCCCGTGATCGACGCCCATCGCGATGTCGGGCGACTGCTCGTCAATACAATTGACGACGGCGCAGTTTTGGTAGTCAAAACCAAACTCAGGCCGGGTGTACCCGACCTCCTCGATCGTGTTGCGGGCGATCTTGGTGAAATCGATTTTCGCGGAGGTCGTGATCTCGCCAGCGACCATGCATAGACCAGTCGTGACGAGAGTCTCGCAGGCCACGCGGCCGGTCGGATCCTCGGCCATCACGGCGTCGAGAACCGCATCAGAGATATGGTCGGCGAGTTTGTCGGGGTGACCCTCAGTGACGGACTCGGAGGTAAAAAGGTGCCTGTCGGTTGCTGCCAATCGTCGGTTCCTCCAGAAGGGGATTGAGGGGGATTGAGAATGGTACCCGCTGCCGCCTGCCGGCGACCTGAAGCAGTAATTTGCTAGCGGGAAGGTAGCGCGGAGACGCGCCCGGTCTAATAGTCAACCTAGCAGATCGTTGTGAGGATCGTCAATTGGGGTGGAATCGCTGTCGGCGCAATGTGAAAAGATCCCCTACTGAGCAAAGTAGAACGATCCCCTTGGGGCGAGAGATGC
>JAQBUE010000239.1 GCA_027624045.1 Acidobacteriota bacterium
TTTACGTCACAATTCGCGGGCTGGGCACGAGCGGACGCTCGTAACCTGTTGAAAGCAATGGTGGGCGCGAGACCAGTCGTCGGGTGCATCTCCCGGGCGGCAGCGTTTCGACCGGTCGGAAAACGCTCCGGGTTTCACCTTGTCCCGCCCCGCTGTTGAGGATTCTGGCCGATCAGACCTCTTCACTCTTGTCGTGGAGATGCAGTCCGAACTGCCAACCCTCAAAGCCCATCAGCATGCGCCCGAAGTCCTCCCAGGTCACCTCGCGACCATCGACAACAAGGCGTGGGACGCGGCCATCGCTGGCGTCGTCCCAATCGATCCGGCCTCGTACGACTCGATGATCGGCGATCTGTAGTCCTCGCGCGTCTTCCGTGATGTGCTTGACGGACAAGGCGCGGCGAATCTTCTCGATCAATCGCCCAAGGAGCACGAGCAGATCATCCTCCGGCTCTCCGATGATCTGGAACTGGTAGCCAGCCGGGTCTCCGTCGCGAAGCTCGAACGCATCGAGAGCCACGCCGGTTCCGAATAGATGGGTGCGAAAGTGAAACTGGTGGACCTCTCCCGCGCAGTCGGTGAGACCTACCGGCTCAAACTTGGCGTTCTCGAATCCCTCGAGCCCATCCAGTTTGGCAACCAGCGCGTTGAAGCATTGGCTACAGAGTTGTCTGTACCCGCGTTCCGCCGAGCCGTAGTTGACGACTTCGTGGCTCGGCGTCATCTGGCCGCAGTCACCACAAAGGACCTGCTGGCTTGTCCTCAACTCGGTTCGGTCCATTTGCACGAGCTTAACAGACGCGGTCGTGCGGGCCGATGTCACGCCTGCTGTCCCCTTCTGTCATAAGGGTGGGGCAGCAGATCCAGACGTTGAGTCTCTACTTGGCGGGATTTCTCTGTCTGGTGTTGGCGGTCCTGAAACTGACGATCGAGGGACAGTGGTCGTGGTGGCGGGTGCTGATACCTTTGTGGGTGGTCTTGGGCCATAACGCTCTGTACGTAGCGGTCGGCTTCGTTTGGCTCTCTTTCGCCGAGAACGGGCCAGCGGGAGAAGAAGTCACGATCCGCCAAGGCCATCGCCCGTATGGTTACCAACTGGCGGCGATGCTGTGTTGGCTCGTTTTCACCGACAACTTGCTGGGGCGAATCGAAGGTGAGGCAACGGTATGGTTCTGGCTGAGTTCGGGCAGATGGGAGCTGATCGTCGTTCCGGGTCTCCTCAGTGTGGTGTGCCAGCTTCTGTTCTGGTCCGAGGTTGCAGTTACGGGCCATCGCGGAACCCGCGGCGAGTAGCAGCCCGCCGAGACCGGAAATCCATCAAGTTTGAAGATCGTGTTGGGCATGATGCGCGCGCGATGAGTTTCTTGACCATACGGGGTCCCTTTGGGCCAGGCTTCTTCGAGACCCAGGATGAGAAGAGCTGGCGGTATTTCCGCTTAATCAGCGCTCGATGGAGCCTCAAGAGCGTCGAGGGTTTCATGACGATCGCAGAACGGATGAACCGGCGAGGACGCATGAGGAGTGCACACAAACCAGCGACCATGCGATCGGAAGGGCGAAGGTTGGGTGAACGTCTCCGGGAGCGATTCAGGATCAGAACTTACTGCTTGACGAGCACGGATTCGGCCACCACGGAACGGGCGCCGCCAGGACCGGCAAGTCGGGCCACCGTCGCCAACAGATGGAGAAACAGGACGGCCAGATCGCGCATCTCACGATGCTAACAAGCTCGCGAAATCGACGAAATGTTCGCGGAATTGGCAATTCGCCATGCACAGGTCCTGACCTGGCGGCTGCCGGTAATAATCGCGCCGCGTTTCCGGACCCGGTGCGAACCGGTCGCCGTCACGCCCGCGATACGGCGCCCCGGGATTTTTCTGCGCTGCCCGCGCGAAGGATCCGACCAGCTGAAGCCGATCGGGTCCGCCTTCGCCGGGTGCGCTTTCGCCCGCCTCCAGAACTAGGACCCGCGCGCCGCTCTCCGCCAGCTTCCAGGCGGTCACTGCTCCGCAAACTCCCGACCCGATCACGACAACGTCGTAGATGGTTTGATCGTTCGACATGGCAGGTCTCAGTTGTCGGGCGGATACGTCCAGTGGCCGAAATACCCGCCGGAGAGCCCCAGGGCGGATGGGCATGCGCCGTGTTCCAGACCAGGGCCTGGAAGTGCTGCTCCTCGGTCATCGGGGACGGCTTCGAGGAAAGCAACTCGCCCGTGTACCACAGGATGATGATCATCTTCGCCACGCTGCGCAGCCCTTCAACGCCAAGGATCCGCTCCCGGATCAACTCGTCGTGCCCGGACGGTTCGGCAAGGATGCCTTCGTAGGTCTGCAGCAGATCGTCGAGCGCCCCGGCTTCGGGCGCCTCTCGCAATCGTGCCAGCAGGCCGCGTGCCGACATTCAGCGTCTCCGATTCACGGACAAGTCCAACGCTGGCGGCTCTTGCGCGGCACAAACGATCGATCTACCCGACCAAGCTCAGGGCCTGTCTCAGTTCGGACTTTCGTTCCTCCGATGGAATAAACGATATCCACAGGCATGGGAAAAGGTCAAGTCGGTGCTCGCACGCTGCACAATCCTGGTCATGGTGGACGACGGGCGAGTGAAATTGGCGGCGTAGCAACACTCGATGACGGAAGCACCGCTCTTCGAGCCAAGTCATGCCAGTATCTCGTTCACGACCCGCGCCGGAAACTCGTCGGTGAGTCGCTCGTGCCGGCCGTCGCGCTGGAAGGTCAGATTTCGGTGATTCATGCCCAGCAGGTGCAACACAGTGGCGTGAAAATCGTGGACGCTGACTCTGTTGTCCGCGGCGCGGTAGCCGATTTCATCGGTAGCGCCATGGGTATAGCCGGGCTTCACGCCACCGCCGGCCATCCAGATGCTAAAGCCCGAGGGGCCGTGGTCCCGGCCGACGTTGTCGCCTGGGGCCTGGGAGATCGGCATACGTCCGAACTCTCCGCCCCACACCACCAGTGTGGAATCCAGCAGGCCGCGTTCTTTCAGGTCGCGAACCAGCGCGGCGGCAGGCCGGTCGGTCTTGCCGCACGCGTACTCCAGGCCTTCCCAGATCTTGCTGTGGTTGTCCCAAATCTGCTGCTCGATGTAGATCTGCACAAGGCGGACGCCGCGCTCCACCAGGCGGCGCGCCATCAGGCAGCGTTTGCCGTAGGACGCGGTGCGCTCATCGTTCAAACCGTAAGCCTCTTTGGTGGCTTCACTTTCCTTGCTCAGGTCGAACGCGTCGGTGGCTTCCGTTTGCATGCGGGCCGCCAGTTCGTAGTTGGCGATGCGGGCCTGTAGCTCGACGTTACCGGGATGCCGGTCACGATGCCCAGCGTCTATGCGGTGCAGCAAGCTGCGGCTCAGATCGACGATGCCCGCGGGATCCTCACTCTTGGCGCGGAGATTCAGGATCGGCGAACCCTCTGACCGCACGCGCGTCCCCTGATAGACAGCGGGCAGCCAACCCGATTGCCAGTTCTGGATGAAGTTGATCGGCGGACCCTTCGGATCATCGAGCACGACGTACGCCGGCAGATTTCGATTCTCCGAGCCCAGACCATAGGCGATCCAGGAACCGAGCGACGGGCGCGTGGGCAGGATGCGGCCGCCGTGCATCAGGAAGAGCGCCGCTTCGTGGGCCAGGTGCGTCGTGTGCATGGAGCGAATGACGGTGATCTCGTCGGCTACCTTCGCGAGGTGAGGAAGCGCTTCGGAAATTTCCACGCCCGATTGCCCGTGCCGCGCGAACTTGTAGCGCGACGGCATTAGCCCGCCGGTGTCCCGTACCGCGCGGATCTCCGACGCCAAGTCACGGCTGGGCGCCTGCCCGGCGTGCTTTTCGAGCGCCGGTTTGTGGTCGAACAGATCCACTTGGCTGGGGCCGCCATTCTGAAAGAGCTGGATGATGGCTTTGGCCTTGGGTGCGTGATGGTGCTGCTTCGGCGTCAGGTCGTAGAGGCGTTGTTCGGCGAACAGGTCGTCGGCCAGCAGAGAGGCCATCGCGGTGCCCATCAGGCCATCGGAGATTCGGGAAAAGAAATCGCGTCGGTTCAGCATGTTGGTCCCTTAATCGAGGTAGAGAAATTCGGCGGAGTTCATCAGCGTATGGCAGATGGTGGCCAGCGCAAGCCAGCGGGCGCGGCTCGCTACGGGCTCGGCGGGCTTTTCGGCTTCCAGTTTGCGGGTCCACTCAGGGATCGACCGCTCCATTGTGTCGCGGGCGGCGCGGAGTTCCTCCGCCGTTGGCTTGCGGGCCAGCGCGAGCAGATATGCTCGTTCGATCTGGGCGTCGGGACGATCACCCACGGCGTCGGCGATGCGGCCCGCCATGAAGCGGGCGTTGTCGCGCACCAGGTCGCTATTCATCAAATGCAAAGCCTGAGAGGAGACCACGGACTGGCCGCGCTGCACACAATTCGGATTCATGAACGGCTGGTCGAAGGTCTCAAGCAGAGAGATCGGCCGGGTGCGCCTCTGCGAGACATAAACGCTGCGACGCAAGCTTTCGGTGATCACTTCGCCATCGGGCATCTGTTTGATGGCGTCAGGAGTGCCGAAGGGCTTTGTGTCGAGCCGCCCGGCAAGCTGCAGAATTGCGTCACGGATCGATTCGGCGTCGATGCGCCGCAACGGATAACCGTTTTCACCGGCCTGCTGACGGTAAGCGGCGGAGGTCATGATCAACCGGTGCATCGCTTTCACATCCCACCCGGTGCGCACAAACTCCGTGGCTAGCCAGTCGAGCAGCGGCTGATTTTCCGGCGCGGCTCCCATGCGGCCGAAGTTGCCCGGCGTGCTCACCAGCCCGGTTCCGAAGTGATGCTGCCAGATACGGTTCACCATCACCCGCGCTGTGAGCGGATGGTTCGGGTGGGTGAGCCATTGCGCCAACGCCAGACGGCGGCCGGAGGAATGTTCGAGTTGCGCCGGGCGATACTCCGGCAGGCCGGCGCTCATGATGGAGGGTGGTCCAGGCGCGACCAGCGGGCCGGCGCTGGCGGCGTCGCCGCGCAAGAGAATGCGCGTAGGCGGCGGCCCCGGACCCAGGTCAAACAGCGCGCGGATCAGCGGTTGCGGCTTGCGCTGCTCGCGCTCCTTGCCGAGCTTTTCGTTCAGCGCGGTCTCGTTTTTCGTGAATGACGCGTCTGTTTTGTCGAGCGCGCTGATCGCCTTTTCCAACGCAGCGATGCGCGCGTCAATCGGAGCGTTGTGGGCCAACGCGGCTTCATACTCCGGCGTTGCCTTAGCGACGAAATTGCGCGTGTTGTTCTCGTCGCATTTGGCGCCGACGCCGCCGCAAGGGAAATCGCCAGGCAACCAGGAATAGGGATCAAAGGCGGGCGTGAGCGTGGCCACCAGACGATAGTAGTCGCGCGTAGGAAGCGGATCGTACTTATGATCGTGGCAGCGCGCGCAGCCGAGCGACACGCCCATGACCGCGGAGCCCAGAATTTCGAGTTGACCCGCAATGACGTCCATGCGTTCCGGGATGAAGTTCTGCTCGGTGCTGTTGGTGCCGTCCGGCGCCATGCGCCAGAAGCCGGTGGCGGCCAGCAGGTCGAGGTGCTCCGGGGTGAGCTGTTTCACGGCGCGATAGTTGAACAGCTCATCGCCGGCGACCTGCTCGGTGAGAAACCGGTCAAAGGGCTTGTTCTGCGCAAACGCGCGGATGACGTAGTCGCGATAGCGCCAGGCGTTCTTGCGGGCCAAGTCTGAGTTGTTGCCGCCCTCGCTGTCGGCATAGCCGACGGCGTCGAGCCAATGGCGAGCCCAACGCTCGCCGTACCGGGGCGAGGCGAGCAATTGGTCGAGCAGCCGTTCGTAATTGTTGTCGTACTGCGCGATCTGTTCGGGCGTAGGCGGCAGTCCGGTGAGATCGAAATAGGCGCGGCGCAGCAGCGTCTGGGGTGACGCCGCGGGAAGCTTCGCCCGCAGGAAGGCGTCCACCGGATGGGCGGAAGGGTTGGGGAGCGGCGCACGTTTGGGGGCCTGGAACGCCCAGAAGGCGCGATCTTTGGCTGTGACCGCGGTATCGGTGGCAACGCTGACTTCGATGGGCCGTTCGTCATCGGGCCGCGCGCCGCCGGCGATCCACTGTTTCACTTTGGCCAGTTCGTCGTCGGTCAGGCCGCGCACGGAATATTGCTCCTGGAGTTTCGGCGGAGGCATCTGCTGCGCGGCGATGCGCTTGACCAGGAGGCTCCCCTCGGCGTCGCCCGGAATGATCGCCGGACCGGACTTGCCGCCTTTGCGCATCGAGGCGTGCGTGCGCAGATCGAGCCCCGCGCGCTGTTCCCGCCGGCCATGACAAACCCAGCACTTGGCGGCGAGGATCATATCCACATCGCGCTGCGCCAAAACCGGCCGAACCGAGCCCGCTGTCTCACCTGTGTTGAGAGCGCCCTCTTCGATCCACTGGCGAATCGTGGCGAGTTCAGCGGCCGTGAGCTTGGGTCCGGCCTTCGGCATGCTTCCCGAGGCGGTCACGCTGAGCAACAGACTGTCGTTGGGCTTGCCGGGCACAACGGCCGCGCCCGATTTGCCGCCCTTGAGCAACGCGTCCCGGCCCATTACCGAGAGATTGGCCTGAGCGCCTTTCTCGCCATGGCAACCCGCGCACTTTGCCCGCAGGATCGGCAGGACCTCGGTCTCGAATCGCGGAGCCGCGGCAAGGGCTCCGCCCGCAGCGATAGCCGCGATGAGTAGGTTTGCGAGCCGATTCAACATGATTGATTCACCCGATTCATGATACTAGCGGCGAAGTTAGAAAGCACTTGTTGCCAAGCCCAATGCGCCCGGCTGAGTCCGGTCATCTTGGCCACATAGGTCCGCAACAGGATGTGTTGCATCTTCGTCCGGCCGACTGAAATCTTCCCCGTCGGAGGCCGGGCCCGTCCCGTTGATGAAGACGACGCGGTCTTCTTTCGCAATGTAGGCCAGGATGAAGCCGTC
>JAQBUE010000240.1 GCA_027624045.1 Acidobacteriota bacterium
GCCACTTTTTGCTGACGGCGCTGCCGTTGCTCGATCTGCTTTTCGGATGACTGCGGCAGGACGCGGATGGCGACGGAGCGGCGGAGCTCGGTGTCCTTCAGCAACGAACGGAGATCGACTAACAAATCCTCGGCGTGCTGATAGCGCTCGTTGCGGTCCTTGGCGAGCAATTTGCCGATGATCCACTCCAGCTCCATCGGCAGCCCTGCCCGCAGCGACGTCACCGGTTCCGGCTCCTCGTTGATGATCCCGTACAGGACCGCCTCTTGGCGTTCTCCTCCGAACGGAGGCTTTCCTGCGACCATCTCGTAGAGCACAACTCCCAGCGACCACAGATCGGTGCGGCGATCTGTCTTCTCGCCCATCGCCTGCTCGGGAGACATGTAGGAGGGCGTGCCGAGGATTGTTGTGGTGTCGGTGAGCTTCGAGCGTTCGGCGAGCTGGGCAAGACCAAAGTCCAGGATCTTGACTTGGCCCTTGGACGTGACCATCAAGTTGGTGCTCTTGATATCGCGGTGGACAATGCCGCTTTCATGCGCAGCCTGAAGGCCCTGGGCCGCTTGGGTGGTGATGTCCAGCGCTTCTTCGAGCTTGAGGGGGCGGTCGGTGATCTTGTCGGCTACCGTCGGCCCCTCGACGAACTCCATGGCTATAAAAGAATGGCCGTCGGATTCGTTGATCTCGTGGATCACCGCGATGTTGGGATGAGACAGCGCGGCGGCAGCTTCCGCTTCACGGCGAAAGCGCGCCTTAATCTCGTTGTCGTTTAACAGGTGTGCGGCGAGAAACTTAAGGGCGACGGGACGTTTGAGATTGGTGTCTTCCGCCCTGTAAACGACACCCATGCCGCCTTCGCCGAGCTTCTCGGTGATGCGGTAATGCGAGATAGTTGTGCCGATCAAGTGCCGACCGGTGACCTCAGCGAATTGTACCGCCGGATGGGTGTCGCGAACCGTTCGCATGAATTATGACATCTCTTTGTCCTCGGGTCCTTGAACCGGCTCGGTTTCGGTCTGCTGCGACCAAAGGCTGAGATTGTGGGATGGACGATTGATGGTAGCGAAGGAATTTCGGAGACAGGTTGCCATTGGCTCTTCGGTGAGCAGCGCGTGGCCGAGCTAAGCTCGGAGCCGCTATACGAATCCACGCCCCTGTACGATGAGACAGAGGAACGACTATGCCCCCGACATCCAGCCGGCAACACGGCGCCAGCGCCACCCCATCACCTGACGTCCCCACACCTACTCACGCCGAGCAAGCGCGCACACTGATGTATTTGGGCCGCGTCGGGACGCTATCGACGCAGTCGCGCAAGCAGCCCGGCTTTCCGTTCGGGTCGGTGATGCCTTACGGGCTTGATGCCGCCGGGCAGCCGCTGTTCCTGATTAGCAACATGGCGATGCATACTCAGAATCTGCAAGCGGATGCGCGGGCGTCGCTGCTGGTGATGCAGGCACCTGGCTCGGCGGATGTACTTGGAGCGGCGCGCGTCACTCTGATTGGCGAAGCCGCGCCGCTGCCGGAAGCCGATCTCGCCGACGCCCGCGAGCTTTACCTGAAGGCGTACCCGAACGCCAAGTACTGGGTCGATTACGACGACTTCGCTTTCTACCGCATGAGCATCACGGACACCTATTTCGTCGGCGGATTCGGCGTTATGGGCTGGGTTACGGCCGACGATTACCGTCAAGCATCGCCGGACCCGCTCGCCGATGCGGCTGAAGGTATCATCCGCCACATGAACGGCGACCATCCCGATGCGCTGGCTTTGCTGGCGCGCGTGCATGCGAAGATCGAGGCCAGCGAAGCACGGATGACGGCTGTTGACCGGCTCGGCTTCCATGTCCGCCTCACGACCACCGAGGGCATGCGGGGAACGCGTATCGCGTTCAGGCGCGAGGTGGTGAACAAACGGGAAGTCAGAGAGATTTTCGTTGAGATGGTTAAGCAGGCGCGTTAGGTTTGCCGCGCCTCATGCGACGGGAAAAAATCGGGGACAGTCCACGGCGCTTGGTACAGTCGCCATTTTTTCACAGCCCCTACGTGCGCGGCTCGGCTAGAAGATGGTTGCAGTGCGGCGGAGGATTGAAGCTTGAGAATTGAAGCTTCGGGTTAGATGCCAACTAAGTTGGGGTGGAGTTTTTGGAAGCCGCGCTCCAGTGCCCAGACATCGAGGGGAAGGGCGGCGATCTCGTCGACATCGGGGACGGCTGCGAGCTCTTTGGAAAGATCGATGTGATGGAGATAGCGCTGGCAGGTATCGCAGGTTTGCGTCTGCAAGTGGGCCATCTGCTCGGGTGAATAGTAGGCGAGCTGTTTCTCGTCGCGTTCACCGCAAGCGGCGCATTGGCTGCGAGGGAAGGGCCATTCGCTCAGGCAGAGCGAGCAAACGAGGGTGAGGGCGGCGCCGTTTGCCTCAGGACGTAAGACGCCGACTTGCGGTGGGTGTCCGCAGTGCGGGCAGCGATTGTCGATGTGAGATGGATTGCCGGCGCCTTGGAAGATGACTCGCGGTTGGAGAAGAACGCGGGCGAAGAAGCTGCGCGCGGATGTGGTGTCAACTTGTTCGACGTAGGCATAGAGAGCTTCGCGGCAGGCTGACTCGTCGAGAGACTCGGCTGCCTGCTTCAGGACCTGAGAGCCTTTCTCACGGACCAAATTGCAGAGCGCTTCGCGAAAGTTCAGACAAGATTCGATATCTGGATGGGAAGCTGCCTCGACGGCTTGTTGCTGGAAGGCCGCGATCTCAGCGCAGAACTCCAGAGCTTCGCGCGAGGCCGGATAGCGCGTGGCCAGCGCACGCGCGCGTGCGGTGCGGCGGCGGCTCAGATCTTGAAAGTTTCGCGGTACCACTTGGGATGGTGTGAGGCCGCCCAACCGGGCGTGACCCAATCCCGGATCATAGCTAAGATTTCGTCGCCGGATGGCTGGAAGTAGTTGAACGGAGGGGTCGCTCCGGTCTGGTCTGCCGTCCATCCCAACAAGTTGACAGTACCCACTTGCGCTAGTATACGCCCATGGCGCGCAAAGCCCGTTCCCTGATCGACTTGGCCGTTAGCCCCGTTCCGTTCGGGATCGGGCAAACCAAACCCCACCACTACCGCGAGATGCTGAGAGTAGCCTGGGAGAACCGGCGACATCTCGGCTACGCCTGGCGGGTCTTGACGCAGGGCGTGTGTGACGGCTGCGCACTGGGAACAAGCGGCTTGCGAGACTGGACGATCGATGGCACGCATCTCTGTATGGTGCGGCTCGATCTGATGCGGTTGAACACGATGGACGAGTTGGATCCGGGACTTCTGGCCGATGTATCAGAGCTACGAAAGAAGAGTTCGAAGGATCTTCGCGCGATGGGCCGCATCGGCTATCCAATGCGGCGGCTGCGAGGGGAAAAAGGGTTTACGCGAGTCGGCTGGGATGACGTCTGGCGGGATGCGGGTGCGAGATGGCGCGAATTCGACCCTCAGCGGACATACTTCTATCTCACCAGCCGGGGCATCACGAACGAAGTCTACTATGTCGCCCAAAAGGTGGCGCGGTTTCTCGGTTCGCCGAACATCGACAACTCGGCGCGCTTATGCCATTCACCGAGCACGGTGGGCCTCAAATGGACCCTCGGTGTTGCGGCGACAACTTGCTCCTATCGGGATTGGTTCGAGTCCGATGTCATCGTCTTCTTCGGGTCGAATCCGGCGAACGACCAACCGGTGGCAATGAAGTACCTCGCCGAAGCTCGCAAGCGGGGCGCTCGGGTGCTCATGGTGAACTCTTACCGGGAGCCGGGCATGCAGCGGTACTGGGTTCCGTCGAACGTGGATTCGGCGCTGTTCGGGACCAAGATGTCAGACGGCACTTACTTGGTCAAGGCGGGTGGCGATCTTGCGTTCGTGAACGCGGTGCAAAAGGTGATGCTGGAGCGAGGGTGGGTCAAGGAGGAGTTTGTTCGTAATGCCACCGTCGGTTTTGAGGAGCTCAAGAAGGGTCTTGCCAATCAGCCGATGGAGGCGCTGTTAGCCCGCTGCGGCCTGAGCCTGGAAGATGTCGAGGCGTTTGCGCGCGAAATGGCGCAAGCGGATCGAGGGGTTTTTGTATGGTCAATGGGAATCACACAGCACGAGAACGGTGCATACACCATCATGGCCATCATCAACCTCGGGCTCTTCCGAGAGTTTGTGGGGCGTCCCGGTTGTGGAATGATGCCCATCCGAGGGCACTCCGGCGTACAGGGCGGAGCCGAGATGGGCGCTTACGCCACCGTGTTTCCGGGCGGCCTGCCCATCAACGACGATACAGCCACTCAGTTCGCGCAGCAGTGGGGATTTCCCGTGCCGAGCCGTCCTGGCCTATCGACGGTAGAGGGGTTAGAAGCGTCCTATGAGGGCGAGCTTGACGGGCTGTACTGTATCGGAGGCAACTTCCTTGAGACCATGCCGCAACCCGAGCGCATTCGAACGGGCTTGGAGAAGATATCGCTGCGGATCCATAGCGACATCGTGGTGACCTCACAGATGTTGGTTGAACCGGCCGACACTGTGTATCTACTCCCTGCCCGAACACGCTATGAGCAGACGGGCGGGGGCACGGAAACCACAACGGAGCGGCGCGTGATCTTTTCACCCTACATTCCCGGCCACGACGTGGGGGAAGCTCAATCGGAATGGGAGACCTTGCTGGCCTTCGCGAAAGCCGTCCAGCCGGAGAACTACGACAAACTTCACTTCGAGAGCGGAGATGCGATTCGGCAGGATATTGCGCGATCCATCCCCGCCTATGCACAGATCGCGAATCTCAAAAAGCAAGGGGACCAGTTCCAGTGGGGCGGGCCTCAGTTGTGCTCCGATCGGCAATTCGGCACCGAAGACGGCAAAGCTCACTTTCAGCCGGTTGCGCCTCAGAACCTGGAAGCGACTCAACATCGCCCGAGAGATCGCTTCATCCTGGCGACGCGGCGGGGAAAACAGTTCAACTCCATGATTCAGGCTCAGAGAGACCCACTCACGGGAGCGGAGCGCGAGCACATCTTCGTCTCTCCCGAAGACGCCGGGGAATTGGGCGTGACGACCGGCGACGCGATCACGCTTCGCAACGAGTACGGTGAGTTTCAGGGCCGGGCGTTCGTCGCTGACGTTGCGGTCGGCACCTTGCAGGGGCACTGGCCTGAGGTGCTCAGCCTGATTCCGCACGGCAGAGTGGAAGGTTTTGGCGGCGTCCCCGACTACTACGCCGAGGTCGAGTTGGTCAAGAATAGCCGCTGAGAGGCGAGGTGAAGTGCGCCTTGGGCTGGGGTGGCTTCCGGCGGCATTTGGCGGCCATCAAGGAGAAACGAGAATGTTTTCGATGCAAATGATGAGATGGATGGTTTTGTTGCTGGTGTGCCTGGGAAGCGCCAGCGCTCAGAAACCGTATGAGCTGTTGCTCAAGGGCGGTCACCTGATCGATCCGAAGAATGGAGTGAACGCTCCGCGCGACGTTGCGATCTCGGAAGGTAAGATCGTGGCGGTCGGCGAGAGTCTTGACCCGGAGCAGGCGGACAAGGTAGTGGACGTGAGCGGGCTCTACGTGATGCCTGGTCTCGTCGATATTCACGCGCACGTTTTCACGGGCTCTGGGCGAAAAGGGGTGCTTACGGGCGACACAAGCGTCTATCCCGACGGATTTTCGTTCCGCGCCGGGGTGACCACACTCGTTGATGTCGGTAGTTCCGGCCGTCGAAATTTCGAGGAGTTCAAGAAACTCATTATTGATCGGGCGGGCACTCGTGTTCTCTCAATGCTCAACATTGTTGGCGGCGGCATGGGCGGCGGCGAGATCGAGCAGAATGTCGATGATATGGAGCCGGGGCTGACCGCCCAGATGGCCAAGAAATACCCCGAGATCATCGTGGGAATCAAGACCGCCCATTTCCAAGGCCCGGAATGGGTGGCGGTGGACCGCGCCGTCGAGGCTGGAAAGCTTGCGAAGATTCCGGTGATGGTCGATTTCGGGGACTTTCGGCCCGAACGGCCGTTTGAGGAGTTGGTGCTCAAGCATCTGAGGCCGGGTGACATGTATACGCACTTTTTCATAGGGCGTGTGCCGATGCTCGATGCCGAAGGGAAAGTGCGGCCCTATCTGTTTGAGGCGCGCAAGCGCGGCGTGAAGTTCGACGTCGGGCATGGACAGGGAAGCTTCTGGTGGAGTCAGGCCGTGCCGGCGGTGCGGCAAGGCTTTCTTCCCGACTCGATCTCGACCGACCTGCACACCGGGAGCATGAACAGCGGCATGAAGACGATGGCCAATTTGATGTCGAAGTTTTTGAGCCTCGACGTGCCGCTGGAAGAGGTCGTAAAGATGTCAACCTGGAATCCGTCGCAGCAGATTCAGCGCCCTGACCTGGGTCACCTGACGGTGGGCGCGGAGGCTGACATCGCGGTGATGCGCGTCGATACGGGCAAGTTCGGCTTTCTCGATGTGCGGAACGCGCGCTTTGAAGGGACGAAGTTGCTTGTACCCGAGCTGACCATCCGCCGTGGAAGGGTGATGTGGGATCTCAACGGACGGGCCGGCGCGCCCTGGACAGACTAAGAGCGCCGCAGCCTGACGTGCTTTTTGATGGGCTAGTCTTGCGGAAGCCGATAGAACCATTCAACAGGCAACGAAAGAAGCACTAAGTCGGCATGGTCTGGCTGAACTTCAATCCGCTCGCGCGAAGAGCACAGCGGGTAGCGCATTGTAGTGACCACGACGCGGTCGCTTCAACGTAGGAAGCAGCCAGAACTGCTGACGCTTGATCCGCAGAACTGCCCCCGACCGGCAGGGGCGTCGCCCTTGCAATTCCAGAGGTAATGGTGTACAACATTCAACGTGGTCTGCATATCTGCGGCTTGTGCATGGTTTTTGAAGTGCGGTTGCGGCAGCATTTTCCAATCCAAGAATGATCCTGAAATGCGGTAGGTCGAGGCCGGGGACGAAATAGGGTG
>JAQBUE010000026.1 GCA_027624045.1 Acidobacteriota bacterium
CTGCCAGGGGAACGTTCTACTTTGCTCAATCAGGGGATCTTTCTAAATTGCGTTGACAGTGATCGCACGGCGCTTTGCCGCGCGGGGCTGGAGTGGTTCTTTGCTGTGCCGTTCACGGTCGAATACGTGTTGCGGATGCTCTCCCTCGATTGTCCGTGGCCTATTCAACTGGGTCGGCGAAAACAACATTCGATTCAGCGCTGAATTTGCGAAACTCGCCATAGGAGCCGATCACTTCCTGATTGAGACCTTTGAGCAGAGCCACTCGTCCCCGGAACCGCAGGCGAAACGAGTCGAGCATCCAGACTTCATCGTTCACCTTGGTTTGGTGGAAGTCCACGATCGAACCCTTGCCGAGCCGAAACAACACCCAGCCGAAGCTGATCTTGTCGAGCGTTTCCGCTTCGAGGCGCACCCAGGATGAGTCGGCCTTCGAGATCCAGAATGTTCCTTTCATCTTCGTGAGGAACTTCGCCCTCCGTAACCGCGGCTTGTAATCGGGCTTGGGCAGCGCGTCAATGACGTAAGTGTCGATTCCGTCGACCGTCTCTTCGCGGCGCAGCTGAAAGTCGAAAGTATTCTGGATCTCGGTGATCCACTCGCGATGCTCTTGCTTGCGCTTGGCGCGGTCGGCGAGACGCTTGGCCCGTTGCCGTGGTGTTTCGTTCTGTACTTTGCGGATGCTGTTGTCAAGTTTGCGTTGCTCCTTTGCCTCTTCCTCGGGGCTCAAGGGCTGATCGTCGCGAGCGATCAGGCGTTCGTACTCAGAGCCATCGAGCAGCGTGACGTCGTGTGTTTTCGATTGCGACGATTTGATGTCGCCTCGTTTGCTGAGTTCGCGCTCCTCAATGCGCTGCTGGAAGGTGTAATGGCGGGCGATCTCATCGTTGCGTTCGTCGTGTTCGAAAGCCTGGCGGATGATGGCCGCGGCTTCCGTTGTTTGGGCGCGGCCCGTGTGGGCGGCCGCGGCAGCCACGCAAAGAGCCAGGGTCCACCGGATGACTTGGTTCGCTCGAAGAATCGAAGGCTTCACGGATGTACACTCCGTCTACGAATACTACGCATATTATTCTGTCGAAGTTGCGCTACGGCGGGTTTTGACGCGGCGGTTTCACTGAGTTGGCTCAGCTGGGCTGTGTTGCGGCGCGACGCGATCGAACGTATGCTGCGGATATGGCGGACCGCTTCACGCGCGCTCACTGGTCGCTGCTGCTCACGGCCGGCATGGCGTTGATCGTCGTCGTGCTCGCGGTCGTGCAGTATCAGTGGAGCGTTCAGGTTAGCGAAGCCGAACGGGAGCGAATGCGCAAGGGGCTGGAGACCTCCGTCCGGCAGTTCCGCGAAGATTTCAATCGGGAACTGCGGCGAGTAGGCAGCACGTTCCAGCCCGGTCCGGGCCCGCCCTTCGGCGAAGACTGGTCCGTTTTCGCCGACCGTCTTGATGAATGGAGACAGAGATCCAGCTACCCCGATCTTGTGCGGGCTGTCTTCTTCGTGCAGCCTGCTGATGACTCAAGTCGCGGCCTGTTGCGGCTGGACCCAAACACCCGCGCCATCGAACCTGCCGATTGGCCCCAGCAGCTTGGGGACCTAAGGCAGGCGCTCCGTCCGTCAGCGGGTGGTCTGGCCGGGCGGCCCGCGATCAGTCCGTTCGGTTGGACGATCTTCTACGATGCGCCGGCGTTGGTTCTGGCGTTGACCGACTTTGGCGAAAGAGGCGATCCCAGGGAACGCTGGCGTGACCGGGAGTTCCAGGGCTATGTCATCTTGGAGCTGGACCGCGAGGTTCTCAGGAATACGCTCCTGCCTGAACTCGTCGAGCGGCATTTCGGCGGACCCGATGGGATCGTCTATCAGGTTTCCGTCTCGGGCTCCCAATCAACCCTCTACGAGTCAGCGCCGGATGCGCCCGTGGATGCCGGTAAGCGCGCTGACATGCGTGAGCCCTTGCTGTGGCGGCAACAGGAATTGGTGTCGGAGATCGCGGGTCGGGCAGGGCGGCGGGGTCGCGGCGGCCCACCGGGCGAGAGGCTTCCGCCCGGTGGTTGGCCTCCGCCGGATGACAGGCCGCCGCGGGGCCGCCGCCCTGAGATTGCACAACCTGGGCGCGGGCCCGCGGGACCACCGCCAGGCGCCGAACCGTTTCGGCGTCTGCGCGCGTTTCGTGATGTCATCGTCTCCCCTCCCGACGCGCCCGGTGAGTGGATGCTGATCGTTCGTCACCGCCAGGAGTCGCTTGAGGAGGTCGTCGCGGCTCACCAGACTCGGAACCTGGCGGTGAGTTTTGGTGTCTTGTTCCTGCTCTGCGTCAGCATGGGCACTATCCTTGTTTCGACGCGGCGCGCGCAACGTTCGGCCAAATCACAAATGGACTTCGTCGCGGGAGTCTCCCATGAATTGCGAACTCCTCTGGCCGTTATCTGTTCAGCGGCGGAGAACCTGGCCGATGGTGTCGTCGCGTCCAAGGAGCAGGTCGCTCAATATGGGACGTTGATTCGCGAGGAAGGCCGGCGCTTGACCGGCATGATTGAGCAGACTCTGCAATTCGCCGCCGGACAATCGAACCGTCAAACCTACGATCTCAAGCCGCAGCAGGTGGCGGATATCGTCCAGACCGTGTTGCGGCAATCAGCTCCAACGATTCAAGCGGCTGACTGTCAGGTCGAGCAGAACGTGGCGGCGAATCTTCCAGACATCATTGTCGATCGGGCCGCCCTTTCGCAGTCGCTCCAGAATCTGATCGGCAATGCCGTGAAGTATGGCGGAGGCAGCCGCTGGCTGGGCGTTCGGGCGGAGACAGGCGACTCGCCCACGGGGGGAAGCGAAGTGCGCATCTCGGTCGAGGATAAGGGATTCGGAATCAGCCCTGCGGAATTGACGCACATCTTCGATCCGTTCTTCCGCGGCAAGGAGGCCACTTCACGTCAGATTCATGGGACGGGCTTGGGCCTCAGCTTGGCCCGCGACGCCGTCACGGCGATGGGCGGGCGCTTGAGCGTCAAGAGCAAGGCAGGTGAAGGCAGCACGTTCACGATTCACCTGCCGGCCGCCGCGGCCAACGGCGCGGCAGGCTAATCATGCAGCAACGAATCTTGATAGTCGAAGATGAGCAGGGTCTGCGCTTGACGCTGTCCGACCGCCTCCGCAGCGAAGGGTATGAAGTCGATACAGCTTCCGACGGCGCTGAGGGTTATGAGCGTGCCTCGAAACTTCTATTCGATTTGATCGTGCTTGATCTGATGCTGCCCGAAAAGAGCGGTCTCGATGTTTGCCGCGATCTGCGGCGGATGGGCGTGACTACTCCGGTGTTGATGTTAACCGCCCTCAGCCAGACGCATGACAAGGTCGTCGGTCTCAAGATCGGGGCCGACGATTACCTGACCAAGCCGTTCGAGATGGTGGAGCTGCTGGCGCGGATCGAAGCCCTGCTGCGCCGCCAGGATACGCCCTCGCGGCCACCCTCCTCCGCCTACCAGTTCGGCGCGGTCCGCGTGGACGTACGGAGCACGCAGGCCTACCGCGATGAGAAGGAAGTAACGCTTTCGGCGAAGGAGTTCACGCTGTTGCGGTATCTGCTCGAACACCGCGGCGAGACACTGTCTCGTGAGAAGCTGCTGCATGAGGTTTGGGGATACGACAACATGCCCTCAACCCGAACCGTCGATGTGCATGTGGCCTGGCTGCGCCAGAAGCTCGAAGAAGACCCCAAGAAGCCGCGCTGGATACTAACCGTTCACGGCATCGGTTACAAGTTTGCCGAACAGAAAGAGCCTGCCGACCCGATCATGGGCGTGTGAACGTCAGCCTCTGCAATCCGACCTGACGTCGCCCCGGCAGATAGAAACCGAACTGCCCGTCCGACAGGTCTAACTGGCCGCCTGAAAAGCGGTCGATCTCGGTCCAATTCCCTTGTTCGCGGAGAGATGTGACAACCGCCCCGGAGCGAATGTCGATTCGCACGATGACGTAATCTCTCCAGTCCACCGCGTACCGCTTTCTGATGTGCTCCCCGTGACGGCCGGCAGTGACCCGGCTTCGTTCAAAGTAGTCTTTGCCAATCTGAAAGTGCAGGTGGTTCTGCCGGGTGCTAAAGTCGACGACCCATTCCAGGCGCTGTCCTTTCCGAACAAGGGCGGCGAATTCATACACGCCGGGCTGCGGCTGAAGAGGCGCCAGGAAGTAATTGCCCCCGGTGCGCACGAGCAGGTCGTCCTGGCGCAGCCAGCCGCCGCGCTTCTCCCAGTCGGAGAGCTGAAACAAGGGCCCCGCCGGTTGGGCAATCGCGATGCGCTTCAGGGCGATGCGGGCCGTTTTGGTCTCTTCGGGCGCCAGCCGGATGGTTGCTCCGTGATCCTTAAAGCCCTCGGAGGACACGCTGACCGTGTAGGTCCCCGCTTCGAGTTCAAGAACGCGGTTCGTCACCGTCCGTTCGGTGCTCTCACCTTCGCGGCGCAGGGTCAAGCGGACATCCGCGTTCGCCGGAGTCAACTCGATCCGCAGTGTTCCGGGCGCATTTTCCAGCGCCCCACTAACGTCGACGGACCCATTGGCGGCAAACTCCCGCTCAATCTCGCGCGGCTTGAACCCCTCCTTCTGCAAGACCACCTTGTGCCGGCCCGGCTCGACGTTCGATATGGATAGGTTTCCGTCGGGTCCAAGTACACCGCTGCCGTTTCCGTCGAGCAGGACTTGCGTGCCCGGAGCGCCGTCGCGAATCCGAAGCGTGGCCGTCGTCGGCAGCGGCTCCAGTGTGAAGTTCAGCGCCACCTGTTCACCTTTGCGCACCGCGACGGTCTGCTCACCGGACGGACGAAAACCCTCCTTCTCGACGCGAACCGAATACGTCTTCGGATAGAGGTAGATGAGTAGCCGGCCGCGCCTGGTCACACGCCGGTACTTGTCGCCATTGAGGAAGATCGCGACCCCGTCCTCCGCCGCATCAATCCGCAGTCCCCCGACGTTTCGATCGGACTGAATAAACGCCGCCAGCAGTGGTGAAGGCAAACTGTCGAACTCCACCTTGCGTGTCGTGCCGCCCGTCTTGACCTCAATCTCGTGCGCGCCTTCGCCCAAGTCGTTCCACTCCGTCGCCGTGTCACCCGTTTCGCTTCCGTCAAGTTGAACGGAGGTGATTTCACGGTCGCTATGGAGTTTCGCGGCCGAATGGAATCCGGCGACGACAACAGCGCTGAGGTCTCTTGTTTCGGGCAGACCGCTCAGCGTCGGCAGGGAGGCCGGAGCCATCTCGAAAGTGAAACTCGCCGTTGCCCCACTCGCGCTGACTTTCAACACGTGCTCGCCCAAGCTCAAACCTTCGACCTGCCGCTCCCACTCGCCGTCTTCCAATACGCCAAGGGGCTCGCCGTCAAGCTCCACGGTCCCGCTCGCGAGATCTGACGAAACGCGAATCAGCGGCGCCAAGGGCGGCAGCGTCACAACCACCGGCTCGATAACACCTTCACTGTCGACGTCGAAGGAAACGATCGTCGTGCGGTATCCGGTCAAGGTCGCTTCGGCGAAGTGAGTGCCGGGTTCGAGTTCGACTTCGCAGGCCGACGTCCCACAATTCCGGCTGTTCACAGAGAGCGCTGCCCCGGCTGGGTCGCTGCGGAAAGTGACGGCGCGCACAAGAATCGGCGGGGGCGCTTCAGCCTCCACACGGCTGTCACTCATCAACCAGACCGCAAAGATCATAATGACGGCGATGCCCGCGCCCATCACGACCGGCAAAAATGGGCCTCCCTTGTCAAACTTCTTAAGCCAAGCGGCCCCTGCCGGAAGCTGCCTGCGCATCTCTTTAAGCAACCGAGCCGCGGCGCTTCCGGCAACTCGCATTCCTTCGTGCACCTGACGTACCAGTATCCTGGGCGTCGAGAATCCAGACTTTTCGGATTGGAGTTCGATCTCGGTTTCCGCTTCAGGCTGCGGCTCGTTCGCGGGCAGTTCCTCGATGTTCGCCCGCCCCTGGAAAAGTCGCGTCTCGTCCGGATACTTGGCGATCCCCTGATCGAGTACCGCTCGCGCCCCGCGCCGGTCGCCCTGTTGCAGCAGGTGCTCCGACTGGGTCAGGCACCATTCGATGAACTCCTCTCGTTCCGGGCTTAGGCGATTTCTGATGTCGAGCGCCACTGGGTTCCGCGGATCGAGCTCCAGCGCTTGCTGCACCAAGTAAGCCGCTTCGTCGGGATGGGACTCCACGCGCCGCTCGGCGTTTCTTGTGAGCGCATCCAGAAGGCCTCCTCGGATGAGCGGATTTCCCGGATCGATCTCCACGGCTTCACGCAAACGGTCGAGGCTCTCGGCATCGTTTCCCTGCTCGGCCAGCCGCCTGCTCTCGACCAGCAGGCTTAAAGCGTCGGCAACGTCCTCGAACTGCGTGTCGAACGGAAACTCGAGCGCGCCCTGGCGCGCTGAGTCCAACGCCGCGGCAACGTTGCCGGAAGCAATCCACGCACGCATCTCCCGCTCGTGCCTGTCGAGTGCGCGCTCCTGCGCCTGCTCGTAGGCTGATTCAACCCACGTCTCAAGACCTTGGAACGATTCCAGAACTTCGGTCGCTATATAGTCGTGGCCGTCGCCGATCTCGATGACAGGCTGGGTGCCGGCCGGCGACTCGGAAAGCTGCTGAAGCCCCTCGGCCTTTTCGATCAACTCGGCGCCGCGCCCCGACTCGCCGGCGAACAGGTGCAGGTAGACCGGCCTGCCGCTCGCTTTCTCTGTTGCCTCGAAGGTCTTGACGTTACCGTCGAGCACGAGCTTTTGCAGTTCGTATTTGCTATGGAAGCTCATCGACAGCGCCTAAAACCTAGTTCGGTCACTCCCATCGTCCCATCCACCCCACAGGGCATCAATAGAGCTATCGTCCTAATGAAGCTAAGCGGATTCGCGATGCAGCATAGGGGAAGCTTCTTAGCGCCTTTCAACGGTCGCTTAGACTTTGTTAGCTGTCAGCCAACCTGCTGAATGCGTTATGCTAGCCCTCGATAACCTAATGCCCATCATCGATACCCACGCACACATCTACTCGCCCGACGAAACCAAGTACCCTGTCATTGAGAAGCCCCTCCGCCCGCCGAAGGGCAAGGGATCGCTGGAGGGCCTTCGCGAGGAAAGCCGCGCCAATGGCGTCCGGGCCGTGTGCGCCATCCAGACCAGCACGTTCTATCGTTTTGACAACCGCTATATCCTCGATAGCAGCAAGGCCAACCCTGATTGGGTCGCGGGTGTCTGCACCTTGGATCCTGATGACCCGCGGTCGCCGAGTCTGCTGGTCCGCAACGCCCGCGAGTATGGCGTCCGCGGTATGCGCAGCATCGCCGCCGCCGATAAGCGGTTGGATCATCCCGGGGTCCGCGCCCTCTGGAAAACGGCGCTCGACGAGGGCATCGTGATCAACGTTCTGACCGGTCCTGAGTTGACCGATCAAGTCGATCGACTACTGAGGCAGTTTCCCGCCCTGCCTGTCGTGCTCGACCATTGCTTCAACCCCAAGGCGGGCCCCGATCTCGACCCCACAGTAGAGAAAGTTCTGTGGCTTTCCCGTCATCACAATCTGCACGCAAAACTGACCTTCGTCGGCTCCAGCTGCGTCAGTAGCTATCCCTGCACCGACCTTCACGATGCCTGCCTGCGCATCGCGAGAGCCTACGGCGCGGAGCGCTGCGTCTGGGGCAGCGACTATCCGAACGGCCTGTGGACGCCGAAGGTCACATATGCCGAGCATCTGAAGATCTTCACCGAGGCCCTTCCCTTCAGTCAAACCGAACGCGAAGCTATCCTCGGCGGGACCGCTCAGCGTCTGTGGTTCCCGAACTTGTAGACCGACCGCCGGCTGCTTTCTAAGCCAGTATTCAGCGCCTGAACCCGGTGCTACACTGAGTAATTCTCCATGCCCCGTAAGAAGAGCACGCCCTTCAACAACTACATCCTCGTCATCTTTGATAGCTGCCGCTACGATGCTTTCGCGCGTGCGCGGCCGAAGGTGATGAAGAAGCTCGGCAAAGTCGAAAAGCGCTGGTCTTACGCTTCCTGGACCGGGCCTTCGCACTACAACCTGCTGATGGGTTTACTCCCCCACCACAGCCCGAAGCGCGTGTTTGCGTCCGAGTACTACAAGAACGACTTCTTGCGCTACAACGAACGGCTTGGCACGGAAACAATTGAGTTCAAATCACTTGTTCCGCAACTCTACTTCCCATCCTTCCTCAAGCACAAGATGGGATACAGCACCCACGCGATGGTTTCGCTTCCCGTACTCAACCCGCGCACGATTCTCAATAACGGATTCGATTCCTATCAGTTGATGGATAAGCACAACGACATGCGGGCCATGGTCAAGCAGATGAAGTTCTCGGAAGACAAACCAAGCTTCCACCTGTTGAACGTGGGCGAAACACATTACCCCTACGCCCTGCCCGACGAGCCGCCCGAGAACTGGCCGCGCATCAGCGGCGTTCATGGTGTCTTTAAGCATCTCGATGACCACGTCGTGGGCGGTAAGCTCGCCAAGTCGAAGGAAAAGTTCTTCAACCAGAAAGCGCTTGACGACCTGCGAGACCGCCAAGTTAAGGCGGTCAAGTACCTCGACCGAGTCGTGGAAGAGCTGTTCGATATCGTTCCTAAGAACACCTACATCACGATCACCGCCGACCATGGCGAACTCTTCGGCGAGGACGGCTACTTCGGCCACGGCCCCATCATGCACGAGAAGGTTTTCGAGGTGCCGTTCGTCGAGGGCAAGATTCGATGAAGAAAGCCGTCGGCAACGGCGGCAGGCTGATTGCCCGCTTGGTCGTCGGCGGAATCGCCGCCCTAACGCTGTTCTTTCTTGTTGACATCCCCTCGGCCCCGCCCCCAGAGCCGTATCTAGCCTACGTCGGTCCCGGCGCCGGGTTCGCGTTCCTCGGTTCATTCATGAGCCTGCTCGCCGCTTTTCTTGTGGGCGCCGCATCGATTCTCGCTTGGCCCGTGCGCGTGCTCTGGCGGACTCTGTCGGGCAAAAAAGGTTGGAAGGACGCCAAGGTTCGCAAGGTTATTTTCCTGGGACTCGACGGATACGATCCGGAACTCGCCGAGCGCTACATGGGCGAGGGTAAGCTGCCGAATCTCGCGGGCCTCCGCGACAGCGGAACCTACAGCCGTTTGCGAACTACTTACCCGCCGCTTTCACCTGTCGCCTGGTCGACGTTTGCCACTGGCGTCAATCCCGCCAAACACAGCCTGTACGATTTCCTGAACCGCAGCATGAAGACGTATCTTCCCGAGCTTTCTTCGTCGCGAGTGCGTGAGCCGGCGCGTTTTCTGCGCCTGGGCAAGTGGCGGTTTCCGTTGGGGAAGGCCTCCATTGATATGCGCCGCAAGAGCAAGACGTTCTGGAGCATTCTCGGCGACGAAGGCATTGATTCGTCGATTCTCCGCGTCCCGATCACGTTCCCGCCCGAGAAATTCAATGGCCGTATGCTCTCAGCGATGTGTACGCCTGACTTGCTTGGCACACAGGGCACCTTTCAACAATTCACCACGGTGGGCGAGGGCGGACAGTTCGATGAAGCCGGCCAGCAGCGTCCTTTGACGCGCAACGGCAAGGGGTTCAAAGGCGCCATCGAAGGCCCTCCCAATCCCCTCAAAGACGAATCGGGGCCCATGATCGTCGCCTTCACGCTTCAGGTCAATGGAGCCGGCAGCGGCAAACTCGCTGTCAATGGATCGAGCTACGACCTCAAACCGGGCGAATACACGCCCTGGATTCGTCTCACCTTCCGCGCCGCCCCCGGCGTCAAAGTCGAAGGGATTGCGCGCTTCCTGCTGACCGAGACTAGTCCCAACGTTTCGCTCTACGTTACGCCCATTAATATCGATCCGGAAAAGCCTGCCCTGCCAATTTCGCACCCTACTTACTACGCCACGTATTTAGCGAAACTGCTTGGCGCCTATTCCACCCTCGGGCTGGCCGAAGATACCTGGGCGCTCAACGAACGCGTCATCGACGAGCAGGCCTTCCTCGACCAGGCTTACTCCATCTGCGGTGAGCGCGAAGCAATGTTCGACAACGCGCTCGACAAGACGAAGAAGGGCATCGTCGCCTGCGTCTTCGATACCAGCGACCGCGTACAACATATGTTCTTCCGCTACCTCGAGCCCGACCATCCGGCTCATCGGAACAACCCGCATGGCAACGGCGCGACGCAGTACGAGAACGTCATCGAAGACCTCTACCAGCGCATGGACACCATCGTCGGCAAGGCACTCAAACACGTTGACAAGGATACGGTGTTCTTCGTCCTCTCCGACCACGGTTTCAAGTCATTCCGGCGCGGCATCAATCTCAATGCTTGGCTGCTCCAGAACGGCTATCTTGCCCTCAAGGACGGCGCCGATCTGGGAACCCCCTATCTCAAAGGCGTCGACTGGTCTCGTACCCGCGCCTACACGTTCGGACTCACCGGCGTCTATCTCAATCAGGAAGGGCGCGAGGCCCAGGGTATTGTGGCCAAGGGCGACGCCGCCGCGCTGAAACGCGAAATCAGCGACAAGCTGAGCGGTCTGCGTGACGACGAACTCGATCAGCTCGCGATTCAGCAGGCCTGGCCCAAGGAAACCATCTATCACGGGCCCTACATGGATGTCGCGCCCGACATCGTCATCGGCTACGCCAACGGCTATCGAAGTTCGTGGGATGCCGCGCTGGGCAAAGTCACCGCCGAGGTGTTTCAAGATAATCTCAAAGCGTGGAGCGGCGACCATTGTGTCGACCCCGCCCTCGTTCCCGGCGTGATCTTCTGCAATCGCAAGTTCGACAGCGACAACCCCGGCATCGAAGACCTGGCGCCGACAACGCTGGGACTCTTCGGCCAGAAACCCCCGGCCTATATGGATGGCAATGATCTGTTCGCCGCCCCGAAAACGTAGGGGCATGGCAGGCCGTGCCCACGCCGAGCGCAAATGAAGATCCGCGACAAAGCCACTCAAAACAGTGAACGCAAGTTCGCACCGGCCATCGCGGCTGTTTGCGCCCTAGCTCTGCTCATCCAAATCAACTGCGGCGGCCCCGTCACCGGCGATGTCGGCAAGCGTATCATCGTGCTCGGCATCGACGGCATGGACCCCAAATTCCTCGAAGCTCACTGGGATCAGCTTCCCAACCTCGACCGGCTGCGCCGCGAGGGCGACTTCAAATCCCTCGCCACCACCATCCCGCCGCAAAGTCCCGTCGCTTGGTCGAGCGTCATCACCGGACTCGACCCCGGCGGACACGGCATCTACGACTTCGTCCACCGCAACCCGTACTCGCGCATGCCGTTCTCATCCATGGCCGAGACGACCGAGGCCGGCAGCACGCTCGATATCGGCGACTGGGTGATTCCCCTCTCGTCCGCCGAAGTCAAACAGACGCGCCGCGGTGAAGCTTTTTGGCCGCATCTCACCGACGCCGGTATCCCGGCCAGTATCATCCGTATGCCGGCCAACTTCCCGCCCGCCGGTGAAGGGTCGCGCTCGCTCTCCGGCATGGGCACGCCCGACATGCATGGCACCTACGGCGAGTTCACCTTCTACACCGACGACCCGGAACGCAAGTCCGGAAATGTATCGGGCGGCGAAATCGTGCGCCTTCCGGCGTTCCGTCATCACATCGAGCTGGAAATCAACGGCCCCGTCAATAGCTTCCTGAAAGACCACCCCGTAACAACCGTTCCCCTCACCGTGAACCGCGATCCCAGCGAGCCCATCGTGAGGTTCGATCTCGGCGAGGAGAGCTTCATCCTTAAAGAGGGTGAGTGGTCCGGCTGGCTGCGCGCAAGTTTCCCCCTGATCGGCGACCTGCAGAGCGCCTCGGGTATCTTCCGCGTCTTCCTGCGGCAGGTGCGGCCGCGCTTTGAACTTTACGTCACGCCCATTAACATCGACCCCACCAGTGCGGCTCTCCCCATTTCAACTCCCGCTTCTTACAGCGCCGAACTGGCCGACGCCATTGGACTCTTTTACACCCAGGGCATGGCTGAAGACACCTCCGCCTACCGCCAAGGCGCTTTGAGCCTCGACGAATTCATGGAGCAAAGCCGCGACGTTCTCGAAGAGACACGCAGCATGTTGCGCTATGAGCTTTCGCAATTCAAGAGCGGACTCCTCTTCTTCTACGTTTCGAGCGTTGACCAGAATTCGCATATGCTCTGGGGACAGCACGACGACAAGCTGCTCGAAATCTATCGCGAGACCGACAAGATGGTCGGCGAAGCGATGGAGCTGATCGACGACCAGACGACGCTGATCGTCATGTCCGACCATGGCTTCGAGCGCTTTGACCGATCCGTGAACCTGAACACGCTGCTGCTACGCACCGGTTTTCTGGCGCTCGACGACCCGCGCAATACCGGCGGCGACGAGTTGTTCAAGCACGTCGATTGGTCCCGCACACGCGCTTACGCGATGGGCATCAACTCGCTCTACATCAACCGGCTTGGGCGTGAAGAGGGTGGCATCGTCGCCGAGGGCGAAGAGTTCCAACAGACCATCGCGGAGCTCCGCAAGGCGCTACTTGCATTCCGTGACCCTGAAAACGGCGAGCAGCTGATCGAAGAGTTATACGAGTCAGAAAAAGTGTATAAGGCCCTTCCCACCGAGTTCGCGCCGGATCTAATCGTCGGCTACCGTCCGCCCTATCGCGCGTCATGGGAAACAGGTCTCGGCGGCGTCCCCGCCCAAACCGTTGTCGATAATGACGACGCCTGGATCGGCGACCATTGCATCGCCCCGCAATACGTGCCCGGCGTTCTGCTCAGTAATCGCAAAATTACTCTCGGCGACCCCGGCCTCACCGACGTCCCTGTAACACTGTTGCGCGAGTTTGGCGTCGAGGTTCCCGGCGACATGATCGGACGCCCCTTGTTTTGAGTTCTTCAGCGCCCAGACACGCTAGGATGGGATCTACACACTAGGATTTAGCCATGTTCGGACCTTCAATCAAACTCGACAAAGACCTCTACGACCGCATCAAACGCTGCTCCGACGCGGCCGGCTATTCCTCGCCCAAAGAGCTGATCCAGCACGTCCTCGAACGCGAGCTCGAAAAGATCGAAGTGGACGCGCGCTCCGACGAAGAAATCGTCAAGAAGATGCAGGGGCTCGGCTACATCGATTGATCCACCCCTAAGACCGCCCGCCTAACCTCCCGTGGACTTCTTTAACCTCGTACTACGCACTGTGATCGGCGGCATTTGCGGCCTCGGCATCGGCCTGCATCCGATGATCGGGATGACGCTCATCTCGTCCCTTACCGGCATCGGCATGTTGTGGGTCTTCGGCAGGACATCAAACCAGGACGCCATCGCGACAACCAAAAAACGTCTGCAAGCCTATCTACTCGAGATGCGGCTGTTCGGCGACGACATCGGACTCGTTTTTTCCGCGCAGAGGAAACTCATCTTCGGAAACGTTCGCTACATCGGCTTGATGATGAAGCCGATGATTTTTCTCACCGCGCCGCTGCTGCTTCTCCTCATTCACATGGACGCCTTCTACGGCGCGACGCCGCTCGTCATCGGCGAGCCCGCTGTCGTTACCCTGCAAGCCTCCGGACGATTCGGTACGAATGCCGCCGTACCCGAACTCGAAGCCCCCGCCGGCATCCGGGTAGAAACGCCCGGCGTTCGCGTCATCGAAAGCGGCCAAATGAGCTGGCGCATTCGCGCCGAGCAACCCGTCGAAGGTGATCTCAAATTCCGTTGGGGCGGCAAGGAGTGGACCAAGTCCGTCGCCTCCGGAGACCCCTTCCGCAACCTCTCCATCCGCCGCGTTACCGGCCTCTGGGATTCCCTCTTGAACGTCGGAGAAGATCGTCTAGCCCAAGACGAAGTCGACTGGATCGAAATCCGCTACCCAGCCGCCGAAGTCCCCCTAGCCGGCCTCAAGCTGCACTGGCTCATCTGGTTTTTCGTCATCTCGATGGTCGCCGCCTACGCCCTAAAGGGCTACTTCGGCGTGACCTTCTAAGCTCGTGACTGCACCTCCCGTCGGGCTAGAATTGAGCTTGAACCTATACTCATGGCAACGGTGTCACCACCGTACTTGGGCACCGTGGCGGTGCTTGAGGATGTAGCGCAAGACCAGAACTATACGTGAGATATCTGAGAGTACTTGGCCGACTAAGTATCAGCGCAGTCGCAGGCGTCGCTGCGGGGGTTGTAGCCGCGGTCATAGTCGCGGTGATTGATCTCTACACCACTGGACACGGCTATGGCTCAATCACTCGCGAGTTCATTACGTGGGATCCAGCTGGCGTGCACTTGAGTATTGGAGGCGTGGTCATGCTCGTAACCGTGGTCAGTGTCGCAGGTTTGACGTGGCATATTGTGGGCAATCGCGTCTAACTCGATGTGGAACGGTCTGCCGATGCAGGTAGACTTGCCCACTTGGCCGCCCAACAGCCTGCCTCAAGCACTGGCGGTCTACCTGCCATCGCGGCTACGCAGAATGAGTACACTATCGGCCCCACCAGCCCGTAGCAACTCGGCTACACTCGGACCATGCGAAGTTTCTTGCGCCTCGGTGGCGCGCTCGCCGTCGTCGCTGTTTCCGCTTGGCTCTGGCTAAGCCAACCCGACTCCTCAAACACGGCCGTAGCCCAAGCCTTCTCCGCCAACCAGCAAGCCTTCCTCATCCGCTTCGGCGTCAACGATACCCAACCTCGCAATTGGAGCGGCGAAGTCCGCGTCGAGAACGGACGCGTCGTCAATCTCGATCCGTGGCAATTCAGCAAAGGTGACGAGCTGCTCTCCGACTCCGCCTGGACTTGCGCCACAACCACCGATACCTACTGGGACGCCCCCTGGGAGCGCAGCCTCGAAGGCACCAAGCGCCGCACCCGGCTCACCGCCAAAGGCGTCTTGCTGCGCATCGAAATGGCCGGTCCCGGCAAGATCAACATCCGGACCGCACAAGGTTCGTTCACCTTTAACCCCGAAGAGCTTTCCTGGTCCCGCCCCAAAACTTTCGCCGACGGACGCGTCGTCATCAGCCTCTCGCCGTCGCCCCAAAACCTTACCGAAGGCCCCGCCGCCGAAGACTATGTTGACGCCATCGAGTCATCAAAGGGCCAACGCTGGGTCGCCTACCAAACCTACGATGACGGCTCTGACCAGATCTGGATTCGCCGTGATGACGACGCCCCCGTCCCCCTGACCGACCCGGGACGCGATCTCTTCCGAGTCCAACTCGCCGAAGATTCCCAAGCACGCATCTGGGCCGTCTGGTCCGAGCAACGAGCCTCCAACTGGGACCTTTTCGCACGCGCTTTCGACGGCAATAGCTGGGGCGAAGAAACCCAACTCAGCACCGCTCCCGGCTCCGACATCTTTCACTCACTCGCCCGCGACGGCCAAGGCAATCTCTATCTCGTCTGGCAGGGCGTGCGCTCAGGCAACAGCGACATCTTCTTGCGAACCTATCGCGATGGCCGCTGGCAGCCGGAGGTTCAAGTCAGCGACGACCCCGCCAACGACTGGGAACCGCAAGTCGCCGCCTCCAAAGACGGTGAAGTCTCGATCGTCTGGGACACCTACTCAAAAGGCAACTACGACGTCCTCATGAAGCAACTGCGCCGCGGACGCTTCTCCGACGCCATCACCATCGCCGACTCTGATTCCTTCGAAGCTCGCGCCACCGCCCACTACGACTCCGGCGGCCGCCTCTGGCTCGCATGGGATGAAGGCGACGCCGACTGGGGCAAGGACTACGTGGCGGGCGCGCAGGACGCCGGCATGGGCCTGCTCCAGCGCCGCCAGGTTCGCGTCGCCACTTACAGCAACGGCCGTCTCGAACAACTCCCCGGCAACCTCCCCGCCGCTCCGCCGGATGAAACCAGCCCAGTCTTCCAATCCCCGCGCCTCGCGGTCGACGGAAACGGCAATCCATGGGTCTTCTTCCGCTACCGCACGCACACGCCCGTCGTTCAAGGCGAAGACAAGTTCCGTTCCATGTGGCGACTCGGAGCAACCAGCTACCAAAACGGCGCATGGACGCCGCTCGTCCGCTTCCCCCTCGGCTACGGACGCATCGACATGCCCGTCTCGGTTTACACAGATTCCGGCGGCGACATCCAGGTCCATTGGGCGAGCGACGGCCGGGAGTTCCCCGACGGCTTTCAGCGCGAGCAGAATCTTTTTGCGGCTGCTCTGACGGCCGACGCTCCGCCCGATAGCGCCCTCACATTCGTTGCCTTCAAACCGTCAACTGACAAGTCCGCGCAAGTCCACCCAAACGAAACCACCGACGTTGCACGCCTGCGAAACTACCGAGCCGAGGTCGGCGGCAAAACCTACCGTCCCGTTCGCGGCGACATGCACCGCCACACCGATATGTCATGGGACGGTAATCGCGACGGCTCGCTCTTCGATGCCTACCGATACGCGCTCGATGCCGCCGGACACGACTTCCTCGGCGTCGCCGACCATCAAGCCGGGGGAGAGGTTGAATACAGTTGGTGGATGATTCAGAAGGCCGTCGACCTGTTTACGATTCCCGGCAAATTCACACCGCTCTACGGCTACGAACGCAGCCGCGGTTATCCCAGCGGCCACCGCAACGCCATGTTTGCCCAACGCGGCGTGCCCGTTGTGAAGATGCTCGACGAAGAGCGCGAACGAAACAACGAGGTCGGCGTCGAGCATTTCTACGCAGACCTGCGCAAGAATCGCGGCGTTGTGATGAGCCACACCTCCGCCACCGGCGCCGGAACCGACTGGCGCGACAGCGATCCCGACGTCGAAACGCTCGTCGAAATCTACCAGGGCTACCGCCGCAACTACGAACATGAAGGCGCGCCGCGTTCGACCGATCGAGGCAGCCGTCCCGCCGGGTTCGTCTGGAAGGCCTGGGAGAAGGGGCTGAAACTGGGAGTGCAAGCTAGCTCCGATCACGTCTCAACTCACACATCCCACGGCATGATCTGGGTCGAGGACCTCAACCGCGAGAACATCATCGAAGCAATCCGCGCCCGCCACGCCTACGCTGCTACGGACAACATCCTCGTCGACTTCCGCGTTAACGGCCGCCTCATCGGCGACGCGTTCGAAACCACGGAACGCCCCAAACTCGAAGCAAACATTGTGGGGACCGGGCTCGTGCGCAAAGTCGAGGTCATCAAAAACAACACCTATATCCACACTCAGAAGGGCGGCGGGCCCGAACTCTCCTTCACATATGTCGACAACGATGTCCGCGAAGGCGAGAGCTACTACTACATCCGCGTTGAGCAGGAAAACGGCGAACTAGCGTGGGCGTCCCCTGTCTGGGTAACCTATAAGAAATAGTTCGACCGCCCAACGTAGGTGCACGGCATGCCGTGCCCGGTTCGACGAACGCCGACGCACCACCTCAAAGGCTACACAATGGAATCCACAAACAACCTCTCTCGACGCTCCTTCGTTGCAAGTACGATCGCCGGCAGCGCCGTAGCAGCATCCGCGCGCGCCATGGCCGCCGCTCGCGTTCCGCGCATCATCGGAGCCAATGACCGTCTTAACGCCGCCGTCATCGGAGCGGGCGGCAATGCCACCGGCCACATGAAGGGCCTGCTCGAACTAAAAGAGGCCGAAAACGTCGAGATCATCGCGGTCTGTGACATCTACCAGAAGCGCCTTGATGCCGCCGCCGAGCTCACCGGCGGCAAGCCCTATCACGACTACCGCCAAGTGCTCGAGAACCCAGATATTGACTACGTCGTCATCTCCGTCCCCGAGCATTGGCACGCGCGGATGACCCTGGACGCCATCGATGCCGGCAAGCACGTCTATTGCGAGAAGCCGGTGACGTTCTCGATCGACGAGGGCCTGAAGGTCCGCAAGCGCGTCAAGCAGAGCAAGATCAAAATGCAGGTCGGCGTGCAAGGCATGTCCGACGACTCTTACATCACCGCGCGGCGCTACATCAAAGAGGGCAAGTTAGGCAAAATCGTCGCGGCGCAGATTGATTACTCGCGCAACCACCTCGACGACTACTGGACGAGACCCTTCGACGACGACGTTCGTCCCGGCGAAAACCTTGACTGGAACGCTTTCCTCGGCTCCGCCAAGAAGCGTCCCTTCGACCCTGACCGCTTCTTCGCCTGGCGGCGTTACTGGGACTACTGCGGCGGCATCGCCACCGATTTATTCGTCCACCGGCTCACGCGCATCATCAAGGCCTGCGATCTGACCGTGCCCAGCCAAGTTGTTGCCACCGGCGGTAAGAACTTCTTTGCAAAGAGCGCCGCGGAGATTCCCGACACGTTCAATATGATGGTTGACTATCCCGAAGGCATCTCAGTCGCTGTCCTTTCATCCATGGCCAACTCCGCCCCGATTCGGCACCTCATTCGCGGCCACGAAGCGACTCTCGAGTTCACTAAGGAAGGCTTTACAATCACCCCGGAACGCGAATTCGCCAAGGACCGCGAGGTCCTGACTCATGTCAAAACGGGCGCCGAAGACGTCCGCCTGCACCATGCCAACCATCACCGCGCGATCCGCTTCAACGAGCCGCTGAACTGCGACATCGATCTCGGCTTCCATGGCATGTTGGCCTGCCGCATGGCCGTCGATTCATTTCGAACGAAACGGTATCTAGCGTGGGATGCGCGGCGAGAGAAGGTAGTTAAGGCGTAGCTCAAGTTAGAAGAGCCTCGCTCCAACCTCCAAGATGACGTCGGCAAGCAATCTGCTGCTTCGGATTGCCAGACGCCTTCTGCGAGGCGCACTCGCACGGGTCGAACGTTGGATCAATCCCTCTCTCCACCTAGGGACCCAACAACCGAAAACCTACAGAAACGCGGACACATGCAGGCAGCTTCTGCTTTCCGTTGACCCGCCCGACCCGAACGCCGCGGGCTACCTTCAATTTCACCTCGAACGGCTCGTGCGGACACTCGAGATCATCCCACCACCTCGATCCACTTCGAGCGTGCTGGAACTCGGCTGCTACATGCAGCTCACTCCCGCGCTGACCAAGCTTTGCGGTTACGAGTCAGTCACGGGAGCCTATTTCGGCCCGCAAGGGCAGACCGTTCTTAAGCAGGCCACGATCGAGGGCGCAGAGGTACTAACCTGTGATGTCGATCTTTTCGATGCCGAGCGCGATTCATTCCCGTACCCTGACGGCTGCTTCGAAATCGTACTGGCTTGCGAGATCATCGAGCATCTCAAGCGCGACCCGATGCATCTGCTGTTAGAGACACGCCGTGTCTTGGAACCCGAAGGACTTTTGCTGCTCACTACACCGAATTGTGCGAGTGCGACGGCAATCGCCCGTGTGCTCCGCGGCGACCGCAATCCGTATACGTTCTCGTCGTATTCCCGGCCCGATGAAAGTGATGAAGACCAGGCAGCCCTTCATATTCGCGAGTACACCGCCGCTGAAATCGGCGAACTGCTCGACGCAGCCGGCTATGCGGTCGAGGCCCTGTTCACCGAGCGCATTGCGGGCTTTCCCGAAACTGGCTGGGTAGAAGAAATCATCGAGGCGCACGGGTTGCCGACCGACCTGCGCGGCGAGCAGATCTATTGCCTGGCGAGGAAGCGGACCGGCGCCGATATCACGCGCTATCCGGAGTTTCTCTACACAAGATAATCGGAGCAGCCTGGCCGATCCTACTATCGCGCATCCCATTATCATGGTTCAGTGCTAAGCTGAAACCGCCATGGCGACACAGGCCCTAGTCAGCCCTGAAGAGTACCTCTCGACGAGCTTCGACGGAGCGGACCGCGAGTATGTCGATGGCCTGATTGTGGAGCGAAACGTGGGCGAAAACCCTCACAGCGAGGTTCAGGCCCGCCTTATCGAGATCTTCTACGAACTGCGCAAACGACACCCGCTGCATTGCCGTCCTGAACTTCGCCTCAAGCTTGCCCCGACGCGCTACCGAATACCGGACGTCGCGGTCTTCCATCCCGATAAGCCCGTCGAGTTGGTCCCGGATCGGCCACCTTTGATCGTCATCGAGATCGTTTCGCGCGAAGATCGCTACACCGAGGTCCTGAAGAAGCTGGAGGAGTACAGAGTGTGGGGCGTACCCCATGTCTGGGTTGTCGATCCGTGGCGGCGTACTCTCTCCGCCTATGGGGAAAAGGGGTTGATCACCGCGGCGGCATTCCTCATCGGCGAATTGGGGATAGAGATTCCACGCGCCGAGATTCTTCCTTGACGCGCCGGCCCTTTGGCTACTGCTGAGGCACTTCCGCTAACGGGAACCGCAGATGCCGAATCCGCTGCCGCTTCCACGTGTACGTAATCAGTAAATCCCCGTTCGCCGCCTGAATCATGGCCGGATACGAATACTCCCCAGGCTCGTCTTCGATGACGTGGAACATGCGAAAGTTCTCGCCATCGCGGCTCACCGCCAGATTCAAAGGCGTACGCCCTTCGTCGGTGTGGTTGTAGATCATCACGACGCGCCCATCCTTCAACGCCACGGCGTCAATTCCCGAGTTCGGGTTTGGCAGATCCAGAGGACGCGCCTGCGTCCAAGTTACCCCGCCGTCGGAAGAGTCCGCGACGCAGATCCGCCCGGTAAGCGCCGTCGATCGTGCATAGAGCCGCAGCCAATTGCCGCCCATCAAGACCACCGACGGTTGAATAATCCCATCTGTAACGCTCCACTCCTTGGCTCTCGACTCGGGTTGCTGCCTATTGGCCGATCGAAACCGATCGGGCACTGTGATCGGGCCCGACTTCGTCCATGTCTCGCCCCCATCCGTACTGCGCTCGATCCATGCCGACCAGGAATGGTAAGACTCAACCGAAGTGCCGCTCACAATCGTGCCGTCTTCCATCATCAGCGGCTTGGCCCGGATCGGCCCATAAATGCCCGCCGGCAGATGTTCGATCTCCGACCACGTGACGCCCTCGTCATCGCTCCAGCGCCGCCCCGCCGTCCATGAAACCGGGTGAGGACCGAACTTGTAGTACAGCCACAATCGTCCGTCTTTCGTGTAGAACAGAACCGGATTGAACGTCGGAATATCCGGCTCGCGCACAAGCTCCACCGGTGCCGACCAAGCGCCGCCGCTCCGCCGCGAACTCCAGATCGCCACATCTTCCGCGCCCTCTTTCGTGCCGCCAAACCAGGCCGACAAAAGATCACCGTTACGCAATTCGATCACGGTCGACGCATGGCAAGAAGGGAACGGCGCTTCCGTGAATATGAATTCGCCGTTCGGTGCCGCTCCCGCAACGCCCGCCGCCAGTAGCAACAAGACCACCCACTTCATATCCAAGAACTCCTTTTCAACTAAGTCCCGGTACTCGAATAGTTCGCCACACCCTTGTTCCAAAGCAGGATCGCCCCTGACAGAAACACCAGCGTCACAAGCGGCAGGAACAAGACGTACGATTGATACTCCGCGCGGTCGAGCAATACCGTCGAAGGATAAAAGCTCGCGAACGCGAACGGAACAACCCAGCTCAACAAGAACTGAATAAACGGGCTATAGATATTCAGCGGATAGCGCCCAAACGCCAGCATATTGAACACCGGCGGGATGATCCCCACGCGGTCCTCGACCCAAAACGAAACACACGTCAGCATCAAGAAGACCGCCAGGTAAATCACCAAACCGCAGGCCCCGGCCGCCGCGACGAATAGCCATTCTTTGAGCCCATACTGAAAACCCAATTCGGCGGCCGTATACCGCACGATGAACAGCCCGACAACCGCGTCGCTCAACGCTTCGAGGCGGAACTGTTCACTCATCACCTGGAACAGTGAATGCACCGGACGCAGCAGCACGCGGTCAAACTTACCCTCGACAATGTACGACTCTCCGAAGTAGTAGAGGTTGATACTCACCACGTTGAACAACGACAGCGGGATCAGCCCAAACCCATACAGGAAGAGAATTTCATGAAATCGCCAGCCCGCGATCTCCGGCGCCCGTTGGAACAGAATGAACACCAGCGCGATGCCGAATCCCGTCGCAATCAAGGTCGTCAGAATCGAGACAACGAGGTCCCCCTTGTAAGCCAGGCGCACCTTGCCGTATTGCAAGAAGTACTGCGCCAGCAACTGGAGATATCGCCGCATCAGCTAACCACCGGGCAAGGCCCGCAGTACCTCATGAATCTGCCCCAACACCCAATCCGTCTCCGTCTCTGAAATCACGTACGGCGGCATGAAATACAAAACGTTACCCAGCGGACGCAACAACACCCCGCGCCCCAAGAACTCCCCATAAAGCCGAGGCCCGATATCCGCCAGATACCCGCCGGCCGCGCTTGATTCCGCATCCTCAGTCAGTTCGACGATCCCCACGCCGCCAATCACCCGCACATCCCCCACGCACGCCAACGAACGCAACGGCTCCAGTCCAGCTCGCAGCTGCTTCTCGATCCCCGCGACGCGCTGCAGCGTGCCCTCTTCGCGAAACACATCCAGGCTCGCCAACCCCACCGCGCACCCCAGCGGATTCGCCGTGAACGAATGTCCGTGGAAAAAGGTCTTCGCTCGATCGTCGCTCAGAAAAGCCTCGTAGATGCTGTCCGTCATCGCCGTCGCCGCAAACGGCAAGTAGCCCGCCGAGAGTCCCTTCGACAAGCACATCAGGTCAGGACTCACCGGGCCATGCTCGGAAGCGAACATCCGGCCCGTGCGTCCGAACCCCGTCATCACCTCGTCCGCGATCATCAGAGTCCCATGTTCGTCGCAAAGCTTTCGCACGCCTGACAAAAACTCACGAGGCCAAACGATCATCCCCCCCGCCGCCTGTAACATGGGCTCAACGATCACACCCGCAACCCGTCCGCCCTCGTCGCGCAGAATCCGTTCAAGATCCGCCAAACAATCAACAGCGCAACTCGCACGCTCCAGCCCTATGGGACATCGAAAGCAATAAGGTGCATGAGCCCGCGCCACCCGGAACAGCAATCCCTCGAACGAGAGAGTGAAGATCGACTCTTCGCTCACCGACATCGTCGCAACCGTGTCGCCGTGATAAGCGAACTTGAGCCCGACGAACAGCCGCCGCTCCGGCTCGCCGCGATTGCGCCAATACTGATAGGCCATCTTGAGCGCAACCTCGACCGCCGTCGAACCGTTATCGGAGTAGAAAATCCGGTTTAGCCCCGCGGGCAGAAGTTCCGTGAGCCGTTCCGCCAACTCAACCGCGGGACGGTGCGTGAACCCCGCGAAGATCACGTGCTCCAGTTCACCCGCCTGCCGGGTTAGCGCTTCGTTCAGCTTCGGGTGGCTATGCCCATGAATATTCACCCACCAAGACGAAATCCCGTCCAGAATCTTCCGGCCGTCCTCCGTATACAGATAGACGCCTTCGCCCCGAACCACAGGGATCGGCGGCGGCGCTGTCTGCATCTGCGTATACGGATGCCACAGCCGCGCCAGGTCTCGCTCAACAAGGCTCGACATTTAGAGTTCCTGACAGGAGTCTACCGCCAAAGATGTCCTGCCCTATCCAACTCGTCTCTCGCCCAATCTCCAACCACCGCCGCCGTCAGCTCACGAAACAGGGGCATTTCCGCGATGACCCGCGTCCGGCCATAGTGCTCGATCGCGTGGCGGTTCTCCTCGTTTCGTTCTCCCACCATCACGACACCGGCCACTTTCAGCGACCGCTGTTTGAGGGCCTCCAGCGTCAACAAAGTGTGATTGATCGTCCCCACCGCCGTCCGCGCCACCACCAGCGCCGGCAAGCCAAGCCGCGCCATCCAGTCCGTCATTAACTCTCGGTCGTTCAGCGGAACAAGCACTCCGCCCGCGCCCTCGACAATCCATGTCCGATCCGTCGCCAGCCTGCCCGCCAACGATTCTAAATCCGCCAACGCGATCGTCGTCCCGCTCAGCCGTGCGGCCAGATGGGGCGAAACCGGATTCCGCAACCGCACACCCTCGTCGAAGATTTCCACCTCCGCGCAGTCGCCCAAATCTCTCACAACCGCCGTGTCGTCATCCTGCTCGATGCCGGTTTGCACCGGCTTCCAGTAGCCAAGAGGTCGCTCGTCGCGGTAGCGCTGCATCAACGCCGAGCAAACGATTGTCTTGCCGACGCCCGTGTCCGTCCCCGTTACGAAGAGGCCGCGCCGCATGCCACCTTCTCCGCCAAGGCCGCAACGACCAATGCCACAAACGCCTCAAGGTCGGCCTCGTGTAATTTCGCATTCACCGAGATCCGCAGCCGTGCTGTGCCTTCGGGGACCGTGGGCGGACGGATCGCGCGAACATCGAAACCTTCTTGCTGAAGCACCGTCGCCACCTCTACCGCTCGCTCGTTATCGCCCAGAAAGATGGGGATGATCTGCGATTCTCCATCAGTTCCGCGGATACCCGCCTCCGACAACAACGTGCGCAAACGCCGCGCAAACACCAGTGTCTTCGCGCGCAGTTCGGGCTGCTCGGCGATCACATTCAAAGCGGCATCGATTGCCGCCGCGACCGAAGGCGGCGACGCCGTCGTGAATACGAACGTGCGAGCCCGCTGCACCAGAAAGTCGATCGCCCAGCGCGGTCCCGCCACGAACGCCCCGCTCACACCCAAGGCTTTTCCCGCCGTGTTAACGGAAAGGAACACATCCGCGTCAATGCCCGATCGCTCAATCAGTCCGCTGCCGCGCTCGCCATACACACCAACCGCGTGCGCCTCATCAACGATCAATCTCGTATCCGTCTCGCGGCAAAGCTCCGCGTACTCGGCGAGCGGCGCAATATCGCCATCCATGCTGAACAACGATTCGGTAACCAGGAACCGCTGCCCCTCTCCCGGCTCGGAGCGCCGCGTCGATCCCAACAGCGAGCGCAACGCCGTCACATCGCAATGCGGGAAGATTACCCTCCGCGCGCGCCCCAGACGCATACCGTCAATCAAACTGGCATGATTCAACTCATCCGAGAAGACGACGTCACCCTCCTCGAGAAATGTCGATAGAACGCCCAAGTTTGCCGCGTAGCCGCTCGAGAAGTAGAGGCTTGCCTCATTGCCCTTCCACGCGGCGAAACGCTCTTCAATCTGCGCAAAGCCGGCCCGCTCGCCTCTGAGCAGCCGCGATCCCGTGGAACCCACACCCTCGTGCAGCACCGCCTGAGCCATCGCCGCGCGCACCAGTCGATGGTCGGCCAAGCCCAAGTAATCATTGGAAGAGAGATCGATTCCCGCGGGTCGCCGGAGTTTTCTCGTTAGACCTTTCGCCTCGATTTCGTCGAGGGCAAGTCTGGTTCGTTGTTCGAGATCAGCCATGATTGGCTGTCGCAACAGTGGAGTTTTCGATCAGGGCGCTGCCGTGAGGCGCCGCCGTCACCGGCTCTTCCATGAGCCGCATCCCCAGCTTATCGAGAAGCTGCCGGTCGCGGTCCATCTCAGGGTTGGGCGTGGTCAGCAACCGATCCCCCATGAAGACCGAATTCGCCCCCGCTACGAAACACAGCGCCTGGGCCTCATCCGACATCGAGAGGCGTCCCGCACTCAATCGCACCATCGAGGCCGGCATCAAAATCCGCGCCGCCCCGATCATCCGCACCAGCTCTAGATGATCTGCCTGTTTCTGGTTCGCAAGCGGCGTTCCCTCCACGCTCACAAGCATATTGATCGGCACGCTCTCGGGGTGAGGTTTCTGATTCGCCAATTCACGCAGCAGTCCCACACGATCCTGCCGGCTCTCGCCCATTCCGATGATGCCGCCGCAGCATACCGTGACTCCCGCTTGCCGCACTCGCTCCAGCGTCTCCAGCCGTTCTTCGTAACGCCGCGTCGTGATGATCTCGCCGTAGAACTCAGGCGATGTATCGAGATTATGGTTGTACGCGGTGAGTCCTGCCTCGGCAAGCTGATCCGCCTGCCGCTGCGTCAGCATCCCGAGCGTGCAACAGGCCTCCATGCCCAACCGCCGCACGCCCCGCACCATCTCCACCACCTGCTCAAACTCTTCTCCCTCAGGCGCATCTCTCCACGCGGCGCCCATGCAAAAGCGGGTCGCACCGTTGCCGTGCGCCGTCTCTGCCATTCGTAGCGTCTCGGCAACGCTCATCAAACCCGCCGACTGTACGTCGGTCTTGTAATGTGCCGACTGCGGGCAGTACGCACAATCCTCCGGGCATCCGCCGGTCTTGATGCTCAACAGCGAGCAGCCCTGTACCTCCGCTGGGTTGTGAAACACCCGATGCACCGCCTGGGCCCGAAACAATAGCTCCGGCAACGGTAGGTCAAGAATGGATGAGATTTCCGGCGCCTGCCAGTCATGGCGCAACGCTGGCTTGGGGTATGAGGTCACGTCAGCAGTATCCAGTGTGGGAGACCTTACATTATGCGACACCGCCGCTCTTCCCGGCAGAACGGTCGCTGCGGTAGAATAAACCCTAATCCCTATCGGGAATCAGGAGATTCGTTGGAAAGCCACAAGCGCAGCATCGCCAAAGCCGCCAGCTACCGTTTCTTTGGGTCCTTGATTACCGGGGGAATCGTTTATGCCTTTAGCGGCCAGTGGGACGTGGCTCTGGGCGTGGGCGTTTTCGATGCGACCGCCAAGATGGGCGCCTACTTCCTGCATGAGCGCCTCTGGGCTCGAATCAAATGGGGTGCGCCGAAGCCGCCGTCCGACTATCAGATTTAGAGAGCCCTTATCCGCAGCCTCTCAGATTATTAGCCCGTACTGAGCGTTACTTGGCCTGGTTGCCGTCGAACTTCCGCGAACGCGCACGGCGGACTGTCCCTATTCTTCCTGCTCCTCATTCTTCCCGCCGTGCTCGAACGTGTCCACCTCAATCGCATCTTCTTCAGACGGCTTTCGCCGCCGCCGGCGACCCCTCAGGCCACCGTCCTGACCACCCCGCGAATCGAGGGTGGCGTCCTGACTTTTCGTCGTTCGGCGGATGTCGAGGTCGTTCGCCGGCCGATCTACTGGTGAGATTGACCACATGGTTTCCTCCTCGTCCCGCCTATCGGCAGTTTGCGGGAAATCTTGAGGGCGGCGAACGTCTGATAGCCGCTCACCGCTCCGCCAACGGGCTGTGATAAGGTCAACCCTATCGACTCCAAAAGGGACTACGAAATGAGTTTCAACGTACGCAAAGCCGCCGTCCTGGGCGCCGGAGCCATGGGATCTCGTATCGCCGCGCATTTCGCCAATGCCGGTGTGGATTGTCTTCTACTCGACCTCGCCGCCAAAGGCGAAACCGAGTCAGCCCGCAACGCGATTGTCGCCGCTGCTCACAAAGCGCTGCTCAGATCCCGGCCGCCGGCCTTGTTCACCGAAGCCACGCTGGGCCGCCTCGAAATCGGAAACTTTGACGACCATCTGGCGCGTATCGCCGAAGCCGACTGGATCATCGAAGCCGTGGTCGAAAATTTCGATGCGAAGCGTAAAATCCTCGCTCGCGTCAACGAACTCCGACGCCCTGGCACACTCATCACGACGAACACCTCCGGCCTGCCCGTCGCCAAGCTCGCCGAGGGCATGTCCGACGACTTTCGCAAACACTGGCTCGGGACGCATTTCTTCAATCCGCCACGCCACATGCGTCTGATCGAGTTGATCCCCACGCCCGATAGCGATCCCCGCATCGTCGGGTTCGTCGATCAGTTCTGCAACCGGCGCCTCGGCAAGGTCGTCGTCTATGCCAAAGACCGCCCAAACTTCATCGCCAACCGTATCTTCCTCTTCTCCGTCATGCACACCCTGCGCACGATGCGCGAGCACGGCCTCACGATCGAAGAGGTTGATGCCCTGACTGGCCCCCTCGTGGGACGTCCGCGCATGGCGACCTTCCGGCTCGCCGACTTCACCGGGATCGATGTCTGCCTCTTCGTTGCCGAGACGCTTCACCGCCTCGTCCCCGACGACGAGAAACGTGACATCTACGAGCCGCCCGACTTCCTGCGCAAAATGGTCGCGCAAGGCATTGTCGGCGACAAGGCCGGCCAGGGTTTCTACAAAAAGGTCGGTGGGAAGCGCGGCTCCGACCGTCTCGTCCTCGACCTTGAGACGCTCGAGTACCGCTCGGCGCGCCCGCCCAACATCCCCGAACTTGAGCAAGCCGCGAAAACGCGTGACCTTTCACAACGCATCAAGCTACTGATTGACTCACCCACGCCAGCCGGGAAGTTCCTCTGGGAAACATTGAGTGAACTATTTCTTTACACCGCCGCCCGCACCCCCGAAGTCACCGATGACATTCTTTCCGTCGACACGACAATGCGCTCCGGTTTCAACTGGCAACGCGGCATCTTTGAAATCTGGAACGGTCTTGGCGTCGAGCAAACCGTCGAGCGCATGCGCCGCGAGGGCCGCAAGATTCCGCCGCTCGTCGACGCCGTGCTGGCAACACCGGAAAAATCCTTTTACCACGAACGTGACGTCTCACTCACCTACTTCGATCTGGCGACAAGGCGTCACCAACCACTCGTCGATCCGGATGGCGTTATCCGTCTGACGTCTCTTCACCGTCTCAAGAAGGTTCTCCAGTCGAATAGCAGCGCCGATCTGCTCGACCTCGGCGATGGCATCGTATGCCTTGAGTTTCATTCCAAAGCAAATTCGCTTGATGAAGGCGTCCTTGATCTCCTCCGCCGGACCGTCGACGATCTCGCGGAAAGTCATCGAGCGCTCATCATCGGCAACGACGGCCCGAATTTCTCCGTGGGCGCCAACCTCGCCATGCTGCTCGCATGGTGTCGCGCCGAAGACTGGAAGCGTATCGGGCAGGCAATCGATGATGTGCAAGCGCTCTTCCGGTCGCTCCGCGATATCTCAAAGCCCGTCGTCGCCGCCGTCTTCGGACAGACGCTGGCCGGCGGCTGCGAACTCGCCCTCCATTGCGACCATGTTCAAGCCGCCGCCGAAACCTATATGGGGCTCGTCGAGGTCGGCGCGGGCCTCATTCCGGCGGCCGGAGGCTGCGCCGAACTCATGCGTCGTCATACTGCTGGGATCGAGATGAACAGAGATTTGACGCCGCCCACCCGGACCGTCTTCGAGCGCATTGGCATGGCCAAGGTTTCGGGCAGCGCTGCCGAAGCCCGCGACGCTAAGCTGCTGCGTCCGTCCGACCGTGTCACGATGAACCGTGACCACCTGCTTGCCGACGCCCGGCAGGCGGCCCATCAACTCGCAAGCGCTTCCTACGAACCCACGGCGCCGGCGGAAGTCTTCGTGGGGGGGCAAGGTGTTCTTGCGGCGCTCGAACTCGAGCTATATCTGATGCACGAAGCCCGCTTCATTAGCGACTACGATCGGCACATCGGACATAAGCTGGCTACGGTGCTTGCCGGTGGACCCCTTTCGCAGCCCAGCGCCGTCTCGCAAGAGTATCTATTAGGTCTCGAGAAGGAAGCCTTCCTCAGCCTCTGTGGCGAAAAGAAAACTCAAGATCGCATGAGCCATATCCTGGAGACGGGCAAGCCTCTGCGGAACTGATCGGCAGTCTTGCTTGGCGTCCTTGATTGACGTGACGTCGCATCTACTTGACCCTGCGGTAAATAAAGGGTTCGACGAACGGTAGGGGTTCCCGGGGTAATTCTTGAGCTCGGAACCCGTGCTCCGCAAAGAGGCTATCCCACCAATCGCGCCTTTCCAGGGTCACGTGCGTAGAATCATGGTCAAAGAAATCCAGCATATTATTGGGGTAGACTGGGATGCAGGCCACAACACAGTCTCTTACCAGAGGGCGCAACATGTTGAGGAACCCAGGAAGAGCATCGACCTGAATGTGCTCAAGAATGCTAATAAGAGTTACGATGTCGGATGCCTGCTGGATATCGCCTAGCGCGTCTATCCGGCGGATGCGTGGGTGGACCGCGCTACGTATGGCCGCCTCGGAAATTTCATAGCCGACGCAGTTGTTGAAGCCTGTAGCATCCAGTTCGGCTAGAAAGTGTCCTCGTCCACAACCGATGTCACAGACTGAGGCGGTCCTGCTTGGGGCAGCATGTTCCACGACTCGAAGGTTGGACCTCAGATAGGTTCGATAGTTTTCATCCTCGATCATCTCGTAGTAACCGGGCGCGTCGAAAGCCGCGAGAGCAGAAGTGCGAGGTGGGCTCTTGAAGCCGGTATAGACCAAATAGCGGTGTGCGATGTCCCGATGGCCATCGATATAGCTGAGCAAGCCGGCACTCAGCAACAGCGATCTCTTGATTCGGTCCTGAGGGTCACGGCGTGCCAGCCCTTTTAGTATCCGGTGACAATATCGCTTCACCGGCGGAACAAGCATCCATCTAGACACGCTCGAAGGCCTTGCATAAAAGACTACGCTGAACCACATAGGCTTGTCAAACTAGGAGTCCGTCCGAGTATCAATCCGCCGATTCTGTGGATTTCTCACGCGGGCCCGAGGGGGACGGGCCCGAGGGGGACAGCCACCCAAACCCAAGTACTCCAGCGCCAATGTCTTGCTTGGCGTCTCAGAGCCATCGCTCTCAAGTTCAAACTCGGACTGCCCGAGCTGAGCTGGGCCGCTCTCGGCGACGAACTATTGCGCGGAGGGCATTGGCCCTTATCCGTTGGGACCCTCGTCAGCGGCAGCGTGCGTTCAAAGCAGCGTCACAACGATTCTCCCTTTCCTTATATCTGCGACACTCCACTTGGGGACTTCCATGGCCGGCTTCAGGACGGCTGGCTGATCGGGCTTCTGTTGCGGGAGCAGATGGAAGAGGGCATCTACGACCACCCCTCGATCCGCATCCGGGCCGGCGACGTGGTGCTCGACGGCGGAGGGCATATTGGCACCTTCGCTCGCTTCGCCCTTGAGCGCGGTGCGCGCCAAGTCGTCTCGTTCGAGCCGGACCCGTCGAATGCCGCCTGCTACCGTCTCAATCTCGATAAAGAGATTCGCGAAGGCCGCGCTGTTCTAATCGAAGCCGGACTTTGGGATCAACAGGATTCACTGAAGTTCGCTCCTGATGCCAAGGGCAACAGTGGAAGCGGAATTGTCGGTCAGGCGGGTGAACTTGAAATTCAAACCGTCACTATCGACCGCGTTGCGGAGGATCTCGCGCTCGACCGCGTCGACTTCATCAAGATGGATATCGAAGGTGCCGAGCGACGGGCGCTCGCGGGAGGCTTTTCCGTCTTGCAGCGCTGGGCCCCGCGCATGGCCATCTGCACGTATCACGCCGAGGGCGATGCCGAAGCAATCCGGCAAATCGTCCAAACCGCGAGGCCCACCTACCAAGCGGCGGCTACAGAAAGTCAAACTTACTTCTACGAAGCCTAGGAGTCTGTCCTTTAGGAAACTTGACCACTATTGCGGACTCATCCCGGAACGAAACGGAGGAGCACCGCATGCCGTGCCCTGACCCCTGAAAGAGGCCAGAAGATGGAAGCCGAGCCCCAGCGGGCCAATCCAACCGAGGCGCCGGCCGCGCCCGCCCGATCTCCATCTTCCCCAGTGAAGAGTATTGACGCTAGCGGTTATAAACCGGCGCCGGTCCTCGCAACTGTTTCCAAACCAAATCACAGGCTTCGATGCATGATTCACTGAGCCGCGGCGTGTCGAACGCCTCAAGGTTTTCCTCGAGTTGTTCCAGTCGAGACGCTCCCAAAATGATGCAGTGAGCCTCCTCCTGTTGTAGAATCCAGGCGAAAGCAAGCTGAACCAAACTTAGCCCGGCCTCCGCGGCAATTGCTCGAAACTCGTCAACGGCGCCAAAGAACGGATCGTGCCAGTAGCGCTTCAGGTACATCTCATTTCCGTCGAACCGAGTGCCCGGCACAGGTGCCGCCTCTTTGTGTTGCTTTCCCGTCAGCATGCCCCCCGCTAACGGGTTGTAGCAGACATTGCTGATCCCAGCCCTTTTCGTATACCCAACATACTCCTGCTCGATGCCGCGTGCCGTCAGGTTGTACATCGGTTGCGCCAGCCAGGGCTTGGCGTAGCCGGCCTTTTCGCAGATACTGTGGATTTCACATATCTGCCAGGCGCTGTAGTTGGATGTCGCCGGGTACCGAATCTTACCTTCGCGGCGCAGCTCGTCCATCACATCGAGAGTTTCTTCAATGGGGACGCCGGAGTCAGGCTGATGGAGATAGTAGACGTCAAGGTAGTCAGTATTCAGGCGCTGCAAAGACGCTTCGAGCGCCTTGCGAATCGCATCGCGGGACAGTCCGGCGTACTCGACGGGTTTACCCATCGCCCCGCGGGCCTTGCTCGCCAGGATGACATCCTTGCGCCGCGCGCCCAATACTCGCCCTACGATCCGCTCCGACTCTCCTTGATTGTAGACATTGGCTGTATCGAAAAAATTGATCCCCGCATCGAAGCAACGGTCGGTAATCCTTTTCGATTCCTCTAGGTCTGCCTGAGAACCGAACGTCATGGTCCCCATGCAGGCCCGCGAGACTTCTAAGTCTGTATGTGCGATTCTAACCCGGTCCACGCGGCGGACCTCCTACTAAATTTGCTTTGATTACGGTTGGATTTATATGTTAGCATTAGGACGCTATGGCTGATGCACTTGGAATACTAATTGCTGAAAGAGATCGCTTGAATCAGGCGATCGAAATTCTTCAGGGTGACGCTCCGCGCCGAGGGCGCAAACCGGGCCGTCCCCCTGGATCCACCAACAAGAAGACCGCCAAGAAACGCGGGCGCAAACCAATGAGTCCGACCGCGAAGAAGGCTGTCTCGGAACGCATGAAGAAGTATTGGGCTGCGCGCCGGAAGGCGAAGGGTTAACCGGCCCTTCGTCTCCTATTGTTTGGTTCGAGCGTGAACCCAGATAGGACTTGACCACGCCCGATGACCATCCTCCTGCGTAACGGCTATGTAGAGCGGGTTATCTTGACCTGCCTTGAGTCGTATCGTCTTTTCGAACCGGCATCCCCGGTAGGGATTAACTTCCGGCAGGCGAAAGACCCGCACCCGGCGCCCTAGTTTTCCGGCGTCGTAGACAAGATCCTCCGCTCCGATCTCACCCACGGGTAGTTCGAACTTCACGAGTTCGGTTTCGAATCGAAGCGTGCCGCGGGAGGTGTCTTCCAAAATAGCGTCAAATCCTCCGAAGTTGCCGGTGGTGATTGCCTCCCACCGCAACCCGCTCTCGTCTGTCCTTTTGAGCTTCTTATCCGGGTTTATGAAATTGATAGGATGAGCGCGCAGGATGGCGTTGTCTGCAAACCACGCCTCGCCATCCCAAACCGTCTGTCGAAACCGTCCGCGATACTCCGCACCTTCCCAGACGACGCGAATCCGGTTGCCACCGGCAGTCAACTCGGCGGCCGGTCGGACCACGCTTACCGTCTCCATCCCGTTTCGAACTTCAATCCGTTCAATCGGCGCGGACCCGAGCACATCGACGCACAGCCGGACTTCCTGATCCGACGTTTCGAGAACTTCGCCCATCTCGGCCCGGCACGCTTCGCGGCTCTCAGTGGGTCCCAACTTCGGATCATCGTCGAAAACCGTCGCCGGACTTTCGAATTCGGCATGGATATCCACAATCATGCGTGCGCCCGTCGTTCCGTAATGACGCCTCTTTCGCAGGCAATCGAACCACGTATCGCGGTCCAGCCGCGGCATCAAATAGCAGGTCAGCCCCCCGTAGGCGCCAAACCACGACGCCCCCGGATAGCTCGCTCCGGGCCGCCCTTTGTGCCCGTCGCTATGGCATACAATGCCCACGCGGTAGCCCTTTTCGATGGCATCCGCCAGCAGCCACTCGAACGTGCCCCACGCTGAGTGGATCTCGACGGCTCGCTCGAAACGCCCGTCATGGGCCATCTTGATGTCCGCATACCGTCCGCCAACGTGCGCGATCACAGCGCAATCTTCCCCAGCCTTCGTTAGCGCCTCGAACAGATCGGCGGCCGTATGGCAGTCCGTATCAACATCCGACAGATCTTCGAGCAGCGCATGTGACGACCGCCGAATCGTTTCCCCTTCGCGCCGGAAGAAGACGTTCCGGTCGCCGCCCAGCGCCGTGTTCCCAGACCATTCATATCCCGGCACCGCCACAAAGCGGCCCGCTTCGTCGAAGTCACGCGTCACACGGTTGAGCTCATCCCAGAAGTCTTGCGTGATCTGGAAGTCGTTTCCTTGGTGGCCGCATATATCGAGGAACGCCCGGTCGCGCGCGAAGGTAAAGTATTCGCCTACCGAATTCGTGCCAACCGTCTCCTCGGTTTGCCCGTGCAGGTCACCCCAGTAGGGAAGCAACTCCGCCGACTCCACGATCCTGAGCGGATTGGTCTCGGCGAGTAACACTCCGTCCGCATCCAGCAAATCAATCGTTACGTCAGCAGGTTCGGGAACTGTTAGGTTCTCCAGAAAGAACCCGAACTCGCCCTTTCGGTAACTCACTTCCTCAGGCAGATTCGCCACGGGAAATGAGGCGCGCAAGCGCAGCCGGCCCTCGGCCTGGTCCGTCGGATTGCCCCAACGATCCTCCGCTTTCATACAGAGCCGGAACGGCTCGCCTACCCGCCGCATCGTCGGCAGCACCGCTTTCCAAACCGCCGCCGGCCCCGGTACGATCGCGATCACCGGCGACGCGGGCAGCTCGACATAGTTGTAAGTCGCAATTGCATCCACCAATACTCGAAACTCGAACGTCGACTCACAGAACGTTTGCAGCCGCAGTCCCGGCGAGCCCTCGCGCGGGTCGCCGAAACGCACCACGATCCGATCACCCTCCTTCATGAAGCCATTGACGACCTTGATATAGAGGGTCTTGTCCCAGGGCCGCAGGTTCCCTTTCGGGTCATAGCGTGTTTCGAGCACTGCGTTGTTGCTCGCCTCGACCGTTACATAGTTCGCCCCCTTCGGGTCATCGAACTGCAACCGGCCCATGTCGGCCGCGAATCGAAACACGATCTTCAAACTCGCCGTATCGTCCATTCCAAAGCGGCCCGCCGTATAGGTGAGCGTGAACGAAGCATAGGAACCGGCCTCGAACGATCCGGCAGGCGAGATTACGGCGCTGCCCATCTCCTCGGGCAGATAGGTGGAATGAGGCATGATATTTTCGTTGACCTGTTTCGCGGCGCCGCCCAATACGGGCCACTAGTAGACAGTAGCGCAGTTCCCGGAAATCGCCTCTGCGGTGACAGGAAGGGTCTGCACGCGCCTACAACGAGATACGTGTTTCCCCTGGCCTGTCACCCCGTCGCGGTAACGCAAACAACGTCGCCGCTCCGATGATTCCGCCGCAGGCCGACACCCAAACGTGCGGCCAGACCAGCATAACGCCCGCCGCGAACAACGCCGCCCGCGCCGCCGTCGGAACCCGCGTCCGGAAGAATCCCTCCAGTGCGATCGCCCAAACATAAATCCCTAAAGTGCAGCTGCCAACGTGAAGCACAATCTCCTGCCACTCGCCGATCAACAATAACGCCGGCCCGTAGACGAACGCGAATGGCAGCAGAAACGTGATCAGTCCCAGTTGGATCGCCTTGAACCCCGTTTGTATCGGGTCGGTCCCCGCAATCCCCGCCGCCACATAAGCTCCCGTGCAGACCGGCGGCGTGATGGCCGAAAGAATCGCGAAATAGAACAAGAAAAGGTGTGCCGCGATCGCCGACACGCCGAGACTTGTCAGCGTTGTAGGGATCAATGTCGCCAATACCACGTAGGCCGCCACCGTCGGCAGCCCCATCCCCAATACAATGCACGCGATCATCGTCAGCAGCAGCGTCGCGAAAAGGTTTCCCTGTCCGATGCTCTCAATCAGATACGTGATTCGCAGGTTCAGGCCCGTCGCCGTCATCACTCCAACGATGATGCCCGCACCGGCGCAAATCGGCGTCAGCACCAGCATGCCGTGAATCGCGGTTCGAAACGCCCGGTCGAACCCTGCCACGTCAAGCCGGGTCTTGGGCCGCGCGAAACTCACCGCCGCCGCGCAAGCCACCGCTATAAACGCCGCGTACATCACACTGAACTGCAGCGCCAGCAGCACTACCAGCACCACAATCGGCAGCAGCATGTTGCCCCGCTTCGCCAGTTCGCCGCTCAGGCTCGGTATCTCATCTCGCCGAATCGGCAGCACGCCGTCTTTCACCGATCGAAAGTGAACAATCATCAGCACCGAAAAAAAGAAGAGCAACGCCGGTACGATCGCATGTAGCATCAGCTCGGCGTACGAGATGTTGAGATAGTCGATCATCACGAACGCCGCCGCGCCCATGATTGGCGGCATCAACTGTCCTCCCGATGACGCCAGCGCCTCGACCGCCGCCGCGAATCGCGGGTCGTATCCCGAGCGCATCATCATCGGAATCGTGACCGCCCCCGTCGTCGCGACGTTCGCCACCGTTGCGCCCGTAATCATCCCCATCAGCCCTGAACTCACGACCGCGATTTTCGCCGGCCCGCCCACAAACCTCCCGGCAATCACCTTGCCGATATTCATGAACATCTCCGCGCCACCTGTCGCAGTCAAGAATGCCCCGAACAAGATGATCACCACAATGAACGTCGCGCACACACCCAGAGGTGTGCCAAATACGCCGAACGTTCCATAGAAGATGATGCTGACGACATCCTCGACAGTCAAGCCGCCGTGCCGCAACATCTCGCCCGGTACCCACGGCCCGCCGATCGCGTACGCCAGGAACAGCAACAGGACTCCCGCTACCGCCCAACCGACCGTTCTCCGCACCGCCTCGATGATCAGTAACAGCCCTGCCGCCCCAACCGCCACGTCAAACGCGCTAATGAAGGGCTCCGAGTAAAGGCGCTCATAATCGAACAGCGTCCAGCCCATCGCCAGCGCCGTCAGCACAGTCAGCGCCAGCCCCAGCGCCGTCTCGGCCGTCTTGCTCCGCGTAAAGTTCGAAGGACTCTGCAGGAAAACGAGTGGCAATATCACCAGCAGGAACACGCCCCGCTGAATCGGTGCCTGGAACGGCCCCGTCGCACCCGTGTAGAGCGCGAAGGCGCAACCGCCCCATATCAGGGCCGTCGTCAGGTACCGCGAAATGCTTTCAAGCAGGGTAGGCAAAGGAAGAAAACCAGGAGCGCAACTCTACCATGAATCCCAAACTCCCTGCTCACGGTAGTACCTCTCCGCGCCGGGGTGATACGGCAACGGTTTCATCTGCGCCGCTGATGCCAGGTCCGCCTCGCCCTCTTCTTTCCACCAAGGTAGTGACGCTTCGACCTCGTCCCAGTTGTCGAACAGCGTCTTCGTCATGCCGTAGACCAGATCCTCCGGCAGGTCGCCCCGGACCAATAGACACTGGTGAAACCCAATCCCGCGCAGCTTAGGACGGTCAAACACCGGCTCCCCCAACTCGTCCAGCACGAACGACGATTCGGCGGCCAGCAGCTTCTGCAGCCCTTCCTGCTCGGGCTCGACGAAATCAATCTCCGTGCCGATCTCGCGCGCCGCAAAAATCGGAGACAAATGTCCGCGATTGCTCCGCGAGTATCCGAACGCAATTGCATCGACCTGCCTGTTCGCCAAAGCTTCCTGCCCATCCGTCCGCTCGATGTAGAGGAACTCAGTGTTCTCGCGCGTCACACCGAAATATTTGAGGATGCGCTCGGCGATCACTTCCTCTCCCGTCCCCCGGCCGCCGATCACGACGCTGCGCCCGATCAAATCCGAGTAGCTCTTGATGTCGCTCACCGCCACGACGCGAAACAAATGCGTCCCCAGCTTCATCCAGACCTGGGCATTGCGATAGTCAATCGGGATCAACTCGTCCTTGGCGAAATGAGCCTCGCGCCGATAGGCGTTCTCGAGATCAAACCGGAAACACCGTCCGCCGTCGATCCGCCCGGCCGCCACTCGCTTCACGTTGCCGACCGACATTCCCTTGCCGATCACGCCATTCGCGATCACGCCCGGCATCTTCTGCGTCAGCACCTTTGACAGGATCGAAACTTCGGTGAAGTACCGCCCCTGTGGCCCCGCACCCGCCAGCGTGATCAGGCGGACATCTTTCGCCGCCACGCCGCAGCCAACCTCCAGTAGAGCCGCAAAGAGCAAACAGAACGGTGTGCATACGTCAACGAGCCGCCGCATCTTAGCGTTCCCTCCGCGCCGGGCCCACCACGCCCAGCCCCACTCGCAATGCCTCCGTCTCGATAATGTCGTCAGGCATCACGTTCGCTATGTTTACATCCGGACCGAACTCCGTCACCAGCAACTTCTTCACATCGTGAATCTCCGACAATGACACTCCGCTGATCCACGGGCCCGGCAGCTCAAACAGCACCCGGTCGAGATCCAAATCATCACGGCACGCCCGCAGCAGATCCGCGTTCACCACCCCTTGCTCAATCAACTCCGCGCCTTCCACGAGCAACAACTCCGCGCCCGCTGCAAAGCAGTCCCGCGCCTGCGCGACTAGGTCGTCGGCCGCGTTCTTTTCGCTCTTCGAGCCCACTTCGCCGAACACCGTTAGCCCCTTGTCGCGAGCCATCGTAATCTGCTCCCGCCGCTCTTTGGGCGACAGCGGAATACAGTTGTCCGAGACCTCGACCACCTCGAACCCGAGACGCTTCGCCTCATCGAAAAACAGCGGTAACGCTTGCGCCCCTTCGGTCGCGAATACATATTCTTGAAACTGCCCGCCGAGAAACGGCCGCACGCCGTGCTTCTTATATAGCTCCAGCTTCGCCCGGATCTGATGCTCCTGATAGAGGCGCGAGGTTCCGGTAGCGATCTTCGCTAAGTCGACATGAGCGCCCGCGATATCGAGGATATCCTTCTGCCGCCCCAGCCCCAACCCCCAATCGATCATCATCGTGAACCCGCGCGCGCGCGGCTTCGTCCGCGAACGTCTCGGCGGCAGCGACACAAACGCAAAAGGTTCCGGGGTCATGAAGGTCTTACAGTATGCCAGAGTCCGGTCAGGCGGCTAGCTGGGCTATGAACAGATTGTGAGTCGGTTTGGTGTCACCAGCAATCCGTAACGAGGTAGAATTGAACCGGCATGGTCGGTACCACCATCTCCCATTACCTCATCATCGAGAAGCTTGGTGAAGGCGGGATGGGAGTCGTTTACAAGGCCGAGGACATCAACCTCAAACGTCCCGTCGCCCTGAAGTTCCTCGCGGCCCATCTTCTCGCCGAAGAAGGGACCAAGGCCCGTTTCCGGAGGGAAGCGGAAGCTGCCGCTTCCCTGTCCCATGCCAACATCGCCGTTATCTACGACATCAGCGAATTCGACGGCTATTCGTTTATTGCCATGGAGTTCGTTGAGGGACTCACCGTTAGCGAAACGGTCACTGAGCGCCCCCTAACAGCCTGTGGCAGAATACCCTGTTTTCAGGCGGCGAGAAGCAGCGGGGTGGCCAGCGGCGC
>JAQBUE010000241.1 GCA_027624045.1 Acidobacteriota bacterium
CCACCCCGCTGCTTCTCGCCGCCTGAAAACAGGGTATTCTGCCACAGGCTGCTAAAGCGCCGCCCTCCGCCCAGCCGGGCCCGACCGTTAGATTTCGAGCGGGGTGCCGCGCTTCCAGGAGTCCTCGAAGAGGCTGTTCATGGCCAAGTAGAGACTGTGATGCTCGAAGACGAGTGCTGTGAGCTGAGGGTGGCTGATAACGGGGTCGTCAAGTGAAATCATGCCGCGCTGGCTGTCGAAAAGCGCAAGTTTCAGGGGTAGCCCCGAAACGAGCCGAACGCTGGCGCCTTCGTTTCTAAGTGCTTCAAGACGCGCACGTTCCCCGTCGTCCTCCATCACCTGGGCGTCGTAGAGGAGGCGACACTTGACTCCCCGCCGTATCAGATCGGGGAGCAGAGGCTCAGCGGCCGGATCGACGGCGTACGGGGGTCTTGCGAATTCGAGGTACTCTTCCTTGCTTTGGAGCAGCATGCGGCGGTACTCCTCGCGGATCTGGCCGAGATCGGCGACGATTCGCAGGTAGTCGAGCGTGCCTCGGCCCTGGATGCCGTCGGCGAAGACGGTGGCGAGGTCGGCTTCGACCTGATGCGCCAAGCCGTGACGATCCTGCCATTCTCGCTCGAACATCTCCTTCTTGCGAAACAGGTAGCCCTCGAGCGCCATCTTGGGCTCAACGGCTGAGTATTCCTTGGCCTTGCCTTGCACGACCTGTACGAAACCCTTTTCGATCAGGCTTTCGAGAACCTCATAGATCTTCTGGCGAGGGATGCGAGCCCGGCCGGCGACATCAAGGGCCTTGAAGCGGGGATGTCCGATTAGTACTAGATACGCACGGGACTCGTAGGCATTGAGACCGATTTGTTGGAGCCGACGGGTCTGGATCTCGACTTTCACGCCTACAAGTTAGCACGAGCCGAGCCGGAATGATCAAGCCAATTGAGAGCTAGAACGCAGCCAGGGCGAAGCCTTGAGCCCTGAATAACGAATGGCACAGCCTTCCAAAGCCCTCCTGCCATGAGGTAGAGTCAGATGGATGACTCGCGCGTGGTTTTTGGCGGGGGTACTCGCATGCGTGTCCCTGGCGGCACCGGCCGTTGCCAAGAAGCCGTTTGATATTTGGGCCTTGCAGCGTGTCGCGCGTATTTCCGACCCGCAACTCTCCCCTGACGGAGCGACTCTCGTCTTCGTCGTCGAGAAAGTCCTGTTGTCGGAGAATGCCAAACGGAAGCACATCTATGCCGTTTCGGTGGAGGGTGGGCCAGAGCGGCAACTAACGTTCGAGGGGAAGTCGAATACGCGGCCCCGTTGGTCGCCTGATTCCTCCCGGATCGCGTTCGTGTCGGATCGCGGCGGATCGTCGCAGATTTGGATGATGGATGCGGACGGCGATTCGCAACGCCAAGCGGCCGACCTGCCGACCGAAGCGTCGGGTGTGAAGTTTTTCCCCGGCGGGCAGCGGCTACTGTTGGTCAGCCGCGTCTTCGCCGAGTGCGGCGCCAACATGGAATGTAACGAGCGTCGTCTCAGCGAGCGCCGTGACAATCCGGTCGAAGCGCGCGCCTATGACGATTTGCTCTACCGCCATTGGGATGAATGGGACGATGGTCGCGTAGGCCACCTGCTCACGGCCGATCTCGATTCGGGGGCGCTCACCGATTTGACGCCTGGGGCGTTCGACGTTCCGCCTTTTTCGCTCGGCGGGCCCGACGCCTATGATATTGCCCCCGACGGATTGGAAGTCTGTTTTGCGGCGATTGCCGGGGGTATGCCAGCCGTAACCACCAACATCGGCTTGTTCGTCGCGAATGTGGAGGCAGCTACCGCCACGGCGCTCACCGTCGAGCCGGGGGCGGAAACCTCGCCCGTCTACTCGCCCGATGGCCGCTATCTGGCGTATCGCGCCCAGCTGCGACCGGGGTACGAAGCAGATCGGTATCGGTTGATGCTTCTTGACCGTACAACGGGGGAGCTGGCGAGCCTCACGGAAAACCTAGACCGCTGGGTCGAGGAGATCGCCTGGTCGCCGGACTCTTCTCGGCTATTCTTTACCGCGGAAGATCGCGGCCGCGCGCCGATTTTCACCGTGTCGGCGCAAGGCGGCGGGATGCGGCCCGTCGTCTTCGGAGACGCCCATCACGGTGACGTGCAATTGACGCCCGACGGGCGCTCCCTGATTTACAGCGTTCACAGTACTTCGCACCCGGTCACGCTTTTTCGCGGTTTCTCATCGGGCGGTCCCGCCGTTCAGCTGACGCATCTGAACGACGAGCTGATGGCGGAGCACGAGCTTGGCGAGATCGAAGAGATCACGTACGAGAGCGCCGATGGGACGCCAATCAGCGGTTTCCTTGTGAAGCCGCCTCAATTCGATTTCGAACGCAAGTATCCCCTGCTGTTACTGGTCCACGGTGGTCCCCAGGGCGCCTGGGGCGAGGCATGGAGTTATCGCTGGAATCCACAAGTATTCGCTTCGGCGGGATTCGTCGTACTGATGCCAAATCCAAGGGGTTCGACCGGCTATGGGCAGACGCTGATTGACGCCGTTAACGGCGACTGGGGCGGTCGCGCCTACGAAGACATCATGAGCGGCGTGGATTATGTCGTGCGGCGGCCGTACGTCGACTCGGAAAAGATGGTTGCCGCGGGCGCATCCTACGGCGGTTACATGATCAACTGGATGCTAGGACACACGACCCGCTTCCGGGCCTTTGTCTCCCATGCCGGAGTGTACGATCTGCGCAGCATGTTCGGCGCGACCGAGGAGCTGTGGTTCCCGATCTGGGAATTCAACGGCACGCCCTGGGAGAACCCGGAGATGTACGAACGCTGGTCGCCGAGCCGCTTCGTGGCGGAATTCCAAACACCAACGCTCGTCGTGCATGGTGAGAAGGACTACCGCGTACCGGTCACGGAGGGCATGCAGCTGTTCACGGCGCTGCAACTGCGGGAAGTGCCTTCGCGGTTTCTCCACTTCCCGGACGAGGGGCACTGGATACTGAAACCGCGCAACAGCGTGCTTTGGTACGAAACGGTCACCGACTGGCTCAAGAAGTGGATCGACAACCCCCACACACCGTCGCAACCGCCGACGTACCAACGGCCGGAGCTGTCGTCCGGTGAGCCTGCCGAGCGGCCCGCCGAAGCAGCGGAACCTGTCGGCCTTGAGCAGCCCCGCCCGAGCCCGATCCAGCGCTGACCCGAATTGATATGACCCTCTTGAAAGATAAAGTAGCGATCGTTACCGGTGCGGCCGCGGGCATTGGCCGCGGCATCGCGGATCTGTTCGCCGACGAAGGGGCGGCCGTCTACGTTCTCGATGTCGATGAGGCGGGCGCCGAGCAGGCGGTAGCGGCGATCAACGACCGCGGAGGCGTGGCCCACGCGTTTCGCACCGACATCAGCAAGCCCGCGACGATTACTCCCGCGATCGATGACGCCCTCGCCCGTTACGGACACATCGATATCCTCGTCAACAATGCCGGCATCTACCCCAGGCGCTCGTTTGACGAGATGACGGAGCAGGAATGGGACGAAACGCAAAACGTTAACGTCAAAGGCGTCTTTCACATGACCAAGCTCGTCCTGCCGCATATGCGCCGGAGCGGTTCGGGGAAGATCGTCAATATCTCCTCGGTGACATTTCACCTGGGCTATCCGAATCTCACGCACTACGTGGCTTCCAAGGGAGCAGTGCTCGGTTTCACGCGGGCCTTGGCGCGCGAGATCGGCCCGCAAGGCGTCCATGTCAACGCCGTGACGCCGGGTGCGATCGAGACCGAAGGCGAGAAGGTCCATGCCAATCCGGACGACATCGCGAAGATCGTGACCGAGCAATGCATCCAGCGTCGTATCGTGCCGCTCGATGTGGCGCGGGTCTGCCTGTTTCTGGCCAGTGAGCTCAGCGACGGCATGACAGGACAAACGCTCAACGTTGACGGCGGTTTGGTAATGTACTGACTCCATGCGGATCGGACTCGGATATCTCCTCCAGGAAACCAACACCTTCTCTCCTGTTGAGACGCAGGTCAAGGACTTCCATCCCTTGTTCGGCAAGCCTCTGATCGAGCAGTGGCGGGGAACACGAACCGAGCTCGGCGCTTTTCTCGATACGATCGAGCCCAGCGGCCATGAAGCCGTCCCGTTGTTCGCCGGCTGGGCGATGACCGCCGGCCGCATGTCGGCCGCAGCCTTCCAGGGGCTCAGGGAATCGCTGATGGCCCAAGTCCGCCAGTCCGGCCCGTATGACGGGCTCCTGCTGGCTCTGCACGGGGCGCTCTCGGCCCAGGGGACCGACGATTGCGACGGTGCAATTCTGGAAGCCGTGCGTGAGATCGTTGGGGACCGTGTGCCGCTCATCACTACCCTCGATCTGCACGCCAACCTGACCGCCAAGATCACTCGGCTCGCCGATGCCGTCATCGGATACAAGACGTATCCACACGTCGATATGTATGAAACAGGTCAGGCGGCGGCGGAACTGATGCTGCGAACCCTGCGCGGTGAGGTGCGGCCTGTTACCCGGATGCGGAAACTACCGCTCATCGTGCCGCCCGAAAACCAGCAGACGACCCACGGCCCGATGCGGACCGTATGGGATATGGCCGAGGCGTACCGCCGCGAGCATCCCGAGATCCTTTCCGTCTCCGTATTCGGTGTGCAGCCGTGGCTCGATATCGATGAGATGGGCTGCGCGACACTCGCGGTCGCTGATCGAAATCATGAATCGGCCCAGCGCTGCGCCGAGGAGTCCGCCCGCAAGTTGTGGGATCTGCGGGCTGAGTTGGAGGTCGAGCGCGTCGAACCTCGTGCGGCGATTCGGGATGCGCTGGCGACCACGGGCGGTCCGGTGGTTCTGGCGGACTCGGCTGACTCCCCCACAGCCGGCGCGCCCGGCGATAGCGCCGAGCTGGTTCGGCTGCTCATCGAAGAGGCCCCGCATGTCCCCACCATCGCCTGGGTGCGCGACCCGGCCGCCGTCGCTCAGGCCTGGCAACTGCGCCCGGGCGATCCGATTCGTACCAGCATCGGCGGGGCTTTCACGAAGGATCTCGTTCGTCCGGTCGAGATCGAGGGCCGTGTCCGCTCGTTATCGGACGGCCGCTTCGTCTTTCGCGGCGCCTACAACAATGGCATGCTGAACGAGATGGGGCGTACGGCGGTGATCGACGTCGGCGCGCTTTCGATTGTCGTTTCCGAGGAGGCCGCCAGCGGGATCGGGACGGAAGTGTTTCGCAGCCAGGGCCTTGAACCCGAGTATCAGAAGATCATCGTCGTAAAATCCGCCAACAGCTTTCGTTCCGAATACGGGCCGTTCATGGTGAAAGCGATCATGGTGGACACGCCGGGCCTGAGTTCGTCGAATCTGCGGTCACTGCCCTACAAGAGGGTTTCCAGGCCGATCCACCCGCTCGATGAGATCGAAGATCCATTCGGCCGTTAGAGGGCACTCCAGCGGGGACTGGCAGCACTCGCGGCAGGTCAGCGATCATTGCGCGCCTCCTTTCCTGTTATTCATCCCCGTAGTTAGGCGCGACGAACTTAAGTTCGAATGCGCGGTCGATAAGTTCACGCGTCAGTTCATACGGCCTCTGCTCAAACTTGATCAAGTCGATAGCGACTCGGACGATATCCCTCGGATGACAGCGGCGCATCTTGCGGTCCGTCCTGTCATAGTGCTCGACGATGACGTGTGACACGAGGCTGTCAGAGCAATTGATCTTCTGCCTCTCGCAGAAGTCGTAAAAAATCTTAACGAACTCAGCCTTGTCGGGGTTCCGCATGAACATCTTGTATTCGAGGCGGCGCAGGAACGCCTCGTCGCCGAGGTCCGAGGGATTGAGATTTGATGAGAAAACGAGAAAGCATTCAAACGGTACTTGAATCTTCGTGCCGGTTTGGAAGCTCAAGTAGTCGACGCCGCGGTCCAGCGGGTAGATCCAACGGTTCAGCAACGCCGCGGGCGAGACCTGCTGCCTGCCAAAGTCATCCACGAGGTAGATGCCATTGTTGGCCTTCAGTTGATAAGGGGCGTCGTAGATCTTCGACGTGGGGACGTACATCAGATCGAGCATGCCCATCGTGAGTTCGCCGCCGGTTGTGAGGAAGGGCCGCTTGCACTTGACCCAGCGGCGGTCGTACTCGGGCTCATCCGACAAAAAGATGCTCTCCTCTTCCGTGTCGATCCTCTCGTGGTAGAGCGGGTCGTAGACCTTGATGATCTGGCCATCGGCTTGGATGTGGACCGGGATGTAGATGGGGTCGCTGTCGATACGCGCCAGTTGTTCCGATAGGAAGCTCTTGCCGTTGCCGGGCTTGCCGTAAATTAGCATCGACTTGAAGGAGTTCACGGCGGGTCCGAAACGCGAGAAGAAGTCGTCGGTTACGATGGCTTCGGTGAAAGCTCTTTCCAGCCGCTCCTGCGTCATCCATCCGGATTGGATCTTCTGAGCTCGGACGGCTTCCGCGTAACAGGCGAGGGGGACGGGAGCGGGTCCCAGAAGCTGGTTGGCTTCGAGGAACTCCTTGGCGCGCTTGCGGCCTTCTTCGGTGGTGGCGAAGACAGCGGACACACTTCCGAGAGCCGACGAGCGTTTGGTTTCGATTAGCCGTTCATGTTTGAGAAAGGCGAGAGCCGGCTCGATCATGCTGAAAGAAAAGCCGATCAGATTGGCGAGTTCCCGGCCACCGACCTCCCCCCGAAAGTACAGAATCTTGAGAATCATCCGTTCGACAAGGCTGGATGTAACACCGGCTTCCTCGAGGGATGCTGGCGGTTCCGGCCGGAACCGCTCGCCACCGCGGTCACGCTGGCGCTGAAGTTGTACCGTGAGTTGCTGCACCTATCTCTTTTCGGCTCGCTGGATATCCTCTTTACGACTGATAGCATTTTCCAATCCAAGAATGATCCTGAAATGCGGTAGGTCGAGGCCGGGGACGAAATAGGGT
>JAQBUE010000242.1 GCA_027624045.1 Acidobacteriota bacterium
CCATTGCCATAGAACAAGTTTATCGACTCTTGTTTCAATGTGGGACTTCCACCACAGGCTGCTAGGGGTTGGCTTGTGTCATTTGGTCGCAAGCGACGTCCCGTTCGGCCCAGCGGCGGGTGGCTTGAGCCCGACCGGCGGCGGCGCTTAAGCTTTGCAATCCTTGCTGTCGATGAGCCCCCGGATCTGGGTCACGAACTCGTCAAGCGGCTTGACGCCCTGGTCCCCATCCTTGCGATGGCGGACCGAGACCGCTCCGGCCTCGGCCTCCCGTCCGCCTAGAACCAGCATGAACGGAATCTTCTGCAACTGCGCCTCGCGAATCTTGAAGTTCACCTTTTCGCTGCGTTCGTCCAGTTCCACGCGGATGCCCGCTTGCTTCAGTCGCTCGACCACCTGTTGCGCGTATTCGTTCTGACGGTCGGTGATCGGCAGCACGATCGTCTGCACGGGCGCCAACCAGACCGGAAAAGCTCCGGCGTAGTGCTCGATCAACACGCCGAAGAATCGCTCCACCGATCCCCACAGCGCGCGATGCACCATGACGGGCTGGTGCGCCTTGCCATCCTCGGCGATGTACTCCAGTTCAAAACGCCGCGGCAGGTTGAAGTCAAACTGGACGGTGGAAAGCTGCCAGGGGCGGCCGATGGCGTCCACGAGCTTGATATCAATTTTCGGGCCATAGAACGCCGCTTCATTCGGCATCACTTTGGCCTCGATACCGCGTTCGGTGAGCGCGCTGAACAGCCCGTCCTCGGCCATCTTCCATTCCTCGGGCGATCCGGCATACTGCCCGCTCGCACCGCCGTCCCAGGTCGAAAGCTCGATCACGTATTCATCGAACCCGAAGGTCTTCAATACATCGAGTCCGAAGTCGATGCAGCCGAGAATCTCGTCCTTAACCTGCTCCGGCGTGCAGAAGATGTGCGCATCGTCTTGCGTAAAGCCGCGCACCCGCATTAGCCCATGCATTACGCCGGAGCGCTCGTAGCGGTAGACCGTCCCGAGCTCGCCGAGGCGGACAGGCAAGTCGCGGTAGCTGCGCAGCTTGTCTTTATAGATGAGGATGTGGAACGGGCAGTTCATCGGCTTGAGCTGGTACTCGGCATCGTCCAGCTCCATGCGCTTGAACATGTCCTCGGAATAGAAGTCCGCGTGCCCTGACGTCTTCCACAGCTCGAAGCGCGCCACGTGCGGCGTATAGACCAGCCCATAGCCGCGCCGCACATACTCGTCGCGCAGCCAGTCCTCCATCGCGCGCCGGATCGTGCCGCCCTTGGGGTGCCAGAAAATCAGCCCCGGCCCGGCGCTCTCTTGAATACTGTAGAGGTCGAGTTCCTTGCCGAGCTTGCGATGGTCGCGCTTCTTGGCCTCTTCCAGCCGATCGAGATACTGCCGCAGTTCCTTCCTATCGAAGAACGAAGTGCCGTAGATCCGTTGCAGCCGCGCGTTTTTTTCGTCGCCCTTCCAGTAGGCGCCCGCCACCGACAACAGCTTGAACGCTTTGATGCGCCCCATGCTCGGGATGTGAGGGCCGCGGCAAAAATCGTTGAATACCTCGCCCGTCTTGTAGATCGAAATGCGGTCGCTGTCGGTCTTATCTTCGATCAGCTCGCACTTCATCCAGTCGCCGATCTTGCGGTACTCCGCCAGCGTCTCTTCGCGCGGCCGCCAGACGCGCTGATTGGGCGGATCGCTCTTGACGATCTCGGCCATCTTGGCCTCGATCTTCTCAAGATCCCGCGGCGTAAAGGGCTCCTCGCGCTCGAAGTCGTAGTAGAAACCCTGCTCGGTCGCAGGCCCGATGCCCAGCTTCGTCTCCGGGTAAAGCTCCACAACGGCCGTGGCCAGCAAATGCGCCGAAGAGTGCCGGTACACCTGCAGCGCCTCGGCATCTCGCGTCGTAAGAATCCGCAGCTCGGTGTCTTGGTTCAGCGGCTCGGTCAGATCGACGAGCTCGCCGTTCGCCTTGGCCACCAGAGCCGCCGATGCCAGCCGAGGGCTGATCGACTCGGCGATGTCGCGCGGGGTGGTACCCTTCGCCACATCTTGATGGGTGCCGTCGGGAAGAGTTACCTGAATCGTTTCCATGGGAAGAAGCAGGTCGAAGCGCGGGACCCGCGTACCGCTTTGCTAATCCTTTGAGCCGGACGAACTTTTCGAACTTGAGCCGGAATCGCCTGAAGACTTGGATTCCGACTTCGATTCGGATTTGGAGTCTGATTTCGAGTCCGATTTCGATTCTGATTTCGATTCTGACTTTGAGTCCGACTTTGCGTCTGATTTGGCTTCGGATTTTGATTCCGACTTAGCCTCAGCCTTATCGTCGCTCTTCCTCTTATCGCCGTCCGCCGTGCCGGCGCGGGCGTAGTCAGTTATGTACCAGCCTGTCCCTTTGAACTGGATAGCCGGTGCCGATAACAGCTTGCGCAACTCACCGCCGCAGTCTTCATGCACCGTCAAAAGCGGGTCGGAGAACTTTTGGATGTGGTCGAAGTGCTCGCCGCACTTCAGACACTCGTACTCGTACAGAGGCATAAGCTCAACAGAGCAACTAGCTCAATCCTATGGGAAATCGGTAGCCCGGACGGGCACCGAAACTGAGCCTCAGTATATCAACGGCGTACAAACAATTACATTCGCGGGGCCCAGCCCGCGATTCCGCCGCCCAAATCCTGCACCCCCCAGCACCCCTCTTCTAGCCGAGCCGCGCACGCCAGTAGGCGGTCCCCGACCCAGATCCGCAAATCCCACCCCAAAAACTCAGAGCCGCGGGCGTGATCCTGCGTTGACAAAACCGCCAAGCCAGCGGAATCCCGCTTCCACCACGGTAGAAGAGATACAGGCCTAGCGAGGCGGGCCGTATCCGAACCGGCGAAGCAAACCCTGCCCCGTCTCGCCCATCAGATACTCCGCGAATCGGGTCGCTTCGCGCCGGCGCACCGACGCCGCTACCACTCCCAAGCCCTGCTCAATCGGACGGTGCAGTGAAGGATCGACCGTGATCGCGTCCTCTCCCGCGTCCAGAAGACCCGCAGCCACAAACGCCGCCTCGGCATTCCCCGAATCCACGAGCTGCTTAGCCATCGTGACGTTTTGGGCGTACACGATCTTCGGCTGTAGCGAGTCCCGCAAGCCCAGACTCTTGAGTACCTCGATCGCCGCGCGGCCGTAAGGCGCAATCTCAGGTTTGGCGACGGCCACGAAGCGCACACCGTCACTCGCCAGATCCTCGATCCCGGCTAATCGAGTGTTCCCCGTCCATAAAACGAGAAGTCCATGCGCGTACACAGCCCTGCTTTCAGAAACAATGAGGCCCTTTGCCGCCAACGCGTCGACATGCTCGGTATCGGCCGAAGCGTACAAATCAAAGGGCGCGCCCGCCTCAATCTGACTCGCCAACTGGGCCGTGGCCCCAAAGGTGAAGATAACGCCCACGCCCGTTTCCGCCGTGAACGCTTCGCCGATCATGGGAAACACGCGCGACACGTTCGCCGCGGCCGCGACATTAATGTGTCTGGAAACCGCTTCGCCAGAAGGTGCGGCAGAGCACCCCAGCAGAGTGGCTGCCGCGATCGCGACCCAAACGCGAAGCCGGCCCATGATTCGGCTAGCTGTCCGTGGCAGAAGTGGGCGCGGTGAAAAAAGGGGGACTGCCATCCGATTTTCGCTCGCCTAAGTACTTTATTCCCATTGAGCGTCGGTCACGAAAATCGGTGACTGTACCCTTTTTCGTGCAGACGGACTTTCACCACGGACTGCTACGCCGCCGGCAGCAGACCTTGACGCCGCAGCAGCGCCTCCGGGTCCGGGTCTCGGCCCATGAAATCGCGGAAGAGTTTTGCCGGGTCGTCACTGTCGCCCCGCGCCAGAATGCGTTCACGAAACTCAGCACCGACCGTGCGGCTGAAGATCCCTTCGTTCGCAAAGCGGGAGAAGGCGTCGGCGTCCAGCACTTCAGCCCATTTGTACGAGTAATACCCGGCGCCGTAAGCCACCGGACTTGAAAACAAATGGGTAAACGCCGCGATCATCGCATGTTCGGGTGGCAGCTTCGCCGCGGCGAACGACTGCAAGATGTCAAACGCGTACTGCATTACGTCGCCACCCTTCTCAGGGTCGTAGTCGCGATGCAGCGCCGAGTCGACCGTCCCGAAACTCAACTGCCGCATCTGGGCGTTAGCCGCCCGGAAGTTGCGGGCACGCTTCATCTTCTGAAATAGCTCGTCGGGAATCACTTCGCCGGTCTCATGGTGCCGCCCAAACAAGTCCAGAGCTTCGCGCTCCCAGCACCAGTTCTCCATGATCTGCGACGGCAGCTCGACGAAGTCCCAAGGGACATTCGTGCCGCCCAGGCTGCGCACCTCGACTCGGCTCAGTAGGTGATGCAGCAAATGCCCGAACTCATGAAAGATCGTCTCGACCTCGTTGTGCGTCAGCAGGGCCGGCTTGCCGCCCACCGGCGGCGTTTGATTGCCGCAGATCAATCCCAAGTGCGGATGCAGCCCTCCCGGCACCGCGATCAGGAACGAATCCATCCAGGCGCCGCCACGCTTGTTCTCGCGCGGATTGAAGTCGGCGTAGAACGATCCGATATGGGCCGCATTCTCGTCAAGCACGTTGTAGTACTTCACCGACTTGTCCCAGAGCGGCGCGCCGTGCTGCTCGACAACCTCGATGCCGTAGAGCCGCCCCACTAGCTCGAACATCCCGTCGAGCACTTTCTCGAACGCGAAGTACGGCCGCAACTCCTCCTCGTCGAAGTCGTGACGCGCCTGCCGCATTTTCTCCGCGTAGTAGCCAACGTCCCAAGCGTTCAGTTCCGGCGCATCCGGCCCTTCGATCTCTCTCCGGAATGCCAGAAGCTCTACGTTCTCCCTCTCGAACGCCGCCTGAGTCTTGGCCTTCATCTCATCCACAAATGCGCGGGCACCTTGCCCCGTCTTCGCCATGCGCTCTTCGAGAACCAAGTCGGCAAAATCCCGATAGCCCAGCAAGAGCGCTTTCTCGCGCCGCGCTTCGAGGACGCGCGGGATCAGCTCGCGATTATCAAAAGGCTCTTTCGTGGCCCTTGTCGTGAACGCGCGGTAAACCTGCTCCCGAATCCCGGCGTCGTCCAGATACGTCATCACGGCCGTGTAGCTCGGCCCTTGCAGCGTAAACCGCCAACCGGCCTTGCCCTTGGCCTCGGCGTCCTGCCTGGCTACCGCCCTGGCGCTCGGCGGCAGCCCCGCCAGCTTGCTCTCGTCTTCAAGCAGCAGCTCGAAGGCGTTTGTCGCATCAAGCACATTCTCGGAATATTTGGTCGTCGCTTTGACCAACTCGATATCCAGCTCGGTCAGGCGGGCCTTGCCGGCTTCGTTGAGATCGGCGCCACTGCGCCGAAAATCGTCGATTGTCTTGTTGAGAAAGCGCGCCCGCGTTCCCGTCAACGCCCGCGCCTCATCTGTTTCGGCGAAGCGCTTCAACTGCTTCCAAAGCGCTTCATTGAGGGGGATTTTCGAGTAGAACTCGCTCACCTTTGGCTGCACGGCGTTGTAAGCCTGACGCAACTCCGGATAGGTTGCCACCGTCTCCAGGTGACCCACGACACCGATGGCGAACTCCAGCCGCTCGCCGACCTTCTCAAGAGCCAGCAAGGTGTTCTCGTAAGTGCGCGGCCCTTCATCAGCGGCCAACGCATCAATGCCGCGCTGCGCCTCGGCCAGCAGTTGATCGATCGCCGGCTCGACGTGCTCGGCCTTGACTTGATCGAACGGGATCTTGAACTGGATTTCGAGTAGGGGATTTGTGACAGAGGTCTCAGGCATTTCCGATTCCAAAGAAGGTCAGTCTAGCAGGGGAGGGTGGGCGGCCTACAGGCTGATCGCGCCCCGTAGGCCTTCACTGAATGACCCGAGGTGGAGGGTGTCGCTTGCGGCCTTGTTCTCTGCCAGCGGCGCCCGTGCGCGGATTCACAGCTGGCGCCCTGCTGCGGCGTTGGGGAACCTTCTGCTTGGGTGGGGAGATATTTCGAAAAGCGGCTCCCGCCAACAAAGGCCCTCTTTGATGCTTGACGTCAAGCGTCTATAATCAGATTTGAGCACCGCGCGACCGAATGATCAGGAGTTACCGTGACCGGGAAACCGAAAGGCTGGCGGCCGGCGAGACCGTCCGAAAATGGGAGTCGATCCGGAGACAGGCCGAGAAGCGACTTCGCATTCTCGACGCAGCGCAGAGCCTGGGCGATCTCGCTGCGCTCAACTCGAACCGGCTGGAAGCTCTGAAGGGCGACCGCAACGGACAGTATTCGATTCGCATCAACGATCAATGGCGCATCTGCTTCGACTGGCCGAAAGATGCGTCCGGCGGGCTGATCGTCGAAATCGTGGACTACCACTAACAGGACGATCAGTAGCAGAAGGAGAAATACCATGGCTCGCACACCGATTCACCCAGGAGAAATCCTCGCCGACGAGTTGGAAGAGACCGGTCTTAGCGCCAAGAAGCTGGCCGACGTGATCGAAGTGCCGCCCAACCGCCTTTACCAGATACTCGCCGGCAAGCGGAACGTGACCGCGGACACGGCTTTGCGCCTCAGCCGCTATTTCGGTACGTCGGCGGACTTCTGGATGAATCTCCAAAGCGCCTACGAACTCGACTTGGCGCGGCGGCGAATCGGAAAGGCTATCGAGCACATCCCGCAACGGATCGCTTCCGCTGTCGAGCACGGCACCCTCGCCTAGCACCTCAGCACCGACCCTTCGCCCGAGATGAAAGCCCCCCATCCGGCTCAACCAGCTTCACCACTCACAAGCCCCGCCAATTCTTTTCGTCCATACCCACAACGACTTACCGCCCTTCGCCGCCAATACACCTCAAGAAAAATGAAAAATGGGACAGCCTGAAAGCGCCGGGATAAACCGGCAGAGAGTCGGGGATGCAAGAGCCCCACAGGAAAGGAG
>JAQBUE010000027.1 GCA_027624045.1 Acidobacteriota bacterium
CTTGCGGTCGGGGCTCCTCGGGTGCTGGTTCGCAATGGCTGTGGCTTCCAAGTGATAGCGAGATGGGGAGCGGGTTGGTCATCGCACCCTTACGGGCGCGGCTCTGAGCTTGGGTGGGATGGATTTAGCGGCCGGCGGCGGCATTGGCGCTCGCTAGGCTTGCGGGCCCGCTCCATGACTGTCGCGGCTCTGCCTCTGTTGTGAGGTGGATTGATGCTGCGCAGGCCTCTTGCGGTGAGTGAATAGCGAACCGCCGCTCAGTTCTTCAGCAGCACCACGCCTTCGCGTTCGATGCGCTCGAACATCTGCTTGTACTCAGATGAGCCGTCGTTGTCCCAGTACTCAGTCGTGATGGGCATATCGTAACGAACGGGAAGCAGTCGACTGAAGTCGGGCCGCACCATGAAGATGGAGTTCTCCGGGTTGGCGATGTTGAACATCTTGGTGCCGTTTTCGAAGGACGTCTTGATAATCCATTTGGGGTGGGCCGGGAGCCGGAGTTTCTTGAGGCGATCGAGCTCCGCCTCATTAATCGTGACGCCCAGGCCCGGCGCTTCAGAAACACGGACCAAGCCGTTGACCGGAGCGAAGCGCTCGTTGACGACATCGGACTTCCACTGATCGCCGGCATCGATGAAGTGGAAGCTCGCCGCCTTGAACGCGCTCTGCATATGCGTCGTCATGGCGCGGGTCATATTCCCGCCGACGTTTTGCATCATGAACGGCATCTCAGCGGCCTCGAATAGTCCTGCCTTGCGCATCGCACTGCCGATCCTCGAATGGCCGAGCATGTAAGCGTCGGCGGCGCGATGCAGCACCGAATAGGTAAAGTTCATCGCGCTATGGTGCAGCACGAGCGGCAGTTTCAGCCGCTTGCGCAGCTCGATATAGCCGTCGATCTCATTCGGTTCGAGCGGATCTTCAAAACAGCCCGCGATGGGGAATTCCGCCATGCGCCCGAGCAGATCGAACATATGATCCTGGGAGCCCCCCATGGTCAGGTCGTAGTGGATCTTGAAGTCCTTCGGAGCGACGGCTTGCATGGCCGCGGTTTGGTCGATCACGTTCTCAAAGGGCGAAAGGTGAAATTTCATCCAGGTGTGGCCCTGCGCCGAGTATTTCTGAACGGCTTCGGCCATGCGTTTCGGATGAGTTGACACGGTCCACGAAGAGACGGGCACCCAACGGCGATAGCGCTGTCCGAAGAGCTTGTAGACGGGGACGCCGGCGGCCTTGCCCATCAGATCGTACATGGCCGTGCCCAGCGGCAGCGATGTCTCGTCACCGACCCAGTCGAATGGGCTTGTGCCGATGTATTTCTGAACGACTTCGACAGACTCTTTCTGCCCTTCACCGAGTCCGACGATACCTTTGTTCGTTCGCACGATGTAGACCGTGCGCTTGCTGGGGCCGTAGTAGTGATTGAGCTGGTAGGCGATCCAGTCGTCGTATTCCGGAGTGATGTCGTGGACTTCGACGCCGGTGATCCGGATGTCGCCGAACACGGAATCGGCCGTCTCCTTCGCCGCGTATGTTGGCTCGGCCGACAAAGCGAGCAGTCCGCCAAAGGCGGAGCCGCCTGCGGCGGCCCGGAGAAGATCTCGACGACTGAGAGGGTGGGGGTGTATGGGTCGTGTCATGCTGGCCTCGTCCATTGCGCTGAGAGATCGTCCTTCGGCCGGAAGCCGAGGATGCGCTTTGTTTTCTCGTTGCTGAACTTACCGTGCGGCATGTCGCCCAGGCAATAGAAAACCTCACACTTTGACGGCAGCTTGTCGAGATCGATCTTCAGGCCGAGGCGGAAGATTTCACCCGCATCGTCCCACGAAATCTGGAACGGCACGCCGCCGCCGCCGGGGGTGAGCTTGGCTGGGTCGCGGAAGTTGTAGAAAAGGTATTCCTGGACCCAGATGTCGTGGTGCTCGGTGAACACCCGGCAGATCTCCTGCCCGAGCGATTTCGAGTGCGCGTATAGATTGATGCCGGATTGCGGCGGTATGTCCGGCCCGATGTCGAAGTCGAAACCCTCATAGGGAGGCCCTGTCACGGTGAAGTGCGGGCCGGTATTGATGACGCGCCGAATCTTATGTTTCACAGCCGCCAGCATCGTGTTGTAGCAGCCGAGCGTGTTGACCCCGAAGGCCAGCACGCGATGCGGGCGGAGGACGGAGAGATTGATGATCGTGTCCATGCCTTCGGCGGCATCCATGACCTGTTCGAGGTTCGTCGCATCGACCTGACGGAACTTGTGCGGCGTTTCCGAAGGGGGCGGCTTGATGTCGGTGATCAGCAGTTCGTGGTCAGCTTCCAGAGCCTTGATCACGTGAGGACCGAGGTAACCGTTCGCGCCGAGGATGAGAGCTTTCATTTGTGGTTCTCCTGCGATGACTATCCGTTGTGTGCCGGCTCATAACCCAGCACTCGTTTGGCTCGGCTGGAATCGAATCGCGCCTTGCCGTATCCCGATGAAATGTGTAGAACGGTCCAGCGCGAGAGACTTGAGCCTGTATCTTCGGAACCCTTTGTAATAGCGAGCCGAACGGCTTGCGCGACGTCTTCTTCCGCCACCCACAGCGGGTCGAAGGCGCCTCGACTCATCTCCCCTGCGGGGACCACTTTCCCCAGCCGTAGCGTGACGATGGGCAGCTTGCCGACACGCGCGAACTCGCGGCAGGTATACTCACCCAGGTGCTTGGGCAGCGACGGACCCGCCAGCGACGGACGCGGCCGCCATTGCTCGTCCACGACGAACTTCGCGTCGTAGGGCGTCAGCAACTCAAGCGTGCTCAGATACACGACTTTCTGAACTCCGGCCTTGGCGGCGGCCAGTAGCAGGTTGTAGGTTCGGCGCGTGAGGTGGTCGATCTGCCGGTGCATGTCGTGGTTCGGCAAGGGTTCGCCTACATGCACAATCGCGTCGATGCCCTCGACGAGTTTGTCGGTGGGATCTTCGTGCCCCAGATCGGACTGCTGGAACGGATGTTTCGATTCGACCGGGTTGAGTCCCGTGAGACGAACTTCGTGAGTTTCAGCCAGACTATCCGCTAACACCTGCGCCAGACGATGCTCCGCTGATGTGATCAGAACCCGCCGGATCGCGCCCGCGGCGCCGCTGCTGGATTGTGCGGCAGCGGTAGACGCGCCCGCGACCGCGGCAACCGCGCTGCTTCCCAAGAATGTTCTGCGTTGCATGCTGATTTTCTCCCGCTCTAAGGAAGTTGGAAACCGAGCTAAATGGAAGTGTACGCCTCTCGATCGGGAAACGCCACCCTCCGTGCCAGCTTTGTCACCGTGCCAGCTTCCGGGCGAGTTTCCAGTCGGCGGCAAACGCGGGAGTCAGGCGCGCAGGGTGGGGAAGGACTTCTCGGCCCCGCGTATGCCCCAGCCTGGCTGGTAGCCGAAGACATCTTGCGCCGACCTCGTGCCGAAGCGGTCGTCGACGATCTCGATATGGTCAGTCGACACAAGTGACGGGTGGGGGACGCCGCAGGCACGGCTCAACAGCGTTAGTTCCTTGCGCAACATGGCGACATAGTTGGCCATGCGCGGAGCCTTCTCGGCCGGATCAAGCCCGTGCATCAGCCAACGGTTTTGCGTCGCGACTCCCGTGGGGCAATGACCGGTATGGCAGCGTTGCGCTTGAATACAGCCGACAGCCATCATGGCTTCGCGGCCGACATTGATCATGTCGCAACCGAGGGCGAACGCCAACAGTGCGCTCTCGGGAAAGCCCAGTTTGCCGGAGCCGATGAAAACGACGCGGTCCTCAACATGCCGCTCGGCGAAGATGCGGTAGACCCGGCTAAAGCCGATCTTGAAAGGCAGCGCCACGTAGTCGCTAAACACGAGCGGAGCGGCCCCGGTTCCCCCTTCACCTCCGTCGATCGTGATGAAATCGACGCCACGGCCGCTGTCGGCCATCTGCTCGGCGAGTTGCACCCAGAAAGCTGTCTCGCCCACGGCTGACTTAATGCCCACCGGCAGTCCCGTCTCTTCGGCCAGGGTTTCAATGAAGTCGAGCAGACTGTCAACATCGTGAAACGCGGTATGCGATGACGGACTCGCGCAATCCTTGCCCATCGGGATACCGCGAATCTGGGCGATCTCGCGAGTGATCTTCGCCGCCGGCAGAAGGCCTCCCAGGCCCGGCTTGGCGCCTTGGCTCAGCTTGATCTCAATGGCCCGTACGGGATTGGCAGCCACAATGTTCTTGAGCTTCGCCAGATCGAAACGCCCTCCATCATCGCGGCAACCGAAGTAGCCCGTGCCGATCTGCCAGATCAGTTCGCCACCATTCTTGTGATAAGGAGAAACGCTGCCTTCGCCCGTGTTGTGCAGGCAGCCAGCGATGGCCGCTCCGCGGTTCATGGCTTCCACGGCGGCCCCGCTGAGCGAGCCGAAACTCATGCCCGAAATGTTCACCACCGATCCAGGCCAGAACGCCTTGACCCGCCCGCGATGTTCACCCAGTACCTTGGCGCAGGCCAGCGGATAGTGGTGGTCATCCCCGCCGGCAGGAGCCGGATGGGGGAATGCAGCGTGTTTGATGACGAGGTAGTTTGGTGATTGCTCCAGATCGTTGTCGGTGCCAAACCCGAAGTAGTTGTTCTGTCGCTTTGCTGAGGCGTACACCCAACTGCGCTGGTCGCGGCTGAAGGGCCTTTCCTCGTCGTTGTTGGTGACGATATACTGCCGAAGCTCGGGGCCGACCGCCTCAAACAGGTAGCGAAAGTGCCCGATGATCGGGAAGTTCCGAAGGATGGCGTGCTTCGTTTGGATGAGGTCGAACCCAATAACGGCGACCAGCAGGGCAAGTAGAATCCAGAGGAAGAGCATAGGCGTCAATGTTAAGTTCAAGAGTAACGCAACAAAACAAGATGTCGCGAAGATGTCGCGCTAGGTTGTTTGTCCGGATTCATCCTGCATGCGCGATGCGACCGCAGCGGTTACCAGATGAGTATCCGAATCACCTACACGTGGGCCAGAGCGCACTTGGCGCAACTACTGGATGAAGTCGTGGACAATCGCGAAACGGTCGTGATCACGCGTCGGGGCCGAGAAGACGTGGCGATGATCGCCGCGACTGAACTGTCGGGTATCGTCGAAACGGCTTACCTTTTTAGGTCGCCGAGGAACGCAAAGCGACTACTGCGCTCCTTGGAAAGCACCCGGCGCGGCCAAGGAGATAAAGTCTCGATCGAAGACTTACGGCGACGGTTCGGTCTTGAAGAAAAGGAATAGCCACTACTGATTCAAGCCCGGGCTAGCGCAGCGTCTCTTCCCGCAGCGTCAACTCAGAGATATATTCGTGATGCAGTTCGTATCCAAAACCCGGTTCGTTCCGGACCTCAATCGTCCCTTGCGAAGAGACCTCGACGGGCGGCCGAATAATATCCTGCTTCCAGTAGCGTTTGCTCGCCGATACATCCCCGGGAAGAATGAAGTTAGCGAGCGTCGAGAGCGCAATGTTGTGCGCGCGTCCGATGCCGCTTTCGAGCATCCCGCCACACCAAACCGGGATGCCATGCGCTCGCGCCACGTTGTGGACCAGCAGCGCTTCCGAAAATCCGCCCACACGTCCCAGCTTGATGTTGATGATCCGTCCCGCCTTCATCTCGATCGCCTGTTCGGCGTGCCGCGCCGTGCGGATACATTCGTCCAGGCAGATCGGCGTATCGAGCTGCGCCTGTAGGGCGGCGTGATCGATGATGTCGTCGTGCGACAGCGGCTGCTCGATCATCATCAGGTTGAACTCGTCGAGCTGTTTCAAATGCGCCGTATCGGCCAGCGTATAGGCGGAATTGGCGTCGGCCATGAGCCGGATGTCAGGGAAGGCGGCGCGCACCCGCCGCACGACATCGACATCCCAGCCAGGTTTAATCTTCATCTTGATGCGCTGGTAGCCCGCTTGCACCTCGCGCTCGATCAGCCGTAGTAGTTCCTCCACCGTGTCTTGAATGCCGATCGAGACGCCGCAGTCGATTTGTGTACGGCTGCCACCGATGTGCTTCCAGAGGGGCATCCTCAGCTGGCGCGCTTCGAGGTCCCATGTAGCCGCTTCCAGCCCGCCGCGGGACATGCGGTGGCCGCGTATGTGCGCGCTTCGGGCCGCAACGTGGGCGGCGGACGCGATGTCTGCATGGAGAACTCTCGGAGCAACAAAGTCGCGCAGGATCAGCCATGCCGCATCCACCCACTCCTCGTTGTAGAAAGGCCCTTCGCCGCAGGTGACTTCGCCCCAGCCGGTCGCGCCGTTCTCTTCGACCTCAACCAAAAGGATGTGCCGCTCGGTCGTGCGCCCGAAGCTGGTTTCAAAAGGATGCACGAGCGGCATGCGGATTTCGCGAAGGGTGATGCGATCAATTTTCATGAGAGTTTTGGAAAGCCGCTCGGTCAAACCGCGGAGTGCGTCACGCTACGCATCGAGTGGACCAAGCTGATACGCTCCACCTTGCTCGTTGCGCTGGTAACCGATCACGGCCAGGCCTTGGCCAAAGTGTTTCTGAAACTCTTCGCGCACGCGCATCTGCACGGAACGGGCTTTCTCGGGATCGTTGGCGCGCCATTCGTCGATAGCAGCGGGGATTTGAATCGTCTGCTCAACTTGGCGATCCGCGCCGACACCGCCCGCGATGGCCGCCGCGACGCGCGTGCTCATGACGTTCCATTCCGAAACGAGCCGGTCGGTGGGCAGCCCGCCGTGCAAAGGAGACGATGTGATGCTGTACTGATTGGGAAGAAAGCGCTGAATGACCACGCCCAGCTTTTCAATATTGAAATGCGCGTTTCGAATCTGCAGCGGATCGAACATCCATTCCACGAGTTCGATGCCGTAGCGGATCGCCTCCTGGCGCTGTTTCAGCTTGATCTTGAGGCCGATGCCGCGGTTTTGGTATTCGTCCAGCACGCCTGTCATGTGGCTGTGCCAGTAAGCAGTACCGGTTCGTTTCATGCCGGGAAACGAGAGGCTGAAGCCGATCATGCGCTTGCCGTCGTAGGCGCCCAACACCAAGCCACCGATATACTTTGACACGCTCAGAATGCGCGGCGGCACCTGATCGATCTGCGAAAACTTCCAGACGCCCATCTGAACGTTGAGTGTCTCGCGAAACTCGTCGTGCTCAGACAGCACGCGCACCTCAATGTCGGGCGCGGTTATTGACTCTTGGCCTGCTGCCATAGCTGTTCCATTTCTTCGACATCGGCCGTCTCGACCGACCCGCCTTTCCGCCGCAACTGCTCCTCAATGTATCCGAATCGCGCGCGAAACTTCGAATTCGCCCGCTTCAGCGCCAGTTCAGGATCGACGCCGGCCCGCCGGGCGACGTTGACCATCAAGAACAGCAGGTCCCCAACTTCCTCTTCCTTATTCTCGTGATCTTCAGAGGCCTGCGCGGCGCGCAGCTCATCGATTTCTTCGCGCAGCTTATCGATCAGCTCCTCGTCATGGCGCCACTCGAAGCCCGCTTGCGCGGCTTTCTTGCTGATCTGCCGCGCTTCGAGCAGCGCGGGCTGCGAACGCGGCACGCTGCCAAGAATCGTCGCCTCGTCGTTTTCCGCCGCTGGGTTCGCCTGGCTCTTGCGCCGCTTTTCTTCGGCCTTGATCTGCTCCCAGCGGTGCAGCACCTGGCCTGACGTGTCGGCTGACTCGTCGCCGAACACATGAGGATGCCGACGAACGAGTTTCTCGTTGATGCGGTCGAACACGTCGTCGATTGTAAACCAGCCATTCTCTTGTGCGATCTGAGACTGGAATACGATTTGTAGCTGTACGTCGCCGAGCTCTTCGGCCAACTCGGCCCAGTCTTTTCGCTCAATCGCGTCGATGACTTCGTAGGTCTCTTCGATCAAGTAACGCCGCAACGATTCGAGCGTTTGCTCGCGGTCCCAAGGGCATCCGCCGGGCGCCCGCAGGCGCGCCATGATTTCGAGAAGGGTGTCAAAGCCGGAAGCAGACATGAGCCGATCAGTAGCACAATGTAACACAGCCCTTTTCGTAGCTTTCTTATGCTTGGTTGGCGTATCTCCCCGCTGAACGGCGCCGGCGCGCGATCGGCTGTGGTTCGGCCGCGAGTGTTATATTACGCCTTTGCTGTGCTTCACTGATGGCCCAGTTCAGTCCAAATCGTTACAAAGGCAAGCTGATCGTCGTCGAAGGCATCGACGGCTCGGGTAAGTCCACGCAACTCGCGCTCTTGAGCCAATGGTTGCGCTCAAAAGATGTCGCCGTCGCGTTCAGCGAGTGGAATTCTTCTGAACTGGTGCGCGGCACGACTCGCCGGGCCAAGAAGAAGCAGATGTTCACCCCGACCACGTTCAGCCTTATCCACGCCACGGATTTCGCTGACCGCATGGAGCGTTACCTGTTGCCGATGCTCAAGGCCGGGGCGATTGTGTGCGCCGACCGCTACGCCTACACCGCCTTCGCGCGCGATGTAGCCCGCGGGGTGAGCCGCCGCTGGGTGCGCAACCTTTACCGTTTCGCCATGAAACCGAGTCTCGCCTTTTATTTCCGTGTTCCCCTTGACGTGGCTCTCAACCGCATCCTGGGTGGCCGGGCGGCCCTCAAGTACTACGAAGCGGGTATGGACCTCGGACTCAGCAGCGACATCGAAGAGAGCTTCCGCCTCTTCCAAAGCCGTATCCTCGACGAATACGAGGCCATGGCGAAAGAGGTCGGCTTCCACATCATCGACGCTACCCAATCGATCGAAGCTCAGCAGCGGCAGATGCGGAAGATCGTGCTGCAACAGATGGGGAACAGCTTGAAGAACGGCGTCCTGCACGTGCCTCAGAGAGGAGAATATGGCCCGAAGAGCACCGCTCGAGTTCTATGACGAACCACTACCCGGCGTCGATTGCTCGGAACTGCAAGGCAAACTGATTGCCATCGAGGGGCCCGATTCAGTCGGCCGCTCCACCCAGGTAGCGCAGCTGCGCTTCTGGCTCGAACAGCAGGGCCACGCCGTGATCGATACCGGCATGGCGCGCTCGGAGTTGACGAAGAAGGGCATCCAGCAAGCAAAACAGGGCCACACGCTTGGACCTACGACGATGACGTTGTTCTACACAACCGACTTCGCCGACCGTTTGGAGAATGAAGTCATTCCCGCGTTGCGGGCGGGCTTCGTCGTGCTCACCGACCGCTACATCTTCTCGATCATGGCGCGGGCAATCGCGCGCGGCCAAGACCGCAAATGGATCGAGCAGGTCGCGGGCATCGCGCTGGTCCCTCACCGGATCTACTATTTGCGGGCTGAGATCGATGATCTGATCGCGCGCGTCGTCGTCGGCCGTGGCGCTTTCGAGTATTGGGAAAGCGGCATGGACATCCCAATCGGACGTGACCGTTATGACAGCTTCGTCCGCTACCAGGGGCGCGTCATCAAGGCGCTCGACGAGATGGCGGAACCTTACAACTTCACGCGCATCGACGCCAGCAAGCCCCCGGATCAGATCTTCCGGCAGCTGCAAAAATCCATCGGGAGAATCATCGGCGTCAAGAATACGACTGATGCGGGCGAGGTGCTGACCTTCTGACAGGCTACTGCGCGCCGCGGCCTGGCGCTACCTGGCGAATGCCGGCTGGACCCACGCGGATTCGTTGTCAGAGCGCGTCACGGTGGCCCGCACGTAGGTTTGTCCAGGACGAAACTTATAGCTCGATGCCAGGTCCGGTGACGTTGCGAGCAGCTTGCCGCCCTGACCCGTGTAACGCGTCGTGTACTTGAAATCGCCCTGCTGCTTGATCAGGATATCGAGTCCGTCAGAGGTTCTCTTCAGCTGTTCGAGTTCAACACCGGTCGAGGCGTAAAACCGGCCCGCCTCAAGCGCCTCGACAATCGCGCTCTCTGAGAGTTCGGGCGCTTGCACCGATACCCAGCCTCGTCCCGGATTTGAGAGATCCGGGCGGAACTCCTTAAAGCTGTGCGCATCATCAACGGCGATGCCATAGACTTCACGGCCCGCGCTCAACACCACGTCCCACATCTGTTCGAGGCTTGCCGCATCGCCCCCGCCGAAGTTGTGGACCGTGGGGTGACCGTTGTAGACCTCGAAGAGTTTCAAATTGTTAATCTGCCGTAACTCCTCCGGCGTAACCGACCAGCGAAAATTCGGATGATTCAGCGACGGCAGCGCACCGGCCTGGCGGATGACGTCGACATTCTTCTGGATCGTCTCAAGCACGCTGTGACCGAACACGGGGGGGATCGTCTCGCGAACCCGGAAGGCGTTCAAATGCACTGACTTGTCTTCGTAGCGCGAGGTGACTTCTTCCCCTGAGATGAGCAGGAAACGCTCGTCGGCGGCGAACACGGAGTTCAACCCCGCCGGGTCCGTGAGGTAATTGTGATCCGTCAGGACGAGGAACTGATAGCGATGCTCTTTGTACCAGCGAGCCACGGTGTCCGGCGAGCTGTCTCCGTCGCTGTTGATCGTATGAGTATGCAGATTTCCCTTGTACCAGTTCAGTTCCGGCGGCGGGGACGCCACGGGACCTTGCGGCAGGAAAATCCAGGCCCAGGCCAGGGCAAACAAGAAACCACTTCGCAGGTAGAAACTCGATCGGTGAGGCATCGCCACTAAAGCTACCATACTGAAAGCCCGCAACGAGCTTGCCCGCGGCTGCTGGCCACGGCCGCTCGGTGGCGGTCACTAGCCTCGGGCGCGGCGCCCGGGCGGGCGAGCGAGCCGGCCGGATAGGGGGCTTCCCGGCTGACTACGGCTCTCGGCACCGGCCGATACCGGTAAACTGTGGGATTCTTATGCTGGATCTGGCTTACCTCAGGAAAAATTTCGCTCACGTCGAGGAGCGACTCAAGGCGCGACGAGGCGCGGCGGAATTACTGGGCCGCTTCGTCGAGGTGGATCAGGAACGGCGCGCCGCCGTCAGCGAAATCGAAAACCTCAAGGCCCGCCGCAACACACTCAGCGCCGAGGTCGCCAAGGCCAAGCGAGCGGGCGAAGACGCCGCGGCCGCCGTACAGCAAAGCCGCGAGGTCGGGGAACAGATCAAAGGGCTCGAAGACAACGTCAAGGCGCTTGACGAAGCGCTGGCGGGGGTATTGCACGGCCTGCCGAATCTGCCCCACGAAACCGTTCCCGCCGGAGGCGAAGCCGACAACGTCGAAGTGCGCCGCTGGGGGACGCATCGGGACTTCGATTTTGAGCCGAAAGCTCACTGGGATCTGGGGCCGGAACTGGGAATCGTTAATTTCGAGCAGGCGGCGAAAATCACCGGCGCGCGCTTTGCCGTCTACTGGAACGCCGGCGCGAAGCTCGAGCGGGCGCTGATGAATTTCATGCTCGACGTTCACACGCGCGAGCACGGCTACACCGAAGTGTTACCACCCTTCGTGGCGAACTCCGCCAGCTTATTCGGCACCGGCCAGTTGCCGAAATTCGCGCAGGATCTGTTCAAGCTCGAAGGCACGGACTATTGGCTCATCCCGACCGCCGAAGTCCCGCTGACCAATCTGTTCGGCGGAGACACCCTCGACGTCGGCCGGCTGCCCCTCAAGCTGACCGCGTTTACCCCCTGTTTCCGCAGCGAGGCCGGTTCCTACGGACGCGACGTGCGCGGCATCATTCGGCAGCACCAGTTTCAAAAAGTCGAGATGGTCAAGTTCGTGCTCCCCGAGCACAGCTACGACGAGCTCGAATCACTGACGCATGACGCCGAGGACATTCTAGAGCGGCTCGGCCTGCCCTATCGCACGGTTGTGCTGGCCACGGGCGACCTGGGTTTCTCGAGCGCCAAGACATATGACATTGAGGTTTGGCTGCCCGGCATGAATGAGTTCAAGGAAATCTCCTCGTGCAGCAATTTTGAGGATTTCCAGGCGCGGCGCGCCAAGATACGCTACCGCGACCCAGCCGCCCAAAAGGGTAAGTCCCAGCTGGTTCATACGCTGAACGGCAGCGGGCTGGCGATCGGACGCACTTGGGTGGCGATCGTTGAAAACTATCAGCAGAAAGACGGAACCGTGCTGATTCCCGATGTGTTGCGGCCCTACCTGAACGCCGAACGCATCCTTCCCGGCGGCGTCCTCCAGTAGAATCGCGTCAGACGACACTCAGGCCAAGATGTCCTTGACCACGGTCCCGAGAACGTCCGTCAGCCGGAAATCACGCCCCGCGTAGCGGTAAATCAGCTTCTCGTGGTCGAAGCCGAGCAGGTGCAAAAGCGTTGCGTGCAGGTCGTGAACCTGCATCTTATTCTCGGCGGCGGCGAAGCCAAACTCATCCGTGGCGCCGTAGGCCATGCCACCCTTGATGCCGCCACCGGCGACCCAAACGGTAAAGCCGTGCGGGTTGTGATCGCGGCCGTTGACGTTGCCCTCGTTGGCGCCCTTCTCGGCTAACTCGACCGTCGGCGTTCGTCCGAACTCGCCGCCCCACAGCACAAGCGTGTCATCGAGCATCCCCCGCTCCCTTAAGTCGGTGAGCAGAGCCGCGATCGGCTTGTCGTTCTCGCCGGCAAGCATGCGGTGGTTCTTTTCGATGTCGTTGTGCGAATCCCAGGGCTGTCCGGCGCCGTGCCACACCTGGACGAACCGCACGCCGCGCTCCAGCAGACGCCGCGCCATCAGGATCTGCCGCCCTTGTAGCGTGTCGCCATACGCCTCGCGAACGTGCTTGGGCTCTTTCGTGACATCGAAAACGTCGGCTGCTTCCATCTGCATGCGGTAGGCCAGCTCAAAGCTTTCGAGCCGCGACTCCAAACGCTGGTCGTCCGCGCGCTCTTCGGCGAAGCGGTGATTCAGCCTTGCCAGCAGATCAAGCTGCCGCCGCTGCTCATCGCGCGGGATCGACGGATTGCGAATGTGAGCGATCAACTCGTCGATGTCTTCTTTTTTCGTGTCGATGTGCGTTCCCTGAAACGCTCCCGGCAGAAACGCCGATCGCCAGTTATGCGCGCCCTGCACCGGGAAGCCGCCGGGACACAGCACAACGAAACCGGGCAGGTTCTGATTCTCCGAACCCAGCCCGTACGTCAGCCAGGAACCGAAACTCGGGCGAACCTGCCGCACGTCGCCACAGTTCATCAACATCAGCGACGGTTCATGATTCGGCAGCGGGCTGTGCATCGACCGAATGACGCACATCTCGTCGACGTGCTTCGCCAATTCAGGATAGATCTCGCTTACCGGCAGACCGCTTTCGCCATATTGTTTGAACTCAAATGGTGAAGGGAAAGCTGCGCCGGTCCGCCGCTCAGTTTTGAACTTGAACGGCAACTCCTTACCGGCATACTTGGCCAGGGCAGGCTTGGGATCGAATGTATCGACGTGCGATGGCCCGCCGTTCATGAACAAGTGAATCACCCGCTTGGCTTTGGGAGCGAAGTGCGGCTGTTTCGGGGCGAGCGGGCCGGCCTGAGCATGCTCGGCGAGCAGAGCCCCGGCGGCCATCGCGGGGAAACCCATCCCGCAACGCTGGAGGAACAACCTGCGGCTTGATTCGAACATGCTGCTTCCTAGTCTACGAACTCGAACTCATGGGAAGCCAGCAGCACCTGCGCCAACCGCGCCCATGGACCGAGCTTCAACGCGGCGGGTTCCTGAAAACCCTTCGCGGCTTTCCATTCCGACGAATCGATATGGATCTCCGGAGCCCATTCGAAATCGTCACTTTCGGGATCATCACCCGGCCCGACTACGAAGTCGATCGTATCGCCGGGCTTCACTTCGACGTTCTCGGCGCGCAGTTCGAAAGACTCGTTATTCGCGACGGCTTCGGCGAGCACTCCGAGCCGGCTATGCACGATCCAGACCTGAACGCCGTCGCTCCAATCCCGCTCTTTGTTGATCGAGTGCTTAAACTTGCCTCTAACGGTGGCGATTCCAGCTTGGGGCGCCTGCCAGCGCCGCACCGCCATCAGTTGAGAACTATCACCGGGCGCTCCCCCGTTCGCTGACAGGGAAAGCTGACCGTAGCGAGGCTGGGGACGCAGCGAAGCCGGTTGCCAGCGGCCCTCTTCGAAATAGCGGAACAGTTCGAATTGTTCCAGGCGCCCAGCAGCCGCATCGAACGAGCCCGACCCGTAGCGCCACGCTCCCGCATCCGATGCCGCTTCCACGTCGGAAAAACGAGCGGCAGCCTGCTCCACTCCCCACTCGAGTTCCGACGGGCTCGGGTCGCGCTGATACGCAATGCGATAGATCGCCCGAATCCGCGCCTCGGCGGACTGTTGCGAATCAATCTCGCGCCGCTCCGCCAAGTGAATCGCCTGCTCGGCAACAAACGGGCTGTTCATCAGATAGAGCGCTTGCTGGGGCACAATCGTTCTGACGCGCTCGGGCTGGTGAGCCTCCGGCTTCGCGAAATCAAACGCGTATAGCTCACCCGGCAGAGTTCCTCGCTCCAGATAGGTGTAGACCGTTCGGCGCGGAACCGACGGCTGCGCCTGGAGAGAAAACGGCAGTCCGCCCAGCTGGGAATCGAGCCTCCCGGTCGCCGCGAGCATCGAGTCGCGCAGTCCTTCGAAGTCGAGGCGCAGGCGGTTCATGCGCCACAGCAACTTGTTCTCCGGGTCTTTCTCCCGCTCCTCCGGGCGATCCATGCTCGACTGCCGATACGTGCTTGACAGCACCATCCAGCGGTGCAGCTTCTTGACCGACCATCCTTCGTCCATGAAGCGCCGCGCCAGGTAGTCGAGCAGCTCAGGATGCGTGGGCGGCTCGCCGCGCTTGCCGAAATCACTCGTGGTTTCGACAATGCCCTTCCCGAAGCGCCACGCCCATACGCGATTGACAAACACCCGCGCCGTCAGCGGATTCCTTCGGTCCGCGATCGCCTCGGCAACCGCCAGCCGGCCGCTGCCGGCGTCAAACGCCTTGGGCTCCGCCGAGAGCGCCGCCAGGAAAAGCCGCGGCGCTTCCGCGCCAGGGTTGTTGGCATTGCCGCGCACAAAAACGTAGGCCGGTTCGGGCTTGGCGGCATCTTCCATCGCCATCGCTCTGGGCGTCAATCCCCGATACGCACACTCGGCCTGCCAGCCGCGGACGGCCTGCGTCAGGGCGCGAATGATGTTGTCATCTCCGCCCGGGCCACGAATCTCAATGAAGTCCGCCTGCTTGACGTTTGTCGGCGCGCCGTCCGCCCGCAAAGTAAGCCGTAGCGCTTCCCGCTCACTGTCCGGGTAAGATTCGGGCCGGTCGATCTCAGCCAGCAGCGCGCCGTACCTCTCAGCGACCTCCGCCATTGAGGCCGGCGGATGCCCCGCGAAGCGCTCCACGACCAACTTATTCCCGGCCGGCCTGACACCGGACGCCTGTTTCGCGAACTCACCCTCGGCAAGCGCCGCGTAGGCTCGCCAGGTAGCGAAAACCCCATCGCCGCTTTCCCGTTGACGGTTCAGATAATCCCGCCAGCGCGTCAAGACGAACAGGTTGTAGTCGCGCTCACTCGATAGCCGTTCGATCTCCGTATTGCTGAACTTAGCCGCTGTGTCCGCCGCCGCCATGTAACGCGCCAGCCAATCCGCTGACCGGAACTCAGCGACCAGCTCAGCGTGCCGCCGCGTGACGAAGTCGTCGATCGCTTTCAGGCGGCGATCCATGCCTCGGCGATACTGCCGCGTCACCGGATCATTGGGGTCCTCATCGACAACGAGCGGGTACTCGGTCGGCTCGGGAGAATTCTTGATCACTCCGTAAAGCGCGTAGTACTCGCGAGTGAGAATCGGATCGAACTTATGGTCGTGGCAGCGCGCGCAGGTCACCGAAAGGCCCAGGAACCCGCGCGTAATCGCATCGATCCGGTCGTCGATCATGTCGTGCTCGCCCTTGGGCACGCTCCTGCCAAGCGTCACGAAACCCATCGCGGCCAGATCTTTTGCTTCCCCGCCTGGCACGAGATCCGCGGCAAGCTGGTTGCGGACGAAGTCGTCGTAGGGCATATCGTCGTTGAGCGCCCGGATCACCCAATCGCGATACGTATACGCAAACGCAAATCGCCGAGAGCCGTCATAAGTGTCTGAATAACGCGCGACGTCCATCCAGTGCCGCGCCCAGCGCTCGCCATACCGCGCCGAAGCCAGCAGCCGTTCGACAACCTTTTCATAGGCGTCGGCCGAATTGTCATTGACGAACGCCTGGACCTCGTCCCAAGTCGGCGGCAGGCCCGTGAGGTCGTAGCTCAAGCGTCGAATCAGCGTCCGCTTGTCCGCCTCCGCCGACGGCTCAAGCCCCTTCTCTTCCAGCTTGGCGAGCACAAAACGATCGATCGGCGTCCGTATCCAGGTCTCGTTCCGCACCGCCGGAAGTTCCGGTATGTGGGGCGGCTTGAGCGACCAATGCTCGCGCGACCCGGCGGGCAGAAGATCCACTTTCTCGTCGCCGCCACGAGGGTCGGGAGCGCCCATCCGAACCCATTCCACAAAATCGTTAACAACGTCAGGTTCCAGAGGCGCGCCCGGCGGCATCTTCAACTCCCCGCCGTAGCGCAGTGCCTGAATGAGCAGGCTACGGTCCGGGTCACCGGGCCGGATCGCCGGACCCGAGTTGCCCCCGCTCAGCACTCCCTGCTTGGTATCGAGCAGCAGCGCGCCTTGAACTTGCGGCGCATCCGCGCCGTGGCAGATGTAGCAGCGCGCAACGAGAACCGGGCGAATCTTCTTCTCGAAAAACTCTTCGCCGCCCGCACCCTGGGCAGCCAGCACCAGGGGCAGTACCAAGCCGGCCGCGAGAGTTTGTAGAAAACGATGCATCAGATCAGTGAATCCAAGACCATTCCGCCAAGCAATCGATCGACGCGCTCGCTCACATCTTTGAGATCAGCGCGGTCGCCGCCTTTGATCTCGAGCGTCGCCGGACCGCTGTATCGGGTCTCCGTCGGTGCCATGCCGATCAGATTTCTCCGATTCACAGTGAGCCTCCGGCATCGATCGCATGATACCAAGGGTCGCGTTTTCGATTCGCTTCACCCCAGCCCCAACGCAATCGGCTGAGCCGTCGCCTCGGTAGTCAAGATCTCAGCGTCGGGATGCCCTTGTATCAACGTCGCGGGGTAGTCGGTTGTCACCTCAGCGGCCACTGAAATCCGAAAAATCGCCCGGTGCCGCTCGCCCGCCGCCAGATACAAGCGGATCTTACGAGCCGCCAGGATATCCCGCATCCCGAGCGTTACCGCCATGGGAGGGATTGCCGCCGAATCACCCCCCGAGCAATGGATACTCTGCACCACGATCGAGTCCGCGCCAAGCGCAACGACACGCGTTAACGAATTCCGCAACTCCGCCACCGTTACTCGATGCCAGCGCGACAAGGGTGGCTCATTGAACGCCACATGGCCGTGATAGCCGATCCCTCCGTAACAGCAGTCAATGCCGCCGGCCTGCTCGATCCGCGCGCTGATCTCATCCGGCCGAAACGGGTCGGGGAAATGATACTGCGCGTCCGGTATGCGAAGCTCGGGATCGATCTTCCCAAACAATTCTCTCCGCATGAACCCCACAAAGCTCAAAGGGTGATCCTCGCGAATCAAGCGGCCCTGCCAATCCAAAAACTCATCCATTTGGAAGAGATGGACATTTCGCCAACTGATCCGCTCGCGATTCGTGATCTCGACCAGCGTCGGATAATGCTTCGTTGGTCCCACCGGTAGAATCAAGCGGGTCGGCTCGTCGCGCCCGTTCCGTGACTTGATCTCATCCGCGATCGAGCGCGCGAAGTGACCGAGCAGCGCGTCCGCATCCGGCAACAACCGAAAAAGAGTCCCGGCCCGCTCGCGCAATTCCTCTACCGAAATTCGCATCAACTCGTTCTGTTCGCTCATGGTCGAAACGGCTACTCCGTCTGCGGCGTCCCGTTCGCGGTTGCGCCCTCGTTTGCCGCGGAGTATAACTGAAGTTTACATTTCACACCGAGCCGCGCGACTGGCGAGTGAAAGTGGAACTGACCACTGGGAAGCGCGGTACACAATAAACAGCCGTTCGCCGGGGCGCCCTCAATTGTGAGCCCAGGCTTTTTTTGTTAAAAGGAAGACCCATGCCCAACCACCGCGAACTCCTCAAGCAGTCCGACCCCGACATTTATGACGCCATGCTGGGCGAGGAAGCGCGCCAGAAGAAGGGCATCGAGCTCATCCCTTCTGAAAACTACACCTACCCCGAGGTACTCGCGTGCCTCGGCTCCGTGTTCACCAATAAGTATTCAGAAGGCTATCCCGGCCGCCGCTACTATGGCGGACAGGAGTTCACTGACATCATCGAAACGATTGCCCGTGACCGAGCCAAGGCTCTCTTCCGCGCCGAGCATGCCAACGTGCAGCCGCTCTCCGGCTCACCGATGAACCAGGCGGTTTATATGGCTTTCCTCGCCCCCGGCGACACTGTCCTCGGGATGGATCTTTCCCACGGCGGCCATCTCACGCACGGCGCGCCCGTCTCCCACATGGGCAAGATCTACAACTTCATCCGTTACAAGACGAACCCGCAAGACGAGGGCCGCATCGACTTCGACGCGCTCCGCAAGACCGCATTGGAAGCAAAGCCCAAGATGGTGCTGTGCGGCTATTCGTCCTATCCGCGTGATTACGACTACGCCAGGTTCAAGGAAATCGCCGACGAAGTAGGTGCGCTCACGATGGCCGACGTTTCGCACATCGGGGGGCTGATCGCCGGCGGCGCCATGCGCAACCCTTGCGACGCCGGCTTCGACTTCGTCACAACTACGACGCACAAAAGTATGCGCGGCCCGCGCGGCGGCATGATCCTGTGCAGGAAAAAATTTGCGAAAGACATCGATAAGTCCGTCTTCCCGGGCCTCCAGGGCGGACCTCATATGAACCAGGTCGCCGGCGTCGCTGTCACTCTCGGCAAAGCGCGGCAGCCCGATTACCGCCACTACTGCCAGCAAGTGCTCACGAACGCCAAAACACTTGCGGACGCGCTCATGAAAGAGGGCGCCGAGCTGATCACCGGCGGCACCGAAAACCACATGATGGTCATCGACGTCGTCTCCAGCTTCGGCATTAACGGCCGCGTCGCCGAGGAAACCCTCGACGCTGTCTCGATCACCACAAACAAACAGATTATCCCCGACGACCCCAACCCGCCACTTCGCCCCAGTGGACTCCGGCTCGGCACGCCCGCCGCCACAACGCGCGGCATGAAAGAGAACGAGATGCGCCGTCTGGCCGGCTGGATAGTGAAAGTCCTGAAGAACCAAGACGACCAAGCCATCATCGACTCCGTCCGCGGCGAAGTCGAAGGGATGTGTACCCAATTTCCCGTACCGGGAATCGACTAGACCCGCTCCAAATCTTCACGTCCGAAAACGGCCAGACATGCCGGCCGCGCGGTAGCATCATACAGGCATGGACCTTAATCGCGACGCTTGTTACCGCGCGATTTAAACCCGCGACACGCGCTTTGACGGACGGCTTTTCACGGCCGTACACACGACCGGCGTCTACTGCCGGCCCGTTTGTCCGGCGCGCTGCCCGAAGCTCGAAAACGTCAGCTTCTACCCAAGCGCCGCCGCCGCGCAGGAAGCCGGTTTCCGCCCCTGCCTGCGCTGCCGGCCCGAGTCTTCGCCCGATCTCGCCGTCTGGGCCGGCACGTCTAACACGGTCTCCCGCGCCCTGGCCCTCATCGCCGACGGCGCGCTCGACGGCGATAACGGTGATGTCGAACGTTTGGCTGTCCGCCTTGGCGTCGGTGATCGTCACCTGCGGCGTCTATTCAACCAGCACCTCGGCGCCTCGCCCATCGCTGTCGCCCAAGCCCGCCGGGTCCACTTCGCCAGACAATTGCTCGACGAAACCCATATCCGAATGGCCGACGTAGCGCTCGCCTCCGGCTTCGGCAGCCTGCGCCGCTTCAACGACACGTTTCGCTGTCTCTATTCGCAACCACCTTCCGCGCTGCGTCGCCGCCTGGGGAAGGCCCCGCGCGTCAGCCCTCATTCCGCGATTACGCTCAAGCTCAGCTACGCGCCGCCTTACGACTGGCCCGCTATGATTAGCTTCCTCGCCGCGCGCGCCATTCCGGGTGTGGAAACGGTTGAGGCTGACTGCTACTGCCGCACCATCGAGCTCGATGGCGCCGCCGGGACGATCGAAGTCGAGCCCGCAGCCGGGCGAACGGCGCTGGCCGTGACGATTCGTTTTCCCAACGTCAAGGCGCTGCCGGCGATCGTCAACCGTATCCGCCGCGTCTTCGATCTCGGTGCCGACATCCGTCGTATCACGGCACAACTTGCCCAGGACCCAACGCTGGCCCCGCTCGTAGCCGCGCGCCCCGGTCTGCGTGTCCCCGGCGCATGGGATGGATTCGAGCTAGCGATCCGCGCCGTTCTCGGGCAGCAAATCACCGTGACCGCTGCACGCCGGCTCGCGGGCAAACTCACCGCCGAATATGGCCGGGCCATCGAGCCCGACGATCACGCCCTCCCCGGCCTCACGACCGTTTTTCCGCGGCCTGAACGCCTGGCCGCCGCCGATCTCAGCAAGCTCGGCATGCCGCGCTCCCGCGCCGCTACGCTGTCGAACCTTGCCGCCGCCGGCCCTGGTCTATTTCGCAACGGCCAAGATGTCGAAGCCGCCGTAGCCAACCTCAAGGCGCTCGCCGGCATCGGCGAATGGACAGCGCAATACATCGCCATGCGGGCCCTGCGCGACCCCGATGCCTTTCCCGCCGCCGACATCGGCCTGCTTCGCGCCGTGGCCGGACCCAACGGCAAACGCCTTTCCCCCGCCGCGCTTCTTGCACGCGCTGAGGCCTGGCGGCCCTGGCGGGCCTACGCCGCGCAACATCTCTGGACATCGGATCCCAAAGCACCCGCACCCCAAGAGCCAACGTAAATGCCCATAGCACTCAGCCTCACCATCGACCGCCTGCCCTCCCCTATCGGTATGCTGCTTCTCATCTGCGACGAAGAGGGCGTCCTTCGCGGTCTCCATTTCGACGGCGACGAAGCACGGATGCGGCAGCAGCTCTCGCGGCAATATGGCGAAGGCGGCTACAGCCTTACCTCCGGCTCCGCGCCCACCGCCATTACCAAGGCCCTGGAAGCCTATCTTGCGGGCGACATTACGGCTGTTGACGATATTCCGGTTCGCGCTGACGGCACCGACTTCCAGCGACGGGTATGGGCTGCACTGCGACGCATTCCCGCGGGAACCACTACGACTTACGGCCAAATCGCGGCACAGATCGGCCAACCGACGGCCGTGCGCGCCGTCGGCCTCGCCAACGGCTCGAACCCGATCGGCATCGTCGTCCCCTGCCACCGCGTCGTCGGCGCCAACGGCACGCTCACCGGCTACGCCGGCGGTCTTGAGAGAAAACGCTGGCTCCTCGACCACGAGCAATACCGCGCCACGACCGGCGTGATCTAACATCCCAGCGCCGACCGCGCGCGGCGGTAAAATTAAGCACCGACTTCACGGTATGCGGCGAGATTCTTGGGTGTGAATAGACCCTGGCGAGCGCTTGATCGACTTAGCACCTTCATAGTGACGGCGCTTTTCGTCGCCGGCTGCATCGCCTGGGCGGTGGTGGAACGTTACACCACGTCACCCGGCCCGCTGCACGGCCTGCCCCCAGTGATGCTTTGGGCATGGGAAAGGCCCGAAGACATCCGGTTCCTCGACACCGAGCGCGCTGGGGTCGCTGTCCTGGCCGGTACCCTCATTCTTCGCGGCGAAGAAGTCGACGTGCGGCTGCGGATGCAGCCCTTGTTTGTTCCCGCCGACGCTGTCGCGTTTCCCGTCGTTCGTATTGAAACGGACCCGATCTCGCGCCCCTCGCTCGACGCCAGGCAGGGCAAACACGCCGTTCAGGCGTTGCTGAAGCTGTTGCGCGCCGACGAGCAGCGCGTGATCCAGATCGACTTCGACGCACTCGTGTCGGAGAGGAAGTTCTATGCTGATCTCATTGGCGACCTGCGGGGCGCGCTTCGGTCGGAAACAAGAATCTCCATCACGGCCCTAGCGTCATGGTGTCTCGGCGATCCCTGGATTGCCGGTCTGCCCATCGACGAGGCTGTCCCGATGCTATTTCAAATGGGACCAGATTCAGCGGACGTTCACCGGGTGCTGCGCGCCGGTCGAGACTTCGCGCTGGAGGTCTGCCGCGGCAGCGTAGGGCTTTCAACCGATGAGCCGCTTGCGGCCATGCCGGCGGGCCGCCGGGTTTATGTGTTTCATCCCCGCGCTTGGACGCCGGACGCCGTGAACGACGCTCTCAAGGAGGCAGAAATATGGCGCTGAACCGGCAGTCCCTTCTTGCCGTGTCTGCGGTTTTCCTCGGCTACGGGGTTATGACCGAACTGCAGTTTGCGTGCATGGATGTCGACTTCGCGCCGTCGTTCGTCAGGACCAGCTCGCCCGACGAGCCGCGCACCTTCATCGATGGACAGCTTGGCATTATCGAACCGACCTATCTTCACACCCATCTCTTCTGGGCCTACCGTCATCTTGAGGGTGTTGGCTTCACGGAGGAACAGCGGGATCAACTCGTTCCGAGGCCGATGCCTCCTCCTTCCCAGGAATACGAGCCGCAAAAGTCCGCGACGGAACTCTGGACGGAGACGGTCGCCGAGACCGGCCGCGAATCGAAGTTAGTGCAAAGCTTCCTTTACGGCGGCAACATGCGCATGCGGCAAGTGCCGTTCGGTCAGTGGCAGTTCTACCTCAACTGTCCCGACGATGCGGTTCTCACAGCAACCCGCACTTTGAAGAACCGCATGACACAGTTCGGGCCGAAAAGCCCTGAGGTGCAAGAGTGGCTCGACGCACAGGAAACCGTTTTCGATAACTGTAAGGAAGGGGCGGCCATCCCTGCGCCCGCCCCGGCTCATCTGCCGGCTCTCATCAAGGCCGACCGGAACTACCAGATCGCCGCCGCGCACTTCTACGCCGGAAACTTCGATGAAGCCGCCCGCCGATTTGAAGCCATCGCCGCGGACGCGTCGTCTCCCTGGAGCGGCTGGGGCCGATATCTCGCGGGCCGGTGCTTCCTTCGCAAAGGCACGCTTGCGGCTGATTTCGGCGAAGTCGATGCCACCACCCTGCGGGAAGCCGAGGTTCGGTTCGCCGCCGTGACCGAAGACCCCAACCTTAGCCATCTGCACGATTCCGCGCGGGGGCTGCTTGAGTACGTGCGAGTTCGGCTCCAACCCGATCAGACGATGAAGGCTCTGAGCAGTGAGCTTGTCAAAAAAGAAGCGAGCGGGATCGAGGAACGGTGGCGCGACTACGACTGGCTTCTCGATCGCGGCCACGGCACGGCCATAGATGACGATATGACCGACTGGTTGCGGACCTTTCAGTCCTCCGATCCCAACGCGCTGGAGCACGCGCTGTCACGATGGCGCGACAAGAAAACGCTTCCTTGGCTTGTCGCCGTGCTCGCCAAAATCAACGCTGATCATCAAGCTGTTGACGAAGTGATCGCAGCCGCAACGGTCCCAAGCAGCTCGCCGGGGTACCTGATGGCGATCTACCACCGCCTGCGCCTTGAGGTTGCCAAAGGCAGGCAAGAAAGCGTGCGCGCCGAACTGGACGAGCTTTTGTACGAGGGCGGGGGCGTTGCCATGCCGCCATCGACGCGCAATCACTTTCAAGCCATGCGCCTCGGCCTTGCTGAAACCTTTGAGCAATTTTTGCGCGCCTCGCTGCGCGAACAGGTTGTCGGGCGCGCCCCGGTTTTAGGAGGAGATGACAGTCTCAAGGTTCTCGTCGCTGAGGATTCACTCGTCGTTTTCAATCAGCAACTCCCACTCCAGCACTTGATCGAAGCCGCTGGCTCAGCGATTTTGCCGCTCCATGTTCGCGAAGAACTAGCGCTCGCGGCTTGGGTTCGTGCCGCTCTGCTCGTTGAGGTCGGGCAAGAGCCCGCGGCGCGCGCCATCGCTTCAGAGCTTTGGCCCAGTTTGAAAGCCGAGCTTGACGCCTATGCCGCCGCACCCGACGGTCAGGCTAAGAAGTTCGCGCTTGCTTTCTTCCTGCTCCGCCACCCGGGGGCGCGGCCCTATCTGGCGGCTACGGTCCGGCGCGCCGAACCAATCAACGAGATAGACGATTTCCGAGAGAACTGGTGGTGCCGCCTCGACTGGGAGCCGGCCATGCATATGCCCATCTATCTCAAGCGCCGCCAGCAGCAACTGGAACACGGGGGGGGGCAAGGCCTGCTCAATCTCACGTTTCCGTCGTTCCTTTCAAGCGCTGAAATCACAGCCGCCGAACGTCAGATTCGAGAACTGCTCACGATCCCGACGGCCCCCAACCACCTCAGCTACGTCGTCATCAACTGGGCGAAGAGCCATCCGGAAGACCCTCGCGTACCCCAAGCGCTCCACCTCGCCGTCCGATCCACTCGCGTCGGCTGCACCGACGACCACACAACAGCCCTGTCAAAGGCGGCCTTTCAGCAACTTCATCGCCGGTATCCCGATAGTGAATGGGCGAAGAAGACGAAGTATTGGTATTAGCCCGTAGCCTCGTCAGAGGCGCCCCAAGTTTTGCGTCGATGGCATCCCTCGAAACAACCACGGCCGGACCGCCGGTCAACGTCGGTGTCATTTCCGACACGCACGGCCTGCTTCGGCCCGAGGCTCTGGCGGCCTTGGCGGGAAGCGACCTGATCATCCATGCGGGCGATATCGGCGCACCCGACGTCATCACCGCTCTCGAGCGCATAGCTCCCCTACATGCGATCCGCGGCAACGTCGACCGCGCCGACTGGGCGCTACGCTTTCCTGAAACGCTGGCCGTCGAAGCCGGCGGTCTATGGCTGTGGGTGCTGCACGACGGTGCCGCGCTCGATCTTGATCCGTCAAGAGCCGGTTTCGCGGCGGTGATTTGCGGGCACTCGCACAAGCCGGCCCAAGAACGCAGCGACGGCGTGCTGTACCTCAATCCGGGCAGCGCCGGTCCCCGCCGGTTCCGCTTGCCGGTTACCCTCGCCCGGCTGACGGTAGCCAACCGTGAGTTGCAGGTCGAGATGATTGAACTGCAAGTCTAAACCGAACGGCACGGGATCGAGACCGCGCGGAATCCCGGCCCTACAGCGGGATGTTGCCGTGCTTCTTGCGCGGCATCGTGTCGGCCTTGTTTTCAAGCATTCGCAGTGCGGCAATCAACTTCGGCCTGGTGTTGCGAGGCTGAATGACTTCATCGATCCAGCCCTTTTCGGCGGCTGTATACGGGTTCGCGAAACGCTCCCGGAACTCTTCGATCTTCGCTTGGCGATAGGACTCAGCCTCGTCGCCCGCTTCAGCGATCTCACGGCGGTAGAGAATATTGACCGCGCCCGCCGGACCCATCACAGCGATCTCGGCGGTGGGATAAGCGTAGTTCACGTCGGTGCGCAAATGCTTAGAGCCCATCACGCAGTAGGCCCCGCCGTACGCCTTGCGCGTGATGACGGTGATTTTCGGAACCGTGGCTTCCGCGTAGGCATAGAGCAGTTTGGCACCGTGCTTGATGATGCCGCCGTATTCCTGTTCCGTTCCAGGAAGAAAGCCCGGAACGTCCTCGAACGTAACGATGGGAATGCTGAAGGCGTCGCAGAATCGAACAAAGCGCGCGGCTTTCAGCGACGCGTTGATGTCGAGACAACCGGCGAGAACCTGCGGCTGGTTCGCGACGATGCCCACGCTCTTCCCGTCAAGGCGTCCGAAACCGACGACGATATTCTTCGCGAAGTGCTCCTGCACCTCAAAAAAGTATCCCTCGTCGAGGCAGCCTAGGATAATCCTTTTGATGTCGTACGGCTGGTCGGACTCCGCCGGAACGATCGAGTCGAGTTCGGGCTGCGAGCGGTCAGGGGAATCGGAGGTGGGCCGGATGGGCGCGCCGTCGCGGTTATTCGACGGCAGGAAGCTCAACAGCTCGCGGATCATCTGAAGGCACTCCTCATCCTTCGACGCGATGAACTGCGCGACGCCGCTGATTTCATTGTGGGTGTGCGCCCCGCCCAGTTCCTCCTTCGTGACGTCTTCGTGAGTAACGGTCTTGATGACGTCGGGCCCGGTGACGAACATGTAGCTTGAGTGGTCCACCATGAAAATGAAATCAGTGATCGCCGGGGAGTAAACCGCGCCTCCCGCGCACGGCCCCATGATGGCCGAGATCTGCGGAACGACTCCGCTCGCAAGGGTGTTGCGCAGGAAGATATCGGCGTACCCCGCTAACGAGGCAACCCCCTCCTGGATGCGGGCGCCACCGGAATCATTCAGACCGATGATGGGAGCCCCGGTCTTCATCGCAAGATCCATGACTTTGCAGACCTTGGCCGCGTTTTCGAGCGACAGCGAGCCGCCGAAGACCGTGAAGTCGTGCGCGAAGACGTAAACCAGTCTTCCGTCAATCCGCCCGTAGCCCGTCACAAAACCGTCGCCGGGAATCTTTTTCTGGTCCATGCCGAAATCGCGGCATGAGTGCGTCACCAGGCGGTCGAGCTCCTCGAAACTGCCCTCGTCGAGCAGGAAGTCGATTCGCTCACGGGCTGACATTTTGCCGGCCTCGTGCTGGCGCTCCGTGCGCTCGGCTCCACCCCCGGCGTGGGCGGCTTGGTTTCTTCTTTCGAGTTCGTTAAGCTTCTCTTCGAGTTTCATGGGTCTCGACACGGGCCGTGCTGGATCGAGCTATCCAGCGTAACAGAGGGCTGGGCGAACTGGCCCGGCAAAGTGTTCCATAGTAAGGATTCGGCGCACCCCGTGGCCTTGACTCCGTCCGGCGGCTTGCCGTACCGTGGCCGGCGAGAGTAGGTCGGCTTAAGGGGTGAACAATGAAAGCCCATCGATACGCGGGATTCTATCGGCACTATCTGCAGGCGTCGGCGCTCGCCGCGCTGAGCCTTACCTCTGCCGGCGCCGACGTCATCGAGCAAGGCCCTAAGGATTCCGCGCCCTCGGGACTGCTGGCCGGCGTTGCCCGCGCCGACATAACAGTTCGCGTGATCGGCCAGGCCATCAAACGAGCTTCGCCATTCAAATACACCATGTGCGCCGGCTACTCCAGCGGAGAGGGCGGCGACTACATGCCGACCGACACCAAATACGCCTTCGGAGGGTACGAAGTCGAGCGCACGCCCTACGGCCAAGGGGCGGCCGACAAGCTGATCCGCGAGACGATTGCTATGTTTGAGGATGTCAAGTAATCTCCTCATGCCGACACGCCGCGACTTCCTGAAGACCTCACTCGCAACCGGGCTCGCGGTTCCAGCCGCTACCGCGACACTTCAAGCTTCCTCCGATACGTTTCGTCTGTGGGCTTTCAGTGACGCCCACGTCGGGAGCGACCGCCGCTACGGCAATCGCGAGAGCCTCGCCGAGGCCATCCAGCAATCCGAGTTTGGAACATCCGACGGCGCACCGCCCTTCGACTGGGACATCGCCGTCGATCTGGGCGATCAGTCCGGCGCGCAGCATCTGCCCGATGACGACGAAGGCGCCGAGGTCGTCCGGCAGTTCATGAAAGGCCTTCGCGAGCATAAGCGCGAAGACATCTTCAGTCTGTGCGGCAACCACGACCGCTCTGGGCTAGACGAGGAAAAGAACTGGTGGTGGCACAAGTGGCTCGACCCGATGGGCGAGTTCACAAGCTTCTCAGGGCTCGATGCGTCCAAGCGCAAGTATCCGACAGCGGGGACTTGGGAACGCTATTCGTACCAAGTCGGCAACGTACTGTTCCTCATGATGAGCGATATCAACGAGCCGACACAGCGTCCCGGACGCGACTTGCTCGGCGGTAATCCAGGAGGTGTCGTCTCGGGCGAAACCTTCGAGTGGTGGAAGAGCATGGTCGAATCCAATCAGGACAAGATCATCGTCTCGGCGCACCACTACGTACTGAAGAACACCACCGTCGCGTCCGGTGAATGGGAAGGCATGCGCAAGGATGCCAACGGCCTGTGGCGATCGCACTATCACGGCTACAAAGCGCTCGGCACGCCCAAAGGCGCGTCGTATCTCTATTGGGTGGAAGGCGTCCCTGATGCTCAGGTCTTTGAGAGGTACCTCGAAGCGCATCCCGGAGCGATCGACGTCTGGCTCGGCGCGCACACTCACACCCGCCCGGATGACACCTACGGCGGCAAATCGCACATCGAAACCAAATGGGGCGTCCACTTCGTGAATGTCTCGGCGCTGGCCCGCCACCATGCCCGCACGACAACGATACCGATGAGCCGCTACTTCACATTCCGGGGGAATGAGTTGCGCGCGCAGTGCTATCTGCACACCTGCGACTACGCGGCGGCGGGGTGGTATGCGAAGGCCGAGCGGAATCTGCGTTTACGGAAGGCTTTCCGCTGGTAGGGCCACAACGCCTTAAGGGCAATAGGCTGATCTCTTATTCTTCGGCCTTCGGATGGATAGATCCGATCGCGCCTCTCTTTTTCGGCTCCGGCGGTTCCAGCAGCCCCTGGATGTGCTCGAAGAGGATGTCATCTCCTGATCGTGCTGAGCCACCTTGCTCGCTAGCTCTTCGTTGGTGGCCAGCATCTCGCGCAGCCGCACGAAGGCGCGGACGATCGCCAGACTGACGTCAATAGCTTGCTGACTTCGCAGCACAGCGGACAGCATCGCCACTCCATGCTCGGTGAACACGCGAGACGTGTACTTGCGGTGTTGCCCCCTTCCGGTCTTTAAGGTCGCAATTTGCGATCTTAAAGCCTCGTATTCTTTCCGCGTCAGCCGGAACATGAAATCTTCAGGAAAGCGGATCTCGTTGCGAGTTACCTGCTCGTTCAGCCGGCCTGTACTAACGCCATACAGCGCGGCCAGGTCGGAATCGAGCATCACCTGTTCGCCGCGGATCAGGTAGATCTGCGCGGCAATGCGTTCGATAGGGATAATGCCCGCTGACTTCGCTTTGGCCATTCCACACTGTGCCGGGCGGCCGTGTTTGGTCTCAAGGTCAAGGTTTGGAGGCGCACCCTGATCCGTACAGCACACGTAGGGGCGCTCTGTCACCAGCCCGCCTCGCCTCGCCACCTGTTGAGAAGCGCCGATTAGCGACATTGCTAAGCTATTCGTTCCCTTCTGTAAACACACTTCGTGAAGCTACAACCCATAGGCTGGACAACCGCGCTGATCGCCCTGGGTGTGTGTTTCCTGCGCGGCGGCAATCAGGTCGCCTTGAAATTTGGGCTCACCGGGTTTTCCCCCTTCGAGAGCGCCTTCCTGCGGATGCTGATCGGGGCGGCGGCGGTTGGTGCATGGGCTCTCATCCAAAGGGCGGAATTGCGCATCAGGCCCGACGAGCGACGATCCCTGCTCCAACTGACGCTGCTGTTCCTGGTGCAGATCAGCATCCTGCATATCGGCGCCGACTACACATCGCCCGCCTATGCCGTCATTCTCATCAACTCGAATCCGATCTTCGCGAATTTCATCGCGCACTTCGTCGTTCCCGAAGACCGTCTCTCGGGCCTGAGGGTGCTGGGTTTAGGCTGTGCCTTTGTCGGCGTCGTGTTCGTTTCGCTGGGCCGGCCCGAGATTGCTATCGCACGTGACCCGGTAGCGGGCAATTTCGCCGTTCTGATCTCAGCCGTTCTGGTCGCCGCGCGGCTGGTCTACACACAGCGCCTCGTTCAACGGATCGAGCCGACGAAACTGGTCTTCTGGCAGATGGTACTGGCGCTGCCTGGATTCGCGGCCGCGGTCTGGCTGATGCCGGGTGAGCCTCGAGGCGGCGTAACCTGGCAGGCTCTCGCGGGTGTCACTTATCAAGGCGCCGTCGTCTCGGGACTGACGTTCATGGCCTGGGCGATCCTGCTGCAAACGCACAGCCCCGGATCGCTCTCGGTGTTCTCGTTCACCGTGCCCATCTTCGGCGTGCTGCTGAGCGGCTGGCTCTTTCAGGAAGTGCTAACCGCTCGCCTGCTTCTCGGAGTATTGGCCGTTACAGGCGGTATCGCACTGGCAACGTACGCCGGACGCAAGGCCGTCTACAAAGCCGAACCGGATGCGACCGAGCGGTAGCGCGGAACCCGGGGGCCGCGTTATGCGGAAGACTTGACGGCCAATTCTCTGAGCGATTCCACATACGGCGTACGCGCCACGCCATGCTCGGTGATGATGGCGCTCACATAGCGGTTCGGCGTCACATCGAACGCGGGATGCATCGCTGTCGTGCCCAGCGGCGCTACCTGAACGCCTTGCAGTCGCGTCACCTCGGCCGGGTCGCGCTCTTCGATCGGAATCTCATCGCCCGAGGCCAACGACAGGTCCAGGGTCGAGATCGGCGCCGCCACGTAAAACGGCACTCCGTTCTCTTTCGCGAGCACCGCGACGGAATAGGTGCCGATCTTGTTCGCCACGTCGCCATTGCCCGCGATGCGGTCGGCCCCGACGACAACAGCGCCTATTTTGCCGCTGTGCAGCAGATGTCCGGCCATGTTGTCGGTCAGCAGCGTGACCGGGATATTATCTTGTTGCAGTTCCCAGACAGTCAGCCTCGCACCTTGCAGAAACGGCCGCGTCTCATTCGCGAATACCGCTACGGAGTTGCCGCCCTCGATCGCCGCCCGGATCACACCCAGCGCCGTGCCGTAGCCGCCGGTGGCCAGCGCGCCCGCATTGCAATGCGTCATCACCTGCGCACCTTCTGAAAGCAGTGCCGCGCCGTGGAGTCCGATGCCGCGGTTGATGGCAATGTCCTCGTCCAGCACGCGCTGTGCTTCGGCCGCCAACTCCTCGCGAATCGCATCCACATCGGCGCCGGATGAGCGCAGCGCCTGATAGCGCTTCTTCATCCGTTCGATCCCCCAGAACAAATTGACGGCCGTGGGACGCGTCGCGGCCAGCGTCGCGCAGATCTCCTCCATCTCGGCGTCCAGGTTGTCGGCGGCGGCCTGCGCCACACCGATCGCGACTCCCATGGCCGCTGCCACGCCAATCGCCGGCGCGCCGCGAATCACCATGCCGCGGATGGCGTCGGCCACCTCGCGATAGTCCTTGCACGTAACGTAGGTTTCCTCGGCGGGCAACCGGGTTTGGTCAATCATCACGACGCCGCCGGGCGTCCACTCAATCGTTTTTACCATTGGGGAAAATACTGTCCTGCTAAAGCTTGTCGATGTGTTCTCCCGCCGCGAATACAGCAGCGAAGAGAGTCGCATTGTAACCCGCGTGGAGGAAGGTTGAAGGCAATATGGATGCGGTGCGGGCGCGCAACATCCCGAAAACAACGCCCACGCCCAGCAACATCAACAGATTCTGCCAGCGCCAGCCATACTGCACACCGTGGACGAGAGAGAAAAGGGCGCTCGTGGCAAAGACGGCGAAGGCCGCGCCAAGCGACCTCTCGAAGACCGGATACAGGAAGCCGCGAAAGAACATCTCTTCCAGTAAGGGCGCGATCAAGATGCCGAATACCGCCAGCATCACAAGGACCATCGGCTCCTCAAGCAGCTTCTCGAACGGCAACTTCTCGTCGACCTTCGGCAGAAACGTCGAAAGCAGCACGACAACAATGGCCAGCACCGGCCCCCGAACGAAATACTGGAAGGCTGATCCGTCGAAGGCTCTCCATCCGATCGAGTCTCCGAACGGCAGGCGATACTTGATCGTGATCAAGCCGTAGATGAACGCGAACAGAGCGCCCCAGAACAGGATTTGGATTCCCACGTTGAGCGGGCCCTGCACCAGCGGGTCCTCGACTTTGAGATCCCAGCCCAGGAAGTAATTCAGCGCAAACACGGCGGTGATCCCTAATACCGAGAGCACCAGCAAAGCCACAGCGGCGAAAACCGCCACCACGATCAGATCGGAGTATCCCCAGCTTCGCGGGGCCGGCGGTTCAGGTGGCAGCTCCAGAGATGACTCTTCAGGCGGGATATCGTACGGCCGGTAGGCGTCTGTAGGATCGTTCGGCGGCAAGTACCATCCTAGCAACCGCGCTCTTTCCAACATGTTCGGCGAAAGCCTTAGAGGCTTAGCGAACCTTCGCGCGGTTCGAGGCTGCTCACGAGCGGCTTTTCAGCGTCGATCGCCAGCCAGAATAGCGCGCTGACGACATAGTAGCCGGCCGCGATCAGTAAAGGAACCTGCCACGAACCATAAGTATCGACGAGCCACCCGAAAGTAATGGGCGCGATAACGCCACCCACCTGGCCGAGCGAGTTCATCGTGCCGGAAACGGTGCCGGCATGTTCGCCGCCGACATCAAGACAAGTCGCCCAGCAAACAGCCAAAATCAGATCGGCCGCGCCAAAACTGAGAGCCAGCGCAGTGATGGCGATCGTGGTGTTTTCGGCGAGAGCGGCGATCGAGATCAGAACAGCGGCGGCCAGCAGGCCTCCCATCGCCGGTATCCGGCGCGCCCAACGCAGGCGCACGTGGCGGCTCAGCCAGTCAGTCAACCAGCCCCCCGCTAGATTGCACACGGCCCCCGCCAGGAGCGGCAGCATGGCGTAGAAGCCCACCTGCTGTAAAGCGATACCGCGGCCTTCCTCCAAATAGGTGGGCAGCCATGAGAGATAGAAGTAGAGGCCGAAGGCGTAGCCGGAATACATCGCGCACAACGCCCAGACGTTGCGGCTCCGCACCAGCAGCCCCCAGGGGACTTCGTGCGACGGCCCTTTGCCGGCCCGCCCCTGCTGAATCAGAGCCAGCTCGTCGGCCGTTACCTCGGGGTGTTCTTCGGGAGAGTTGCGATACCATCGCGCCCAGAAGAACGCCCAGATCACACCGAGCAGCGCGAACACCCAGTAGACCCCGCGCCAACCCACGGCGCCCATCAGCGCAACGACCAACGGCGGGGCGAGGGCGCCCCCCAGGCGGCTGCCCACCATGATCACCGCCTGAGCGCGGCCGCGCTCGGAAAAAGGAAACCAGCGCGATATCGCGGACGCCGACCCCGGAAACGCGCCCGCCTCGCCGCAGCCAAATAGAAAGCGGATCACGAGCAGGCTGCTGAAGCTCCAGGCAGCGCCCGTGGCGGCCGTGAACACCGACCACCAAATGACGATCCGCGTCAGCAGGGCGCGCGCTCCATAACGGTCCGCCAGCCTGCCGCCCGGAATCTCGAACAGCACGTATCCAAGGACAAAGATGCTAAAGACCTCGCCCATCTGGGTCTTGGTCAGACCCAGTTCCCCGGACATCACGGTCGCCGTCGCGCCAATACAAACGCGATCGAGGTAAGTGACGAACGTCAGCGCAAACATCAGCGCCAGCACTTTGTAGCGCGCGGGCATCGAGGTCAGCATACTACGCCGCCGCGGGCTACCCACATCAATGATTGAGAAAGAGCGGGAGGTTTGGAGCCGGGAGGCCGCCGGAGTTACATGAACGCTTTAATGATTTGCGCTTGAATATCCTGCAAGTTCTGCTGGACATTCTGAACTTCTTTGATCTTCTCTTCGAGCCGCTCCATAAGGAAGCGGCGCTCCAGACCGTTCTGGATGATCAGTTTGAGGTCTTCGTTTGCCCATGGCTTCTCAATGTATTGATAAAGCCCGACCTCATTGATCGCCTTGATGGCGTTCTCTTTGTCAGCGTAACCGGTGAGCAGAATGCGAGTGGCGTAGGGCTGTAGCTTCTTGATTTCGAGCAGGAACTCGATCCCGTTCATTCCCGGCATCAAATAGTCGGAGATAACCAGATCGATGGTGCTTTCCCGAATCCTCTCGATTGCTTTCGCTGGAGAATCGAAGGTCTCGATGTCGTATTCGGTTTCAAGCCTGAGAAACGAGCGCAGGCTCGTGAGAACCATCTCCTCGTCGTCGACGATCACAATTACTGGAGGTCTCCGTGAACTCATCTCAAGGCGCCGGCTTTGGTGTCTTTTCCGAGGGACAGACGGATCGTGAAAGTAGAGCCTTTGCCGACTTCACTTTCAACGTCAATGCCGCCGCCGTGGTCCTGGGCGATCTTAAAACAGATCGAAAGCCCCAGTCCCGTCCCTACGCCGACTCCTTTCGTTGTGAAGCCCGGATCGAAGATGCGAGAGACATTTGCGGGCGGGATGCCCGTCCCGGTATCCGAAAATTGCACATTCACTATATCACCCTGTCGGAAGGTCTTTATCGTGATCGTACCTTCACCCTTGATGGCCTGGGCAGCGTTGACGAGCATGTTCATAAAGACCTGATTGATCTGGTTCGGATGGCACGAGATAGGAGGGATGTCGCCGTACTCCCTGACCACTTTGATGCGGTTCTTGAGTTCATAATGGACTAGGGTGAGTGTGCTTTCAAGACCCTCGTGCAGGTCGGCGGTCTTCAGTTCGGCTTCATCGAGACGAGCAAAATTCCTGAGGCTGCTGACAATTCCGATGATACGGTCGCAGGCCAGCTGATTGATGCGGGCGATATCATCGAGCACCGACTGCACCTGCTTCAGTCCACGCAGGCCGCGAACAGCCTCGGGTATCTCGTCGGACTGCATGATCTTGTCGAGCTTCTCGAGCGCCCGGCTCAACGTATCAGCGTTGCTGGTGATCGTTCCAATCGGCGTGTTCATCTCGTGGGCGACGCCGGCGACGAGTCTGCCGAGCGCCGCCATCTTCTCCTGCTGCACGAGTTGCGTCTGGGAGTTCCGCAGGTCCAGCGTGCGGGCCTCCACCTCGCGCTCGAGATCCTCGGCATGGTCGCGGAGGTGCTCGGCGAGCTTTTGGCGCTCGGTCACGTCGTGGCAAATGACCTGAATAATCTTGTTATCGCCGTAGGACACGATCGTCGCGCTCACGTCGATAAACCGGGTCGGTCCGCCGTTGTCGCCGAGCTTGACGTTGGCGTAGCTCAAATGGCCGCCGCTGCTCATACGTTCGAACGTGTCGGTATCGCTCCATTCGGCGACAGGAATGACATCGGCCAGCGTGCGGCCGCGCAGCATCCGCCGCGGCAATCCGGTCAGGGGCTCGACCTTGTCGTTTACCTCGAGGATGCGGCGGGAGCTGAAATCGGCCAGTAGAATCGCTTCGCCGGCTTCCTGGGTCAGCGCCCTATACTTCGCTTCCGACTCCCGTAGCTCGGCGCTGCGGCGCTGCAGCTCCTCGTAGAGCCGCACGTTCTCGACGATCTGCGCCGATTGGGAGGCGATGATCGAGAGCAATCGCTGGTCATCGATCGTGAAGCCTTCCTCGGTGCGCTTGTTAAAAACGTTGAGCAGTCCGACCATCTCTCCTTTGGCCTTGAGCGGCACGCTCAACAGCGACTGGATCGCGAAATCCGGCGAGGCCACGTTGCGGAACCGGACATCATTGCCGAGGTCGTTGATCAGCAGCGGTTTCTGGTTCTTCAGCATCCAGCCGGTCAACTGCTGGCCAAAGCGGAACGGAACTGCGTCCGAGCCCGAGTAGGCTTTGCGGGCCACCGTGCGAAACGGATCGGTGTCCTCCTCATTGCGCAGCAGCATCACGGCGCCCTGCTCGACGTTGAGGTATTTGACGCTCTCTTGCACGATCATCTCGACGATGCTTTCGACGGACATCATCGAGCTAATCGCGCCGCTGATCCCGTTCAGGACCGATAGCTCCTCGACCGCACGCCGCAGACGGGCGTTTTCGGCCTGGAATTCCGCCAGAGTGGAAGGGGGGTGCTCTTCGCTCATCGCGTGATAACTACGTTGATGGCTATGGTATCGCGCCCGGGCCCCGCCGTGCCGCGCCTTGTGAGCCAGGGGCCGCGAAAATACGAACGGTTCAGGACGCCGCGCCCTCAGGCGATGTGGGCGGTCGCGCCGGCGAGTTCCCTTCCAATCCCTTGGTCAGCAACCCCCGCACGCGCTTGAACAAAGCCTGGAAGAGATTTCTGGTGATTTCGCCATGGTCGGCGAGCAGCTCAAAGAAGTCTTCGCGTTCGATCTGGAGCAGGTGACTTTGTTCAACCACCGTCGCCGTCACCACGCTGGGCTGCTCGTCGAACAGCGCCCAGTTACCGATCGTCTCATCGCGCCCCACGGTGAAGAGCGGCTGACCGCCGCGGCTCATTTCGATCCGCCCTTCGAGTAACACGTAGATCGCGCTTAACGGACGACTCTCCTGGAACAGCATACTGCCTTCCGGCAACTCGACCTGTTCGGCGATCGAGGCCACTAGCGCGAGCAAGTCCGTCTCAAGATCGTTGAACAAGTCGACCTTTTGCAGGCGGATGGCACGTTCGAGCGTAGTCAGGGTTTCCATCGAATCGATTATTGTCAGCCCTAACTCTGCTGCTCCCCGCCGGCGGCGGCCGCGATACGCTGCCGCGCGAACTGGGCTGTCTCAACTACCAGCGGGTCGGGATGGACGGTCAACTCTAGCAGTGCGGGCTCCAGGCCGAGCAGCGGCCCCTCCGCAACAACGTAGCATGCGCAAGCCTGCAGCCAGGGATCGGCTCCCTGCAGCAACCGGCGCAGCGTTGCCGCATATGGCAACTGCTCAAACTCGAAGAAGTCCCGTGCGTCGTTGAGTAACTCTTCCGCGCCACGATGCTCCGCCGCGCCCAGTAGGGTTGGCCGCAACGACAGTTCGATGCGAGTGTCGAGAAACTCAAGCGCGTTGGAGCGCAGATCCGGACGGCCGCTCATGATCCAGTGGTAGGAGTCGAGGATCTCGTTTCTGGGATAGATCAGGGTTAGCAGGCGAAAAATCGCCTCCAACCGCCGATCTACACGTTCGCTCAGAGCACGGCGCAGGAAGGCGACGCTTGGCGCATCCCCGCCAGAAGGGCCCGAGGGGATCGCTCCCAGCAGCACCGCACCCTGGTAGTAGCGCCGCAATTCCTTCTTGATGATGGCCGTCACGCGCTGCTGGTCGAAATCAAGCTCCGGTTGGTCCTGCCGGATACGATCCAGCGCTCTGAGCAACGCCAGCCGCAAACGGCCCTCGGTGCGCTCGAAGCCTGAGAGCAGCAATCGCGCCGCGTTCGTGCCCCCGATCAGACCCATCACCCGCGGAATCTCGTGTCGATAGCTTCCCTCGGTCGAGGCGTCCAGAAACGATTGGTTCAGTCTGCCGAGGATCGGCGTCCCGAAGGCGGCCAGCGCGGTGCGCGCTTCAGGACGAAAACGGCGGTCGGCCAGGCAGTCCAGCAGTTTCGGATAATCTTCGAGCGACTTGCATGCGGCGGCACTTTCGAGCGCGGACCGCACCACATCGGGGTCTTCGTCATCGAGGAAGCCCGAGAGCGCCTCTCTGAGCTCCGGCTGTGGCGGCGCCAAGCCGATAAGCCGCGCGGCACCCGCCCGCGTGCTCTTGTCGCCCTGTCCGGCTTCGAGGATATAGTCCATGAAGCCCTGCCGGATTTCCTCGCGCCCCTCGCCTCCATGACGCAGCAGCAGGGCAGCGGCCGACGCGGCCAGCGAGCGGTCTTTGCTCATCAAGAGTTCAGAAAGCCGTTCTTCTGAACTCTTACGGTCTCTGGAATCGAGATACTCCAGCGCCTGCCAGCGCGCGCCCACCTCCTGTTCCAACTGCAGGAAGCGGAGCACGTCATCCTCGTAGTCCGGTAGGCCATGGGCGGCGATCACGGCCATCGTCTTGCGCCGAATCGTACTCGATTCGTGGGTCAGAAGCCACGCCAAGTGGGCCTGCTCAGCGCCGACTCCGCTGAACTGCATCCAGTCCACCGCGGTCTCGACGGCCCGCGGGTCGCCGCTTTGCAGCGTTCCTTCGATCTGGCTCGTCGGTGATGACTGCGCCAAGCTGCGTAGTAGTTGTTCCGGGCTGATGTCCTTGCGCTCGATGCTGGCGCGGAGCGTGCTCACATAAGAGCCCCGCAGCCGCCAATTCACACCCAGCCAAATCGCAACGACGGCGATAGCCACCCAACTGACCTCAGTGATTCCGAAACCAAGCCCGCTCAGCAGCACGAGAAGGATCAGGCTCGCGAATCCGTCAGCCGTGCGGCTGACCGCCATGTCGAAAAAGCTCTTCACCTGCCTTCGTAAGTTCTCGGCAAGCGGAACATAGAGTAACTCGACCGAAGCGCGGTCAACGGAATGGCGGAATGCCTGGTCGGCGCCGCGCGCCAGAATCGCCGCCCCCAAGGCCGTCGAGAACAGCAGCGCGCCCGATCCCAAGAAGAGCGAAATCGGGAGAATAAAGATAGTCGCTCCCACTCCGAGTCGGCGCAGCAGCCGGCCGCTCAGCAGGATATGGAACAAGAACGAAACCACCGCGATGTACGCCAGGAAGTCGCCAAAGAACGCCACCAGTTCAGCCGGACTGCTCTCGAAGTTCGCCTTCGCGACGGCTTTGAACTGGTACTTGACCAGCGTGCTTGCTAACGTCGAAAAGAAAAGGGCTGCCGCGATGAAGCTCAGATAGGCGCTGCCCCGCACTTCCTTCAGAGTCTGCGTGAACGAGGCCGTCCCGTCGTGTTGTGTTCGAGAATCCTCGCCAGGCCGCCCACCAGCCGATGTGACCCGACAGGCCATCGCGGTGCCACAGAGTACGAACACCATCGTGACAAGCAACAGGTTCTCTGTACCGAGAAGCGGTCCGAGGATACTTGCACATTGCCCTCCGATCGCGGCCCCGATAATCCCTCCGCCGCCGATCAGCGAGAACAGCCGCTTGGCTTGCCGCGTATCGAACACTGTGCCGGCCAGCGTCCACACCTGGCTCGGAATCAGGACAGCGAATGTGCCGACCCACACGTAGATCAGCGCCGGCACGAACGGCACATGCCAGCGCATCAACATCCAGAACGCAAGCAGATTCAGCGCCAGGAAAACTTGGCTCGAACCGATCAGCCAGCCGAGGCTGACTCGATTCGATAGGCGCAGGTAGACACCCACGACCGCGCCCACCAGCACCGTGATCGCCAGATCGACCAGGGGCAGGCGAGTGGCGTCGAAGCGGCTGAGGAAGAGCGAATCAGACGTTGCCTTCAGGCAAGCCAGCGACGCCATCGCCAGCATCAACTGCAGCGTCAGCAGCAGCGCCGGCTCCCCTTCGCCTTTCCGGACGCGCAGGGAATACC
>JAQBUE010000243.1 GCA_027624045.1 Acidobacteriota bacterium
CTCGGAAAGGAGCTCCACACCCTATTTCGTCCCCGGCCTCGACCTACCGCATTTCAGGATCATTCTTGGATTGGAAAATGCTCAGGGCGACACGATCCGTTTTCGTCTGCTCAACCCAGCGCTGGTCGCGGCACATGCAGGGGCCATGAGCGCCAAGCTGGAAACTTTTCCCGACCCAGATCCTGGGAAGGTATTCATGGACTTCGACCCGTGTGACGGAGTCGGATACCGCTTCGAGGTGAAGCAGGAAGTCCGTGTAGAATTTAGCGGGCGCGCCCTCATATACGTAGTCCGACGCCCAGAAGAGGTACATGACCGAAAACACATACAGGTCATTTGCGCGTTCGTCCACGCCCAAATCTAAATACGGCTCGATCCAAGGCGACCGGTCGAGGTTCACTCTGAGAGACCCATCGTCGGGAAAAAATCCACTGTCGGCGCCCATGATGAGGAATGCGTTGAGATCGGGAACCCCCGCCACGATCTCTTCGGAATGATGCCGTCCCTCTGACAGCCCGAGCAAGACTTCGCGAAGGTGATCAACATCCGTCCCAACCGTCAACTCGACCCGCTCAAACGGATCGGACGGGCGTGCATTCTCAACTGTCTTCCAGGAAGCACACGACCAGAAAGCGATCAGCCCCAATAGAACGATTGAAACCAGGGCCCGACTCCTGCATAACCTGCTGGAAATCATCACGTGGATCCACATGCATCGAGTGTAGTTCACTTCGAATGTGAGACTGGCCGACCGGCGCGATCCTAACACTGAAACGCGACAGCGTAGACCAGAAAGGTCCGCGCTTTGCTGATCCGCCACCTCCAGAACCCAAGCCTCCGCACACTGGTGACTCGCGGAGCGATATAGGGATCACCACGAAGCTGTTTCTCCAACTGGTTCGGGTCAACGCCCAGAAAGAACCGTTTCTCAAGGGACAGCCGGGCCACCAAGGCGGGCAAAACACTCTCCGGCGCGGTAGCGATTTCAGGCACATCGTCCGAGGACGCCACATCCGTGAACAACAATGCCGTCCCGCCCGCCGCCGTCAGATCCGCAAGCAACCGCAAGTGACCCGTGCGAATCGCCTCAAGCACCTCGATCAACCTCGGATGTCCTTCACCCACGGCTGCGACTGCGGAGTTCATCAACTGAGTCAGCAAGCAGGTCGAAGCAACCACGCCATAGGCGAATCCGACATCAGGCAACCGCACGCTCGCGGCGGCTGCGACCAACTCGTCGATCTCATCGTCCTGAGGTGTCTCCGATAAACGATCGAGCCGCGCTGCAACTCCGCTCAAGTCGACCCCGCCGTGCCGGCGCACCACCCCATCGAGGTCCGGATAGCGCCCGGCCACTTCCTCCAACGCTTCGAGGTCGAGATCCGCCAGGTGGACTTCCTTGAACGCGTGAGCCAGTACCGGCAGGTCCAGGTCATTCGCATTTCCCGCTCCAAGAACCGCGACACAACCGTCAGCGAGCCCAGCCGCCTTGACAATCTCAGCCGTGACCCGGCGGCGATGTGGGGCGAACTCTTCAACGTTGTCCCGCGTCCGGCGATTGAACGCCTGTTGCCGCGCCAGCACCGACACAAACGGATTTTGATCATTCGGTGGCATCGTCAGCTCAACCTTCAAAACGTCCCATGAACGTACTGCTGAGCGTATGAGCATACCCCGTCGCTCACGGCCCTGCTGATAACATACGTTCTCCCGTTTCAAGAGTCAGGATCAGGAGAGCACCATGGAACCAGCCGGCCACGAGCCCGTACGTTGGGGCATTCTCAGCACGGCCAAGATCGGACGCGAGAAGGTCATCCCCGCTATGCAGAGCAGCAAGCTCTGCAAGATCGCCGCCATCGCGTCCCGTGATCTCGCGCGAGCGAAGCAGGTGGCCGCTGACCTTGGCATCCCCAAGGCTTACGGGTCTTACGAGGAGTTGATCGCCGATCCCGACATCGAAGCCATCTACAATCCGCTGCCCAACCACCTCCATATCCCCTGGACAGCGAAAGCCGCCGAGGCAGGCAAGCACGTTCTGTGCGAGAAGCCCATCGCGCTCACCGCCGCCGAAGCCCAGACGCTCACCGAGATTCGTGACCGCACAGCCAAACTCATCGAAGAAGCCTTCATGGTCCGCCACCATCCGCAGTGGCTACGCGCGCGGGAGTGGGTCCGTGAAGGCCGCATCGGTCGCCTCCGCGCGATCCAAGCATTCTTCAGCTACACCAATCTCGATCCGGCCAATATTCGTAATCAAGCCGACATCGGCGGCGGCGGTTTGTACGACATCGGATGTTATCCCATCACCACGTCACGCTTTTTGTTCGACTCCGAGCCGAAACGTGTGATAGCGCTCATCGAAAGAGACCCGGAACTCAAGACCGACCGGCTCAGCAGCGCCATCCTCGATTTCGAACAAGGCCAGGCCACCTTTACGTGTTCGACGCAGCTCGTCCCTTACCAGCGAATGCAGGCCTTCGGAACGAAAGGCCGCATCGAGATCGAAATCCCCTTCAACGCCCCGCCCGACAAACCCTGCCGCATCTCGATCGACGACGGCAGCAGCGCGCCCTCAACGGCTTCAGCCGTGACCGAAACACTCGATATCGTTGACCAATACACGGTGCAAGGCGATGACTTTTCGCTCGCCGTCCGCGGGGCGCAACCGCTCGAGTTCCCTCTCGAAAACGCCGTCCGCAATATGGCTGTGATCGATGCCCTGTTTCGCTCAGCCGAGACGGGCCAATGGGCGTCCGTCGTCAAACATTAGTTCGGCCGACATGCGAACCAGCCGGCCTCACTGAAGCGGCGGTTATCATGAGGCTCGCGCATGCAGGCCCTCATCATCGTCGACCTACAGAACGACTTTATGCCCGGCGGCGCCCTGGCTGTTCCCAACGGAGACGAAGTCGTTTCCGTCGCGAACCGCCTCATGTCAAGGTTCGAACTCGTTGTAGCGACTCAGGACTGGCATCCGCCCCACCACAGCAGTTTCGCCTCGCAGCACCCCGGCCACAAACCCGGCGACGTCATCCAACTCGGCGGCATCGAGCAGGTTCTGTGGCCCGACCACTGCATCCAGGAAACCGCCGGCGCCGCCTTCCACCGCGACCTCAACATCGCCGGCATCAACAAGGTCTTCCAAAAAGGAGTCGATCCCGCCATCGACAGCTACAGCACCTTTTTTGACAACGCCCACCTCCGCTCGACCGGCCTTGCCGACTTCCTGCGAGCACGGCGCGTGGACGAAGTCTGCCTGCTTGGCCTCGCCACCGACTACTGCGTGAAATTTAGCGTGCTGGATGCCATCAACGAAGACTTCCGGGCTAACGTTATCGAAGACGGCTGCCGCGGCATCGACCTGCAACCCGGTGACGTCAGTCGCGCCTTCGAAGAGATGCGGGACGCCGGCGCGAGAATCCTGTCGAGCGAAGAGATTTAGAATTACGGCCGACCCGCTTAACCTAAGACATGAGAGACCAACACGAAGAAATCGTTCTCGGCACAGGGCGTTTTCTTGAACTGCGCAAGCGCAACAGCTGGGAGTATGTTGCCCGCCCCGGTATCGACGCCGTTGTCGTCGTCATCGCCGTTACCCCTAACAATGAGGCTGTCTTCGTTGAGCAATACCGCGAACCGGTTCTTGCGCGGATGATCGAGTGGGCCGCCGGGCTGGTCGGCGATGAAGCGGACTTCGACGGCGAGCCTCTGCTCGATGCCGCCAATCGAGAACTTGAGGAAGAGACCGGCTTCCACGCCGGCCGCCTGCGCGTCATCGGTCTCAGCCCATCCGCGGGCGGCATCACCTCGGAAGTCGTGACCTTCGTGCATGCCGAAGATTTGAAGCGTGTCGGCGAAGGCGGTGGCGTCGACAATGAAGACATCCACGTCCACCTTGTGCCTCTCGATCAGGTAGACCGCTGGCTTGACGCCCGCGTCGCCGAAGGCTTGCTGATCGACCCGAAGGTTTACGCGGGTCTCTATTTTCTTTCAAGGCCGAAGTGAACCCGTGTCCACGCCGCGCTATCGCAATCTAATTGAGGCCGTGCGCGACCTCGACGAAATCATCATCCGCACCATCAGCGGCTTCTCGGTCGAAGCCGCCGAGGAAGGCTATCTGGCCGTCTTCAAAGTCGCCTTCTTCGGACCCGATCTCGAGGCCCTGGAAAACGTTGCCGCCGGCGAACGCGCCGCCACGATCGCCAACTACCCCGACGTATCGGTGATTGTCGATGACGCCGTCTGGCCGCAGGACCAAATCGACGAACTCCAGGCCACGGGCATTCTGGGCGAACTCTACGCCCGGCAAATATCTCCCTACGTTCGTGGCAATGACACCGACATGTCCAAATGGCTCGTCACCACGCACTGTGGTTCACAGGCCGAGCGTATCACCTGGCTCAAGTCAATCAGGTGAAGCGAGGCTAATCCCGCGTCGCCACCTGCACTTACCCCGCGTGCCGATAGGGATAGTAGTCCCAAGGAGATTCACCTAACGCCCGCGGGTCGCCCGTATCCGCCAGATACTTGGCTAATGATCGATAAAAAAATGGTGCCGGAGAGCGGACTCGAACCGCTGACCTAGGGATTATGAGGCCCTCGCTCTAACCGCCTGAGCTACTCCGGCGCGTATAACGCTGCCTTCATCCTATCCGCATGGATTTTGGGGTGTCAAACGAAGCGGCCCCGGCCCGCTGTCCTCACACCCGGCATGAAGCCCACCGATTCTTTTGCTTCCCCCCCCGCTTTCGTTCCGGCAGTCGCTGTTGTAGCATGTGATTGGCCGTCACGAAGTCAGTGAGAAGGGGGGCACGTGTCTCGAAAACTTCGCTATTCCCGGCTTCTAGGTTTCACCTTTATCTGTTTGCTTCCGGCTGTTTGTTGGTTGCCGGCACAGACCCAGCGGACGCTGGGCACAAGCCGCACAACGACGCCTGAAAATCAGGGCGACGCCGACACCTCCGTCATGTCGAATCGCGGTGGCCCCTTCTCGAACCAAGGCGCATCCTCCGGCATCGCCGATTTTCAACGGCCGGTGATTGTATCCGGCAAGGTGTTACTGGATGACGGAACAGCGCCGCCCGACCCGGTCAAGATTGAACGCGTTTGCAGCGGGCAGGCCGTGCCGGAGGGGTTTACCGACGGTAAAGGACGGTTCACGATCGAACTGGGGGCGGACTCTGCCGCCACTATGACGGATGCCAGCGTCCCGACCGCGGCCGACGGTAATATCGGTGGCGGATTCCTCCAGGATCCGTTTGGCGGAGTGGGTACGACATCCGGCGGGCTCGGCCGGGTCAATCCGCTCGGCTGTGAGCTACGGGCGGAGTTGGCGGGATACGAATCCGACGCGATTTCGCTCGGACGGCGAACCACAATGAGCCACCCTGATGTCGGGACGATCGTACTGCGGCGCAAGCAGGACGTGCAGGGGACGGCGATCAGCGTCACCTCGCTCGAAGCTCCCAAGAAGGCCAGAAAGATGTACGAGAACGCTCGCAAAGAGGTCTTTAAAAAAGAGCCTGACTTCAAGAAGGCCATGGCCCAGCTTGAGGAGACCGTCGCGACCTACCCCGAGTTCGCCGCCGCCTGAGCCTTCCTTGGTGAGCTGCGGCTCAACGACAACGACGTCGAGAAGGGCCAAGAGGCTTTTGAGAAGGCCATTGCCGCCGACGCGTCCTACATCAACCCCTATGACCCTCTGATGCGCATTGCCCTGGGGCAGGGTCGCTGGGAAGAGGCCGAGCGGCTTTCCCAGACCGCGCTGCGGCTCAACCCTCTGTTCCCGGAAGCGCACTACTGCTTAGCCGTCGCCAGCTACAAACAAGGAAAACTGGACACGGCGCGGGAGGCGGCTCTCGCTTTGCAATCATCCCCGAGAGCGGCTGAATTTCCTGAGTCCTTGCAGCTCCTGGGAACCCTCCTCGGCAAGGCCGGCATGTTCCAGCAGGCGGCGCACTTTTTTCATCTATATCTTGTTGTCCGGCCTGACTCTCCCGCCGCCGACGAGGTTGAACGCTATCTTGTTGAATGGGAAGCCCTTGGCGTAATTCAGCCTCCCGCCGACACAACGGGCCAGCCGCAGTAGCAGCGCCTGTTCCGTTTCCCTCCTACCGGCCTCCCCTCAGTGAACGCGGTCACAGCAGTTCGCAAACTAGATTTCCTTAAGAATCAACACTTTCCCTCTTTCGGGCCCCGCTAGCTCCGCATTCTCGGGTTATAAGGGGACTAAAGGCAAGCAACAACAATACTCTTCACGTCGGTCCCCAACGAGACGGAGGCGCACATGCAAAGGTGCGCGCCCGCGGGCGCAGCCTGCGGCGGAACGGCATGATGCCCCCTTCAGAACTCCCCCGAAAGCGATACCACACTGCGCCGCACCAAGTGAACGGTATTGAGCCTAGGAGTCCGTCCCAAAGAACGAGAATGGCTGAATTCGCAACAATATCTTGTACCCCAGGGTCACGCCGTACTATCACTGGTAGCCGACGAAATTCTCCACAGCGCCGACTCCGAACGGCCGCAAAGCCCGTACGTGTTGCAAAACGTTGCAAAGTGAGGCACACACGAGATTGAACGATCTGATCCCTTCCAGAGAACTACAGCGGCGGGGCCTCGACGAACTGACGTCTTCCCAGCAAGAAGTCATTCTCGCGCCGCTCATCTGCCGCACCTTTAGTGAGGCTCTCGGGGGAAGTCGTATGAATTCCAGAAAATTTATATCTACTACGGTGTTGTAGCCCAATGATAATGTCCCCTTGAGCGCCCAATAGAAATGTCCCCTAATCTGGGGCTCCGA
>JAQBUE010000244.1 GCA_027624045.1 Acidobacteriota bacterium
TTTTGCGCCGCCCGTGAACGGCCTCGAATCGCCGCTCTGTGGTCTATTTTCGCTCCGCCGTTTACACGACAAGAAAGACGTGGCGATTCATTCGATCGTTGGCCGGGGCTACGTGCTGCAATCGGACGCGAAGTCGTCGTATCGCTCACTAATGAGCCCGCTGGCGGAAGATGATCGGAAAACCTCGGAGGCGCACACTTAGCGCCGCTCGAAGACATCTCTCGTCAGGCCGCGACTTGGCGCCGACCGGTCCGCGTCGAGCATGGGAGAACCGGACGAGCGGAGAACGCTTGCCTGGGTAGGTATAATCTCCAACATGGCGGCTTCGCCTGTTCAATCAAGCCAATTTGCGGTCGGAGATCTCAGAGAGTTCCGTGCCGCTGTTCTCGAACCGCTTCTCGCCGAACAAGCCGCGTTCTGGGGCCAGGAGTTACGCTGGGATTTCAGCGCGTCGAAAGACATCCTGCTGCGTTTCATCAACCTGCGCAACCTGTATGGCTTCGTACTTCTGAAGGATGCGGTTCCGATCGGCTATAGCTACTTCATCCACGAGGGCCATAAAGCGCTGCTCGGCGATCTGTTCGTTCTCGCGGCGTACCGGGAACTGGATGTCGAACGGGTGCTTCTGAATCACACCTTGCGCGCGGCCGCGGTTTTCCCTGGTGCTCGGCGGATCGAAGGACAGCTACTTGCCCTTTCCGGCGAACTGCCGGACACGTCGATATACGGCCGGCAGGTTCAAGTCTTCCCGCGCAATTTCATGATCGCCGACAGGACGATCTCCGAACCGGTCATCGCTGAGCGGCTCGGACCGTCCAGTTCTGACGCGTCGTCCGCCATTGTCGGCTATCGGCCCTGGAGCGACCGCGACCTCGAACCGACCGCCGAGTTGATCTTCAGGGCCTATCAAGGGCATGTCGATGCCTCGATCAACGACCAGTACCGGAGCATCATCGGGGCCCGGCGTTTCCTGTTCAATAGTACGCAACACCCCGGCTGCGGTCTGTTCTACCGCAAGGCCGCGCGCGCGGCGGCCGACAGGTTGACTGGCACCGTAGTCGGCGCTTGCTTGGGCAGCCTCGTGCAACCGAAAGTCGGCCACGTAACTCAGCTTTGCGTGGACCCCAGGTTTCGCCGCCGCGGGCTGGCGGCGCGCCTGCTTTCGCAGTCGCTCGACGCCTACTGGGCGCAGGGCTGTGAGGCCGTGAGCCTGACCGTCACGTCCTCGAACCGCGGCGCCATCAAACTCTATGAGCGCTCCGGATTCCGCACTCAGCGGCGCTTCTCGGCGTTCGTGTGGGAATCCTACTGAGAACTCCCTGGTGCGCGTGAGTCAAACAGGCAACAGGCTCGTCCCCATTCTGGGTCTTCTTTGCGGAGTCTTGCTTGCCTTGGGCTTGCTCGGATCGTGGGCTTGGTTTGGTTTTCTCACGTGGCCTTTGATTTACCTCTGTGCAGCCATCGGATTCGGGGACGAGGCCGGTCGCAAGGCAATCTGGCCGGCTCTTGTGATCATGCCCGTTGCCGGAGCCCTCTTGCTGGGCGCCATCCTGCTCACCGAGCAAAGCGAAGGCGAGCCCGGACTTATCCTCGGCGTCCCGCTGGCAACGGCGTTTCTGATCTACGGTATCTGGCCGCTCGGTATTTTCCTTGGCGTGTTGTATTTCAAAGCCTTCGATCGCTACGTGCTGCCACGCCGCAAACTCGACGCTTTCCTCTCTGAGTACGGGCAGGGCGAGTCGGACCGGAGTCCGGACTGATGCCGATCATCAACTCCCCACTGATCATCTTCTGCGTCGTCAGCTACCTCGCCCTCTGCTTCGGCATCGGCATTTGGGCGATGCGCCGCACTCACTCAAGCTCTGATTTCTTTCTCGCGGGCAAGAGCTTAGGGCCGGTCGTCGTGGTGTTCGCCACGATGTCGAGCATCATGAGCGGCTTTGGTTTCGTAGGTGGACCAGGTCTCGTTTTCGAATCCGGGGCCAGCTCTTTTTGGATGACGTTCGCCGCCACGTTCTCAATGCCGCTCGGCGCGGTGCTGGTCGGCAAGCGCCTGCGGCTGATGGCCGAGACAAGGGAAATCCTGACTCTTCCTGATGCCGTCGCAGCCCGTTATGGCGGCCGCTGGCCAAGAGCGGCGATGGCGCTGGCCATCCTGCTCGGCGTGCTCGGCTACCTCGGGACGCAGGTCATGGCGATTGGCATCGTCCTGGTGGCGGTGCTGGGCGTGGATCTTCCCGTCGCGCTGCTGATCGGTCTCGGCGTTCTCGCCTTTTACAGCATCGCGGGCGGCATCATGGCGGGGGTGTATACCGACCTTTTCCAGGGCGCCCTCATGATCGGGGCGTCTCTGGCGGTTTTCTCCTATGCCATCAGCTCAGCCGGCGGTTTGGACCAGATCGGCACCACTCTGTGGCAGATGGACGCGAGCTTCCTGGGCCCCTGGGGCACACGCGGACCCATGATGTCGCTGAGCTGGTTCGTGCTGTTCTTGATCGGTGGCGTGGGGCAGCCTCACGGCATCACGAAGTTCATGATGCTCAAGAACATCGGCAATCTGAAGTGGGTGGGCTTGCTGACTGGTCCCTGCTATGCGGTTCTCAGCTTGCTCTGGGTGAGCATCGGGCTCTCAATGAGGACTCTGGTGGAGCAGGGGGTGCAGGCGCCCCTCGATTCACCGGATTTAGCCGCGCCCGTGTTTCTGCTGAACTACGCGCCGGAGTGGCTGGCGGGCGTCGTCTTCGCCGCTCTGCTCGCCGCCATCATGTCGACGGCTGATAGCTTCTTGAACCTGGGCGCGGCCTCGGTCGTGCGAGACATTCCGACGGCTCTGCTGGGCAGACCGCTGGAACGGGAACTGTTCTGGTCGCGCATCGCGACCGGCGTCATCCTGGTCGCCTCGGCCGTTTTTGCGCTCTATATGGAAAACCTCATCGCGCTGCTCGGCACATTCGGCTGGGGTACTTTCGCGGCGGCCATCTTCCCCAGCATCGCGATCGGACTCAATTGGAAACGCGCCAACGGAGCGGCTTGCGTGGCGTCGATTTCGGTCAGCATCCTGCTCAACTTCGCCTTGGAGCTTTCGGCTAAGTACGGGCTCTACCAGCTTCCGTACGGCATGAATGTCGGATGCTTCTCGTTGTTGGCGTCGCTGCTGGTTTTCATCGGCGTCTCATGGTTCTCGTCGCCCGATGGGGGAACAGATCTGCCGGCCGATGTGAATGCCGCGATGGATGTGTAACCTGTATTCGTTACCACCTAGCCCGCGGTTCCCCAGCGGGCGTAACGCCCCTCTACTTTCTGAACATGAGCACGTATTGGTAGGGGAGGTGATCGAAGGTGCGGTCGAAATTGAAGCCGCCGGCCTCGATCTCGGCTTTGAAACCATCACGGTCAAGCCGGATGTGGTTCTTGAGGCGCTCCTCGGACATGCTGGGGTGCTCCCGGCTACGGTAGAAGTCGATCACGGCCAAGCGTCCGCCAGGTTTGAGCGCTTTGTAGACGCTCGCCATGGTCGCTTCGGGATAGTTGATGTGATGGTAAACGTCTAGGATCAAGGCCAGATCAAGAGAGTTCTCCGGGAGCTTGACGTCGTTCGGGTCGCCCTTCACGAAGCTGATATTCTTCAACCCGTGCTCAGCGGCGACGGCCTGGGCCTTTTCGAGGAAGTCATCCTGGATGTCCTCCGCGTAGACTCGTCCACTAGGGCCAATCGCATCGGCCATGTACGGAAGCATGAATCCCACACCGGTTCCGATATCGCCGATGGTTTGACCAGGCGTGACTCCGATTGCCTCCAGCAACTCGACGGGTTTCTGACGCTCGACACGGTCGGGATCGCCTAGGTTAACGGCAACACGCTCGCGATCCTCCTTGGTCTTGTAGCCCTCGTTTGCCTTCTCGGCCACCTGCCCTGCCAGGTTCACGCATGCGGCGGTGGTCAGAAGTGCGAAAGCGGTAAAGTGATTCATCCTCATCGTTGGAGTTCCTTCTTGCGGGCGGGCCGCGTGCAGCCGGGTCTTCAAGTGATATCATACCGCTCTGACCGGCGGTATCATCTGCTTCGACAGGCGCAGGCTGAATGCCGAGACTGAGCTGCCGGCCCGAACGAAAGGATGCATGGATGGAATCCAAAGAACTGATCGCAGTCGACGGCAACGCCGAGCCCTGGGAGGAGCGGTTCAACGAGCCGACGGGCAAGACGCTGTTCCGAAAAAATCTCTACGCTGACCCGGACACCGGCATGGAGGTGAGGATGGTGCGGTATCCGGCGGGCTTCATCAATCCCCTACACACCCACAGCTGCGCGCACGGAATGTACGTCCTGGAAGGGACGCTTGTAACGCGCGAAGGTCAGTTTGGAGAAGGAAGTTTCGTATGGTTCCCCGAGGGCAACGTGATGGAGCACGGCGCCACGGCGGATAAGGATGTGACAGTCCTGTTCATCACGAACAAGCCATTCGACATTCACTACGTGGAAGCTGGCTGAGAGCAGCCGAAAGTAGCTACATTCGGGCTTGTGAAGCGTTCGTTTCCGGCTCCGCGGCGCCAGAAAACATTAGCTTGACTCGGTGGGCGGTTTCGAGAGCCGCGAAAAGCGTCAGCCCCCAGAAATCTTCGTTGCCGTAGACAGCGACGCGGTGAATCTGCGCCGAACTCCCGTCCGCGTTCCAGAAGCCGACTCCGCCCTCGTGGAAGAACTTGTCGTTCCAGAAATCGACGCCGCGGCCGTTGAGGAACGTGTTCACCCGCGAGCCTGTGATGCGAACCGAGATACGGTTGCGGCCTTCTTCGCGGAAGTCAGGCGTGACGTCAACCTCGATCTGATGTTTCGGGTCGATATCGCCATCGACAACCGCGTAGCGCACAAGCTTGTACCGCTGGTTATTCTTCGGCCCGGTCCGCTCCAGCTTGAAAGCGCAATAGGAATCACGGTCTTGCGCTCTGACGACCCAGCCGACAGAGGGACGATCGAGCACAAAATCGAAATCCATGAAGTAGTCCGACAGCTTCATTGTTTCTTGGAACAGGGTCAGCGAGCCGGCCCGCACCGCCGCGGACTCGTTATCCTCAGCGAGGCCTTCCGCATCCCATTGGGCCAGAACGCCGTCCTGAAAGTCCTCGATGAACTGGAACGCCGCACGCGTGCGGCTCTCGTCGCCCACGTACTCCATTCCCCCCTCGGCGGCGGACCACAACTGGCCTCCTACGGGCGTGAATAATACAACCACAGCCGCGACCGCGACCCATCGCAGGCGTCGGATACGCGGGTCCTTGACGGATGTCCACTTCGAGCGGAGTCGCTCCCACTGCGTGGAAATCACCGAACGGGCTCGCACCAGGTCCAATTGGACGGCTTGCTCCAATCGACCCAGACCCCCTGCCTTTTTTTCGTTTTCTTCTTGCAGAGCTGCTCGGCTATTGTCCAACTCGCTTGGAGCACCCTGTTTCCAGGTCCAGCTTTCATCGGGATCGGGCGTCGAGTCGGATCGACTCTGCATGGGAGCCTGTTGTTCCCACGAATCCTTTTCCTGCGCGGCTGCCTGAGATCCTGGGGCGACTGCTAGGGATCGCACACTCCGCTGGAAATTATCGCCGTCCGCGGTGTCTCTCGAAGCTTCCGGCCTCGTTCGCCGAATGCCGCTGAGCGGCAGGTCGCCACGCTCGGCCTTGCGCTCCTCAGGCCGCCGACTGCTCGCCAACGCCTTGCTCAGCAGAGCAGCGGGCTGGAGCCCGGCTTGGGGCAACATCGTCGCCGTGAGTGCCGAGGCTTTGCAATCGGCGGTGCCGCTGCGCGAGGCGGGCGGCAACGGCCCCGTTCGCGGCCCCGAAGGCGCTTTGGGCTGCTGGTTGGAGGCCGGCCTCTTCGGAGGCGCCCCGTCCGCGGACGTTCGTGGTGTAAGCGCAAGCTGCCTCATGCCAATAAGAATAAGATTCGCGAGCCGAACACAAGACGAGAACGGGGCGGATTACTCCTTTTGCAACCTGATCTTACCGCCAACCCTGGGCACCGGCAATCCTTCATTGGTCCTAGGACGACATAGGGTATTAGCACTATCCAGCCCGCGGCAAAGAATCTAGCCTGCAATGCGCTTGGCTCGGGACCCCATCCTGACCCGCCGCGAAGCTGGAGCTTCCCAGCGGCTTATGGACGCGGCTCCACCGGAATGTAGCCGCCTGGAGGCGTGACCTTGTCGCCGATCTGAAGGCGTACAGGCTGGTTGCCTGGCGGGACCGCCTGCCGTACTTTCAGGTTGACTTGGTAAAGGCCGGCGAACCCCGGCGCGACACCGATGTACAGCAACTCGAATTGCTCCCGCGCCTCAACTCCCCCGATCTTGACTCCGGCGGGCAGCACAACCGGAGCGGCCTGATCCGGCAGCTCTCCCGCTTCGAAAGGAGGGTCGGTGAGACCGAATCCGGTGCCGTATAAGACCACGAGGTCGTTGTGGAAAGCGGGCACGGTCGTCAACGCGCCTTTGCCGAATAAGCCTGGCGGCCCGATCAACTCGCCTGTCACGATGTTGAGCGCGGCGATCGGATTGAAGCCGTCGTCATGCAAGGCAAAATAAAAGAATTCGGGCGTGGCGTCGGCGGTGGCGATGGTTGCGACGTTACTCCTCTTCTCGTCCGGTCCGTCACAGTCGGTAACGACAGTGACTTCGGCCAGATCGGGAGGGAGTATTGTCGGTGATTGCACGTTGAGCTGCTGCGGGGAGAGTTGTCCAATGCAAGATGATCCTGAAAGGAGGGAGTGTTTCCAATACAAGATGATCCTGAAG
>JAQBUE010000245.1 GCA_027624045.1 Acidobacteriota bacterium
CCCATTGCCATAGAACAAGTTTATCGACTCTTGTTTCAATGTGGGACTTCCACCACAGGCTGCTAAGGGGGTTGTTCCGACGACTTCTGTCCGCAAGATGCTGTCGGGCGGGTTGTCCCAATGGGCCGCCGCTTGCCGCAAGCCTCCCATCGGATCGCTTCCGGTGGCGAGGAGCCTCCGTCCTTGGCCGTTCATCATGCCGGCCATAACCTGATCGTTCATCAAGAACTGTACATCGACCGCCACGGCTGGATCTCTTCTGAGCGGACTACCGGCGCCGTTTCGGCTTTGAACGTAAGCGCCCACGGGAAGAGCGGCGAGAAGGGCGAACGCCAGGATAGAGTGAAGGCTTCTCAACATGTCAGCGGCTCCCCTTCGCGGTTCGTGATTGGATCATGCCCCGCAGTTGCGCCTTAAACTCGTTCAGCGACAAACCGTCAAGACTCTTGCGCGAAGTGCCTGCGCTCTTGTTGGCGCCCTGACCCGGCAAGTCGACGAGTTCGGCGCCCAGACCGGGGGCCCGGATGATCTTATTGCCGTTGGCCAGGCCCACGGCGAACTTTCCCTGTCCCCAGCCGGCAGTGCGCTGGAAGCCGATTTCAGTGGCCGTGGCGAGGATCACCACTTCCTCTCCGACGAGATAGCTGGGAGCGCTGGAAATCGTCATGTGGACGCCATTCACCTCGCCGCCCGGTTCGCTGATCGTGACCGTGGTGGCGGACGTCCCTTTCATCGTGTCCGCGACACCGATTTCGTAGTGCGTCCAAATGAATTGGTGCGCGCCATCCCAAGCCGACCAAGTACGCAGCACCTTGCCGTGAACGACAGAGGCCGCTTCGTCGACCATTTGTTCCAGCGTCAGCCGGGGAACCAAAGTCGACCAGGCCGGCAGCGCGGCTAATAAGAGGAGTACAGCAAGGCCGGCAACGCGCCTGCGAGACGGGTCGAGCGAACAGCGCGTCGCTGACCAAAATCGAGAGGGGGATCTCATCACAAAAAGCCACCTTTCAGCGGATAATATATCGTTACTCAATTCTAACTCATGCGCTATGCTGCTAACGACGGCTAGCGGAGAGGGCGACATATGACCAAGTCTCTACTTTTCATCAGTTTCGCGGCGCTCATGGCCGTTCCAGGGTGGGCGGCGGAAGTGGGCGTGAATCAGTCGGGATTCGCAGCCGGCAGCGCGCCGCAAAGCGAGTGGCAGCCTTGGGCTGCGCGCGCTGAGATCGCGCCGAAAACATCCGTCGCAGCGGACCGCAACCGTGGCGAGCCCGGCGCTCTGATGATTGCCGGCGGCGGTAACGCATCGGCCTATGGGGGCTGGCAGCGCCTGGTTGGCGGCATTGAGCCGGGTAGGTGGTACCGCTTCGTCGCGCACTATCAGGCTGACAGCGTCGACGATGAAAACTTGCAGGTGTTGTCGCGGCTCGATTGGAGAGGCGCGAGCGGAAAGCGCGCCGGTCAGCCCGAGTATGCATTCGCGGTCGAGCAGGATGGAGCCTGGAAGCGGGTGACGGTGGATGCGCCGGCGCCGCTGGAGGCTGCGTCCGTCGAGATCGAGCTACTGCTTGCCTACAGCGCCAACGGCAAGGTCTGGTGGGATGACGTTTCATTGACCCCGATCGCGGAGCCGAAGCCGCGTCTGGTGCGAGTGGCCACCGTCAACCTGCGGCCCCGCAATACGGGTTCGAGAGAGGCGAGCGTGCAGCGCTTTCTCGACGTAGTTGACCATCGCGTTTCCGACCAGACCGACGTCATTCTGCTCTCGGAGGGCATCACGGTTGTCGGCACCGGCAAGAGTTACGCTGAAATATCCGAGACCGTTCCAGGGCCGACCAGCCGGGCCCTCGGCGAGATGGCGCGCAAGAAGAAGTCATATATCGCGGCCGGCATCTACGAACGCGACGGCATCGACATTTTCAACACGGCAATTCTTATCGATCGCGAAGGCAAAGTCGTCGGCAAGTATCGCAAGGTCTACCTGCCGCGCGAAGAGATCGAGGGCGGATTCACGCCGGGCAATGAATATCCGGTGTTTCAGACGGACTTCGGCAAGGTCGGCATGATGATTTGCTGGGATCTACAGTACGCTGATCCGGCGCGCGGCTTGGCTTTAAACGGCGCGGAGTTGATCCTCACACCCATCTGGGGCGGCAACGAAGCCCTCGGCAAGGCGCGGGCGATCGAGAACCAAGTCTTCATCGCGACTGCCGGGTACGACTATCCTTCACTCATCATGGACCGCGACGGCGACATTCTGGCGCACGCCAAAGACGAGGGAACTGTGGCATTCGCCACCATTGATCTCAACAAGCGCTACGCCGATCCCTGGCTGGGCGACATGCGCGGGCGCTTGGTGAAAGAATTGCGATTGGACGTGCCCGTGCGCGCCGGACGTTAACCACGATCCTCTCCTCGATCAGTCCAGAGAAAATGTAAGGCACGGTATGGCGTGTCCGCGGGCTGCAAGCGCTGTGGATCCTAGCCATCCTACGTTTTCAGCCATGGGTTCAGCTCGATGCTAGAATCCGTAACGTCATGGGAGAATCAATACCTGCCGACCTGACGCGCCGAGCGTTTCTGGCGGCGGCCGGCGCCGGTGCCGTGCACGCCGCGTCGCACACGGCTAAGATCCGAACCGCGATCTACGGCATCGGTCACGCTCATGCGCTCGGCAAGGTTCAGACCGTGCGCCAGATGGAGCAGTTCGAACTGGTTGGGATCTGTGAGCCGGACAGCAAGCAGCCGCGGGATCATGAAGTGTTTCGAGGTGTCCGTTGGCTCTCCGAAGAGGAAATGCTGGGCGACGCGTCGCTGGAATTGATTGTCGTTGAGTCGCGCGTACAAGAGAACCTCGGCTACGCGCAGCGGGCTGTTGCCGCCGGTAAGTGGGTGCATCTTGATAAGCCTCCCGGGGTTGACCTGCCCGCCTTGCGCGCTCTCTTTGCCAATGCCAAGCGCAACGGTACGATCGTCCAGATGGGTTATCAGTGGCGTTATCACCCGACGATGCAGGCGGCGATCGAGGCGCACACCAAGGGTTGGCTCGGGCATACCTACGCGATTCGAGCGACGATCAACAAGCCCATCTCGCGCGAGACACGCAAAGAGTTGGCTGCCTTTCGCGGCGGCATGATGTTTGAGCTGGGCTGTCACATGATCGACCGCGTCGTCGCGGTGCTCGGCAAGCCCATCAGCGTCACAGGCTGGTTGCGGCACGACGCGCCGATCGACGACACACTGGAAGACAACACTTTGGCTGTCTTCGAGTTTGAGCGTGCCATGGCGGAAGTTTACATCGCGGCTCAGCAACCAAACGGCGGAGATTACCGGACGTTCGAAATTCTGGGCACGAATGGGACAGCGACAGTCCGTCCGTTTGCGCCCCACCGGCTGATGGTTGACCTGAAAGACGCCGCTGGTCCTTATAAGGCCGGTTTTCAGACCATCGAAATGACGCCGCCGCCGGGGCCGCCGTTCGCGGGAGATTTTGCTGAACTGGCGCGCGTGATTCGGGAAGGCGAACAGCCCTCCCATTCAGCGGAGCACGACTTGATCACCCATGAGGCGTTTCTGAAAGCCTGCAAAGTGATTTGACTGAGCCGGTGTGATCGAATAGAAGGAGCGCGTATGGCGGAATCAAACGGAATCGCTTACAGCGGCGGACATTTTGTCCCGGTCGAGGACGCGACCATCCCCATTCTGGACCCGGCGTTTACGAAGAGCGATGTGGTGTTCGACGCTGTGTCGGTTTGGGACGGAAACTTCTTTCGGCTCGACGATCATCTGAGGCGCTTTCGCGATTCGTGCAGCTACGTTCGTATGAAGCCGCCGCTGGGCGAGGACGAGATCAAGCACGTGCTGGCGCAGTGTGTCGAGAAGGCAGAGTTTTCGCGGTCGATCGTTTACATGCTGTGTACGCGAGGGCGCTATGGCGGCGGAGTTGCGTTCGGTGATCCACGCACGTGCCGCAACGAGTTTCTGGCTTACTCCGTTCCTTATTATTGGGTTGTCCCCAAAGACCGCATTCAGACCGGCGCTCATCTGTGGGTCGCCGAGACGCGGCGGGCGCCCGATGTCGCGATCAACCAGCGAGTGAAGAACTTTAATCGCATGGACCTCACCTGCGCCCAGTTCGAAGCCCTCGACGCCGGGGCCGACCAGCCGGTGCTGCTGTCCACCGGCGGCTATCTCACCGAAGGGCCGGGTTTCAACGTGTGGATCGTGAAAGACGGCCGAGTCCTAACTCCGGGCGAGAATTTACTGGAAGGCATCACCCGCCTGACCGTATTTGAGCTGTGCCAGATGGCAGGACTCGAAGCGGCGACAGCCGACCTTAAGCCGCAAGACTTGGCTGCCGCCGATGAGGCTTTTCTTTCGTCATCGGGCGGCGGCATCATCCCGATCACCAAAGTCAGCAACGCTTTGATTGGCGACGGCAAGCCGGGTGACATCTCGCGCCGGCTGCGTGACCTCTATTGGGAGAAACGCGCGCAGGGCTGGCACGCAACCGCGCTGGCGGATCTACTGGTTGAGCCGGTTCCGCGGGCCGTTGCCGGGCGATAAGAACGGTTGGAAAGTATCCGAGTGAAAACGTATCGAATCGCACTACTGCCCGGCGATGGCATCGGCCCCGAGGTCGTCGCGGAAGGCGTGAAGGTGCTATCAGCCGCCGCGGCCACGCTCGATGGTGTCTCGTTCGACCTCGAGGAGTTTGCCGCGGGCGCTGAGGAGTTTCAGCGTTCCGGCGATCCCTTCCCTGAGACGACGTTCGAGGCTTGCCGAGCCTGCGACGCGATTCTACTGGGCGCGATGGGATTGCCTCATGTGCGCGGTCCGCGTGGGACAGAGATTGCGCCTCAGCTCGACCTGCGCGAGCGTCTCGATCTCTATGCGGGATTGCGGCCGATCCACTTGTTTCATCCCACGCATACGCCTCTGAAGGGGTACGAGGCGGGCGGAATTGATCTACTTCTGGTTCGCGAGAACACCGAGGGCGCTTTCTGGTCGCGGGAGCAGAAGGTTGATTTCGCGGCCGATGTCGTTGACGATCAGATCCATATTTCGAGGCGCGCAACGGAGCGCGTCTGCCGCGCGGCATTTCACGAAGCATCCCGGCGGCAATCAATAACGCGGCGGGGGAAGGTGACACTAGTCGACAAATCGAACGTACTGCCCTCGATGGCATTCTTTCGGCGCGTGTTCGATGAGGTGGCGGCCGAGTTCCCGGCGATCGAGACCGAGCGCGTCTATGTCGACGCGGCAGCACTGTATCTCGTGCGGCAGCCGGAGCGGTTTGATGTGATCGTGACCGAGAACCTGTTCGGAGACATCCTTTCGGACTTGGCGGCGGGGCTGGTGGGCGGCATGGGGATGGCGCCGTCGGGGGATATCGGTGAGAGCCACGCTGTTTTCCAGCCGTCTCATGGGTCGGCGCCTGACATTGCCGGCCAGGGAATCGCGAATCCCGTGGCGACGATTCTGTCGGTGGCGATGATGCTGGAGTGGCTGGGGAACGAGACGCGGCCGGCGGCGGTACTGGTTCGCGGTGCGGTCGAGCGGGTTCTGCAATCCGGTGAGAACCGGACACGCGATTTAGGCGGCGAACTCTCGTCCCGCCAGATGGGCGATCTGATTGTGGCTGAGATCGGGGCGGAGATCGGGACCTAGCTTAGCCCTCTCGCGGCGGGTCAATAGCTGCACTGCGACGGTTCGGACTTCACGTAGTAGCTCTTGTAGTTCTTCGCCTTGGGGTCGATGCAGCCGGCCAGGCTGAGCAGCTCAACTTTGCGGAAGTGGACCGGATGACTTTCGCTTTGAAGCGAGATGTAGCCCTCATCAAGCAGCTTTCCGTCTTGCTTGGTGAGCGGATCAAAACCATTGACGACCTCGCCGCCGATCTGCGGCATTTCATACGTCAGCACTGTCTCGCCATTCACTCTGTGCCGGATCTGCGAGTCCCCCAAGACAACCGCTTCGACCCGCACCCATTGATCGCCGTCGAAAGTCGGCGAGCTCGATGTCGTGCAGTGCCTGGTGAGCAGCTTGGCGTCCATCACGACATGCGTACCGGGTGTGCAGAGGTTGGCTGTCGTGCGCGTCCCCCCGCCCAGACCGCCCAGCAGTTGTACCTCGATCGAGATGGGGAAGTTCTGGTTTCTCCCCATGGTTTCGGGCGCTTGTGAGTGGACCATGATGCCGCTGTTTCTGCGCGCCCAGCCGGGACCTCCAGGCGCCTGCTCGCCCGCGAAGCGGTATTCGACGGCGATGATGTAGTGCGAAAACTTCTGCTGCTGGAAGATGTGGCCGAAGCGTTCGCCGAAGTCGCTGTATTGGTCGTAGGAAACCTTCAGCATGCCGTCTTCAACGCGAAAAGTATTGCCGAAATTCTCACCCAGGTCATAACCGTTGATCTTGACGGTCCAGCCGCTGAGATCTTTGCCGTTGAACAGTTGGACCCATTCCTCTCGCTCGGAATCGGGTTGCGCCCCGGCCTGAGAAGCACACAGCAGTACGGCGGAAACCAGAAAAGTGAAGTAACGTCGGGTCAACATGCCACTGGGGAGTATAACGCTCAAACCGTAGTTCATCCCCGGCTGAGAGTTGTCCAATGCAAGATGATCCTGAAAGGAGGGAGTGTTTCCAATACAAGATGATCCTGAAGA
>JAQBUE010000028.1 GCA_027624045.1 Acidobacteriota bacterium
ACACCCTATTTCGTCCCCGGCCTCGACCTACCGCATTTCAGGATCATTCTTGGATTGGAAAATGCTATCTGGGGAAGCATTTCATCACCCGGCAAGACGAACGTCTTGGAAATGTTCGGGCCCGCCAGCGTGCTTGCTTCCGAACCCGGAGCGAATGTCTGCGCCGAAACAGAGCCGGCGAGAAGGAAGACGAAGGACAGCAGTGTTTTGGACATACCGATTTCTGACCCTTTCCAAGGGAATCTCATAACGAAAACTACAGCGCGGGGACCGGAAATCCAGCCCGTTCCCAGCGGAATCGGGCAGTATCTCCAGTACGTTCAGTCTACAGCACATACACCCGCATTCGCAAACGCGGGTGGTGTCCTACCGCTATGTGCCAACTAACGAAACCAGTCCGCATAAACCGAATCGGGGTCTTGGTCTGCTTTTCGGCGAACGACGCGCAGCGCACCGGCGGCGTTCGTGTCACGGTAAGCGTTCGTCGATGCCTCGTATGCTTTGTTGACTTGAGCAATCGGCATTTCGTGACCGAGCGGATTAACCGCATTCGTGATCCATACCGGCCGGGGCGTCGTGGCGGACACCAAATCAGGTAGGTCAAATGACTTCAGCGCACCCCAAGCCACATTCTCGAAGATTCCCTCGTGCAGGCGCTGGTTCACGACGGCGTCGTAGGAAACAAGAACGTTCTCAAGCGCGAGCCGGCTGATGCGATCGTCGAGGACCGTGGCCATGAGCAACGGCACGCCGCCCGCTTCCTTCCCGATCGCAGAGATGCGGCTGCTGTCGACCTCGGGTCTGGCGGCCAGCAGGTTGAGCCCTTTTTGGATGTCGAACACCCGCATGCCAAGCAGGCTCTTGCCCATCAGTAGGCCGGTCATGGTGCTGTTCCACTGGCCGAAGTAGCGCGGGAAGTCGGAGCCGTTAAAGTCTTCCAAGCTATTGGTTTCGCCGATTCCGCGGGGATCAACGGCCAGCACGACATAGCCCGCCTTGGTGAACTTCTCAATCTCGCCGCTTTCGCCTGCGTCGATCGCCTTGCCGCGGCCATGCACGTAGATGATCGCGGGTTTTCGGCCCGAACCCTCGGGGATGAAAAGCAGCGAAGGAACGAGGATGCCCGGCTCACTCTCGTAGATGAATTTCTCGATACGGTAGCCGTCTCGGCTGATGACGCCATAAGGGGTCACGATCGGCACCCCAGATGCATCCGCAACGGCAACGACTTCTCGAATGCGATGCTGCATCGCGCCGCGGAAGGCTTTCGCCTGATCGCGGTTCGACAGCGGCGGCAGGTTCTTATTCAACCGCTGCGCGCGTTTCTGGTTCAACGTGAATACCGTCTCGCCTCCGAGCGAAGTCACGACCTGCCCGGTCTCGGTCACCTGTAGCTCTTCGAAGCTCGCCATAGGGCCCTCCGGTTCGGGGCGGTGATCTTCAGTCCCTTTGAACCAGCGGCTGAGCCAGTTGTAACCGGCGAGGCGGCGCGGCTGGTGATAGCCGTGACGGTCGTCGGCTTCGAACATGGCGATCTTGTCCTCGGCGCCCAAACGGTAATAAACATCCTTCGCTTCCTTGAAGGTGGCACGTGCGCCGCTGATCGAGAAGAAATCCCGAATCCCCGACAGCATGATGTACGGCCGCGGCGCAAAGGCGTAGATGAAATCCGGATGATCGAGCCCGGCGCCAATCCAGGGCAGCAGATTCTGCTCGGCGTCCTGCGGTCCGATGGTGTCGAGCAACTGGCCCCACGACGTCAGATAGCACGACGGCATCGCGACGTGAATGCGGTCCTCGAGCGCCGACAGGTAAGCGGTGTGCGTGCCTCCGCCGGAGTTGCCGGTACAGGCGATGCGCGTGGTATCGACCTCGGGACGCGAGAGCAAGTAGTCGAGTGCGCGAATGCCGTCCCAGATGGTGTAGCGCGCCACGTTGTCGCCTACGAGAATCGCTTCCACACCCAATATGGAGTGCTCGGTCGTCGAACGAACCACTTTGCGCCGTTCGAAATCCTCGTCGTAGATCTGATAGCGTTCACCCTGTCCGATGGGGTCCCAGGTTAGTGCCACGTAGCCCTTTTTCGCGAATGAGATCAGGTTGTGCTGCCAGTCGGAGTTGGACTTGCCGCCGCGCTCGTGGCCGAGGGGATACAGCACTCCGGGATAGGGCCCGCTGCCCGTCTTCGGAAGATACAGATTGGCGGTGACGAAGAAATTCGGCTGGCTCTCGAAGATGATCTTCTCGATCTTGTAATCGTCGCGCTCGAGTACGCCGACGACTCTCGCGTTCAATGGCGTGCGCTCGGGCAGGCCGCCGATGGCCTCGATGATGGTCTTCCGGACGTAGGCTTTGCGCTGAGCTAAATCGTCCGCGCCGCGCCACGTGGCGACCTCCTCGCGCCGCTTCGCCAGCATCTCGTTAGCACGGGCGTTCATGTACTTGGGCAGCATCTGCTTGATGTCGTGGAATTCGGTCAGGCTGCCGAGGAAGTCCAGCTCCTGCTGTGCATGACCGGGCTGTGGGACCAAGACAAGGGAATAGAGCAGTAATAACGGTAGACGGCGATTCATAATCGAAACTCTACCAAAGAACGCTTTGGGTAACCTCGAAGCGGCGAGGCTGGCAAATAACACGGTGAGCGGCGAATGGGTTAGCGGCGGCCGGGCGGATGCCCCATGCTGCCGGGCATCTCAAGCCGGCGGTCGGACTGCGCCTGTGCGGACATGTTCACGACGGAAACCGTAACCAATGATCCGCGCGGGAATGTTCCGCACGGCACGGAACCGAAGCAGAAAGCGTACGATCGCCGGAATCCCAGGCAGAGGTCCTGCCGGATCGAGAACCTTTGCGATGACACGCTTCTGGATCTGCAACTGCAACATCTGTGTGAGCTTGGTGGGCGGCAGGCGACGCGCCTGGATTCGGTGCAGCAGCTCTTCGTCAATTGCCTGGCCGGCGGCGAGCGCCGGGGCCAACACATTCGCGGCGGCGACAGCGTCTTGGATGGCCAGATTGATGCCGACTCCGCCGATCGGGGACATCGCGTGCGCGGCATCACCGATCAGCAGCAGGCCGGGCCGGTACCAACGGTCAAGACGGTCGACCCGTACTTGCAGGGTCTTGGCGTCATCCCATGACGTCAGCTCCGCGACGTGAGCGGCGAGAAATGGCGCAAGTTGCGCTACCGAATCACGCAAGGTACTCAAGGGTCGCGATCGTAACTCTTCGTCACTACCCTTGGGGACAACGTACGCGGCTTGCCAGTAATTCGTGCGATTCAGCAAAATCATCAGGTGACCCGCGCCGACAATCGCGAACGTCTCCTCCGGCTCGTTGCCCTTTCGCGGCAGGCGGAACCACAACACATCCATCGGCGCGCCATAGTCCTGCCCGCGCAAACCGGCCGTATCGCGAAGCGTCGAACGCCGTCCGTCACAGCCGACGATCACATCAGCGTAGATATCGAGGTCACCGGAGGGCGACTGCACGCGCACGCCAATAGTGCGCCCCTCCCCCCTCGATCAGCCCGACCACCTCGTGCCTCATGCGCAGATCAAAGCACGGATAGCCACGGCCCTCATCGGCGAGTAGATCAAGAAAGTCCCACTGCGGCACCAGCGAAAGATGGTTGAACGGCCTGAGGCCCCGGAAGTCAATGACCGGCTGCATACGAGTCCCGATTTGCACGCTTAGGTGCTGCACCTTGCGGTGCGGCAGCTCTTCAAACTTTCGCAATAGACCGACCTCATCGAGCACTTGCAGCGTCGACGGATGCACGGTGTCCCCGCGAAAGTCTCGTAGGAAATCAGAGTGCTTTTCTAACACCACGACCGGCACTCCGGCTCGCGCTAGCAAATAGCCGAGCATCATTCCAGCGGGACCACCGCCAGAGATACAACAGCGAGTGTGTGCCGCAGGAATACCGCTCATGTTGGTAAAAAGAGGAGGAAGCCGATTCTATCAACATCCGAAGACCGATTCAGGAGTACGGATCGACCGTTCTTTGAGCAGTGGCCCGCCTACCTTCAAACCTGGAGTCTCCAGTACCTTTTTTTTCATGCAGACGGGCTTTCACCACGGACTGCTAGCCGAGCGGCGAGAGAAACGAGCCGTGCGAACGGCACGCTCCAGCGATCAGCCCAACTCCAAAAAGTACACAGACGATGAGAACACAGCGCGCCTCGATCTAACCAAGCGCCCGCTTCAGTGCATTCTGGGTGATACGCTGAACCCGCTCGTCCGGGCCGTGCGGACGCGACCAGTGCGACCACGGCGGCATATGTCCGGGCGGTGACGAAAGCCCCTGCGCCCAGAAGATCGTGGCTGCGTTAAAGACCACATTCCCCTTTGGCCCAGGATAAACCGTGGCTGTCCAATGGGCGGGCCGGACGCCTCCGCTGAGCGCGATGCCTTCGGCGACGACTTCCAGGCCGGGGATCGCCGCGGGATCGCCGTGAAATTCCCAGCCGACCAGTCCCGGTACACGGTCGCCCTTTTTCATGCCCGTCCCCTCGAAGATCCAGTGCTCGGGCTTGGTGACGATCCAATCGCCGCCGCCATTGAAGGGAGTGATCGTGCGCGCGCCCATCAACAGGTTTTCATTCGGACCCTCGGTGGGGAACGGCCCCATCTTGGTTCTTTCCTCCTCTGTCAGCCCGCCATAGCGTCCGGCGCGCGTGATGATGCGGTTGGCGCGGCCATCATGGCTCTCGCGGAAGGGACTCACAAAACACACCGAGTTCCCTGATAGATACAACTGGCTGATGCCCGCGCCGACCGCTCCCATCGCGCTCTGGTATTGCCGCAGATCCCAGTACTCGTCGTGACCGACGCTGACGAAGGCCCGCGCTCGGAGCGGTTGTGCGGGGTCGATCATGTCGCTATTCGAACAGTAGGTGACGTCGTAACCGTGCGACTCGAGCCAATAACACGCAGGGTATTCCCAACAGAGAAACTCGCCCGAGCCGACCGACTGCGGATTCTCATAGATCTGCGCGTACTTACCGTAGGGGCGGTCAAAGCTGACTTCCACGTTCGAAACAAGCGATCCATCCGGATGTGTGTAGAGCGAGTAGTCGTCGGGCCAGCGATTGTAGGCCTGCCACGTGTTGTCGCTGCACTGAAACAGCACGTCGGCCTTGCGCGCGTCTCGCACGACAAAAACCACGTAGCTCTGCCAAGCCGACAGCTCATCGGAGCCGGTCAGCAACGTCAGCCGCCCGAGGTAGACCCCGCTCAGCCAATCCTGGGGAATCTTTAACTCCGCGCTCGTCTCCCAACCGCATTCCCGCAGGCGCAGATCTTGGATGTCGGGGTCGGGTTGCGCGACGCCGTCAAACGGGCCGAGCGTCGTCATCAGCCGCGCGCCTCTTCCGCCGTAGTAGCCCATGCGAAAGATTTCGATCTGGTATTTTTGCGCCGGGTTCGTGCTGACCATCAGGCGTAGCGTCTCTCCGGCTTCGATGCTCTGATGAGAGCAGTACCCTTCGATATCCGGTGAACGAAAACCGTCCCGTTTATCAAGCCGCACCCGCGTGAGTTGCCAGTCGAGGCTGCCTTCCTTCCCGTTTTCCTCCACAACGCGGTTGCGAGCTGGACTCGATACCGCATCATTCGGCCCGCACGCCGCCAACGCCGCGGATGCGGCCAGGCTGCCTTTCAGGAAATCCCGCCGCCCCCGTGGCGAGCGATTCTTGCTCATTGAGTCGTTCCTCCCTCTCAAGCCGATCGTTGTTCCCAGTCTCGGGCCTGTGCAGATTGTACTGCCAATCAGGCGCGACCGCCGAACGGGGTCAGTAGTCAGCCACAAAATCGCTACACTATCGGCATGGTGACTCGACGCCTGTTCTTGGCCGCTGCCGTTGCCCAGTGCGCGATCACGGCGGAATATCCAACCCGCAAAGCTCGGGTCGAAGCGCTTTGGAAATCACCCGATGGCAATCCCAACGCGCTCGAAGCCACCGCCGAAGGATTATGGGTCGGTGAGCAGGTCACCGATGCGGCCTGCCTGCTCGATTGGCAAACCGGCAAAGTAGTCCGCAAAGTCGCAACCGAGTCGTCGAACACCAGCGGTATCGCCTATGGCGGCGGGTTCTTGTGGATGGCCGCGAACGGTCCCGCCAGCCGGCGACCGCCGCGGCCAACTGATACCACGACCGGCGAGGTTCACAAGGTTAGCCCGAAGACAGGCAAGACCGTGGCTCGCTATCCGGTCCCTGGCGGAGGCGGCGTGCATGGCCTTTGTTGGGCCGAGAATTCTCTCTGGGTGACTACGCTAGCGATAGGACGCTTGACACGCTACGACGTCGAGTTCAAGGAGATTTCGCACATCCCGATTACGCTCGACCGCGCGCACGGGCTGGCCTGGGATGGGGAATCGATCTGGTGCATGTTCTCAAACGAATATATGATCCAGCGGCTCGACCCGCGAAACGGCAAGATACTCGAAGTCATCCAACTGAACAAGGGCACGGACCCTGACCCACACGGGCTGACGATGCACGACGGCATGCTGTACTACAGCGATTCGGGATTTGTTCGCGGCGGCGGCGCGCACCCCGGCAAGTATGGCGGGTATGTCTGCCGTGTTCATCTAAGTTGAGCATGCGAGCTGTTTCGAAAATAACCTTGGGCCTCGCCCTCCTGCTTGGACCGGCTCTATATGGGCAGGATGAGGGCCGCATCATGCGTCCGACGGACTTCTCCGCCCATGTCGCCGGCGAAATCGATATCGTAGCCAAGGCCCCGGCCGGCAAGCTCGAACTTGATGGCAAGGCGATCGAAGCCGAAGAGCCCTTCCCCAACGTGTATCACGCCACAGTCGCACCTTCAGCGGGCGAACATACTCTGGCGATTGTTTGGGAAAGCGGGCGCAAGGAAGTTCGTTTTTTTGTGGGCGAGAACGCGCCGGAGCACTACAAACCATTTCAACAGCACCCGCCCGTCCCCGGCGTCCAATGCACGCAGTGTCACGGGATCAGCAGCCGCGGCCGTTTCCGCTTCAAGGGCGGCTGCTTTGACTGCCACCAGAAAGAGCAAGAAACCTTTGTGCAGATTCATACCCATCCCGAGCATACGTTTGTAGAGTGCGGGACTTGCCATAACGCTCATGGTTCGACGGCGGCCAAGCACTTGATCTACCCCAAGGAGATCATGTGCAAGCTTTGCCATAACTGACGCCGCACCCAACAGCCTTTAGGTTCATTGATGCGACAAACTACGGGCAGCTTTAAGGTCAAGGACCTGATATACCTCCTGGAGGAGGACGGATGGTGGCTAGAGCGAACCCGGGGCGGTCACCGAGAATTCAAACACAGCGACAAGCCCGCCATTGTCATCGTGGCTGGCAAAGCGGGTGCTGAGGTCCCACCCGCAACGCTCCATGCTGCGCTTCGACAGGCGGGCCTGTAAAAGTGAGGAACACGATGCGCTACAGGGTCGTCATCGAGCGAGGTGAGAAAAGCTGGGGTGCCCGTGTGCCCGATCTCCCCTGCTGTGTCGCCGCGGGCGATACGAGAGACGAGGTGCTGCAACTCGTTCGCGAAGCGATCGACCTCCACATAGAAGGCCTGAGGCAGGAAGGCATCTGCGTGCCTCCGCCGAGTTCTGAGTGTGAGTTCGTCGAAATCAGCGCCGCCCAGTAGGCCCTAGCAGGCGGCGTAACGCCATTGGCGTACGCCTAATCCACATAAGTAAAAATACTCTTGCTTCTTAATCCACTGCCTGGAGTAATCTAGACACCTGCGACAGGGCGCTCGTACTCTGCTGGCGATAGTTCCAGCGGACTTCCCCGTCGACGCTTTTCGCAGCTATGTCGCCTCGGCGTATGGCGAGATAGCTCATTTAATCCGAACGACAAGGGAGAAGTGTGCAAATGAGTTTCCTGAATCAGTGGGGCATACGGAATGGGTTGCTATGGTCATGCGTGGCGATCGCTATGGCGTTATTTAGCCACAGCTTGCAGGGACAGGCGCGTGAGGTTGATGACGCTTGGGCAGAGGTGCAGGTCAGCGAAGAGAAGGCGGCCGACGGCTCGCCTGAAAGTGTAACGATCTATCGTCTCGACGACGTGAAGTTTGACGGCTTTTTACGAAGTGCGCCGGCCGAGGGATCGGGCGCCGTGTCCCTGTTCGTAAAACTACCGATGCCCGATGGGAAGCGTTCGCTCTTTCGTGTCGAAGAGTCGCCGATCATGGAACCGGGCTTGGCCGCCCGCTTTCCGACGATCCGAACTTTCACCTTGCGGGGGGTTGACGATCCGTCAATCACGGGCCGCATGGACCGCAACCATCGAAACCTGCACGTTCTGCTGCTGACCCCGCAGGGTGCGGTGCAGATTAATCCTGACAGCCGTCTCGAACATCCGAACTACCGAAGCGTTTACGAAAAAACCTCGGCGAGTGATATCTTCTGCGGCGTGGAAACCATACCTGCTTTGGTTCAATCGGCGAGCGATGCCTCAACGAGCGGTAACCTGTTGCGGTCTGGGCTGTCTAACGCTAAGGCCGCCTTCGAACCAGCGGCGCTCGCTTCGGGAGCCACGCTCAGCACCTACCGCTTGGCGATCGCGACCACCGGAGAATATTACAACGGATGGGAGAGCGGCGGTGGCGACGCCGATGTCCTAGCGGCCGTAACCACGGTAGTGAACCGCCTCAACGCGGTCTACGAAGTCGAAGTCGCCATTCGCTTCACGCTCATCAACAACACGACCGACGTGTTCTTTACCGATGGAACCACGGATGGGTACTCGGATGGAGCGCCCTGTACGATGCGCAACGAGAACACCCCCATCATCAACCTCATTCTCGGAGCAGCAAACTACGATGTCGCCCACGTCTTCGGCATGCAGGGCGGCGGCGGGTGCGCCGGTGGATCCGTCGTTTGTGACGACTTGAACAAGGGCAATGGGGCCTCGGGGCTCAGTATCGGCGGTGATCCCGCTCAGGAAGGGTTCGGCGGTTATCGTCTACTCTCGCACGAGATGGGCCACCAGTTCAGCGCGGGACATAGCTGGAGCGGCAGCAACGGCAGTTGCACGCCTGGTCAGTTTTCCCCGAGCAACGCCTACGAACCACTCAGCGGCAGCACACTGATGGCCTATTCCGGCATCTGCGGGGCCGACAATGTCCAGGGCGGTGTCACTGATGATCCTTACTTCCACACGCGGAGCTTTGACCAGATCGTGTCGTTTTCCACGGGGGTCGGCGCAGGTGCCGCTTGCGCGAGTACTAGCGCGACAGGAAATGCGGCGCCCTCTGTCAACGCCGGACCCGACTATACGATTCCCCAACAAACACCATTCATCCTCACGGGATCGGCGACCGACCCCGATGGTGATCCGCTGAGCTACGCATGGGAGCAGTTCGATGTGACGGCCGTACAGATCTCGCCGCTCACTGACATGGGCAGCAATCCCCTGTTTCGTTCCTTCCTACCCCTTCCCAATGACCCGTCGCGGACCTTCCCGCAGTTGAGTGACATTCTCAACAACACGACGACAACGGGCGAGCTTTTGCCGACGATGGACCGCACTATGAATTTCTGCCTCACGGCGCGTGACAACCTTCTAGCGGGCGGTGGTGTGGATTACGACGGGATGGTAGTCACGGTCAGTGGCGATCCTTTCTTTCTGACTGCACCGGATGGAGGAGAAACTCTCAACACCGGGTGTTCCACGGATGTGACCTGGCAAGTTGGCGGCGGTTCGATCGCGACGAACGTAAACCTACTGCTCTCCGAAGATGGCGGCCAGAACTTTTCGCCATGGGCCGCATCGACGCTGAACGATGGATCGGAGAGCCTCACGGTTCCCTGCAACGCTGCGACGACCCAGGGACGCGCCAAGGCGGAAGCTGTCGACAATATTTTCTTCGACATATCCGACGGCGACTTCACAATTGAAGAGAACGTGCCAGTGATCACAGGCTCGGCGACTGGCGGAGAAGTCGATGACGCCTGCATGTTCGAGGTGACCTTCCAAGCGACGGTTACAGATGACTGTTCAGTCGCCGAGGGAGACGTCTCGGTCAACATCAGCGAGCTGACCGGCAATGCCACACTTGGCGCGCCGACCGTCAACATCGTTCAGGGTGACGGCACAACCGTGAACGTAACGGGCTCAGTTATCGTTTCCGGCCTGACGTCAAGCCCGGCCACGGTTCGCGTCGCAGTCACGGGAACCGATGGTTGCGGATTACAGACGGTCGAGAGCTTTGACGCGGATGTCGCCGACACGACGCCTCCGAGCATTGATGTTGTTCTCGACCCATCGTCCATTTGGCCGCCGACTCACAAGATGTACACGATTAGCGCGGACGTAACGGTCGAAGACAACTGTCCCGTAACGGACTTTATCCTGACGTCTGTTATGAGCGACGAGCCCGATGATGATACGGGCGATGGTGCGACGACGGACGATATCCAGGACGCCGAAGTCGGGACCGCTGACACAAGCTTCTCCGTGCGGGCCGAACGCAAGGGCAACGGCGACGGTCGCATCTACACGGCAAGCTATAACGTCATGGATGGTTCCGGCAACGAAGCGGATGGTTCAGCGACGGTCGAGGTCAAACACAGCAAGAAGAAGTAGCGAAGCTACTGGCAATCAGCATCACTCTTGGGCGAGCGCGTCGGCTTGCCCAAGATGTGATGCAGGGCTCTCGTGGCGCAAGACTCGCAGGCTTACGATAGGAAGATGCGCTTGTACGTGTTTCCCCTCCTTCTCATCGCGCTGGGTTGCAGCCCGTCACAGCAGCAGCCGTCCGCGACGGATGACCTGCCACTGCTAGGCGTCGCGCCCGAGTTTTCACTGACCGAGCGCAGTGGTCGACAAGTCGATCGCTCCGAACTCGACGGGCGGGTCTGGGTAGCTAACTTCGTTTTCACCGAGTGTACTGGGCCATGCCCATTGCTCTCGCAGCGCATGTCGCGTATTCAGAAAGCACTCGAAGATCAGCCCGAGGTGCGCCTGGTCTCGTTCACCGTAGACCCGGAGAATGACACACCGGAGGTGCTCACCAAGTATGCAAAACGCTTCAACGCCGATCCGGTACGCTGGCTCTTCCTGACTGGCGATAAGACCGGCCTGTACCGGCTCATCAAGGGTGGCTTCAAGCTCGCAATCGATGACGGCGGCGAGGCCCCCGGCCCCGATTCCGGCATCATCACTCACAGCCTGCGCTTCGTCCTCGTTGATCGCCAGGGCCGGATTCGCGGCTACTTCCAAGGAGGGGAAGGCGATCTCGAAGAGAAAATTATTCCGGCGATCCGGCGCCTTCTTGCCGAGACGACCTGAGGCGCTTTCAGCTAAGGGCCTTTCCAAACCAAAACCCACTGAGGCTAGAAATGACGCTAAGCGACACACTCTTACCCGAGTTTGATCAAGAGACAGCCAAAACCCGCAAGGCGATCGAGCGCGTACCCGCGGACCGCTGGAACTGGAAACCGCACGACAAGTCGATGACGCTCGGCGAACTAACGAGCCACCTTGCGACTCTCCTAACCTGGGTCGCGAATACTATCGACCACGATTCGTTTGATCTGGGCCCAAATCCACCCAAGGGGCAAGCCCTCGGAGGTCCCGCCGAGGCTCTCGCGGCATTTGATGAGAACACTCAAGCGGCGCGCGCCGCCATTGCGGCAGCGAGTGACGAGACGTTCATGGCGACGTGGTCGCTGCGCGCCGGTGGGAAAACGTTCTTCGCGGTCCCGAAGGCAGACGTGCTGCGAAGCTTCGTAATGAATCACATGATTCATCACCGCGCCCAGTTGGGAGTGTATCTCAGGCTGAACGATATTCCGGTACCCGCGACCTACGGGCCATCGGCCGATGAACAGATCTTTTGAGGCCGGCTAGCGATAGAAGAACTCCACCAGCGCTAACGGTATCGCCGGGATATACGTCACGAGCAGTAACACAAACGCCAGCACGGCGATGAACCGCAGGTTAACCTTGCTGACCTCCCAAATATCGGCCTTCGCGATCGAGCAGGCCGTCATCAGGACGCTGGCGACCGGCGGCGTCTGCTGCCCGATCCCCAGGTTGAGCGTGACGATGAGTCCAAAGTGAACCGGGTCGATTCCCACCGCGTTCACGAGCGGCATGACGATCGGCACAACCAGGATGATCGCCGCCGCCGAATGCAGAAACATTCCAATCACCAGAAAGAATACATTGAGTAACGCCAGGACGGCGATGGGGTTGTCGGTCAGGCCGATGATACTTTGCGCGACCTGTTGCGGCACCTGCATCGAGGTGAGATACTCGCCCAACAGCGCTGAGGTAGCAACGAGCAGCATCACAATCGCGGTCTGTGTCCCGGCTTCGACCATCGCCGCGCGGATCGTGGCCCACGTTAATTCGCGGTAGATCACGGCGCCGATTGCGAGCGCGGCTACGACGGCCAGTCCGGCGCCTTCTGTTGCCGTTACCCAGCCGCCGAAGATGCCGCCCAGGATGATCACCGGCAGCAGTAACGCCCAAGCAGCTTCTCGCAACGTCTTGGCGACGCGGCTGAGCTGGAAGACTTCTTCGACGGGGTAGTTGTGCTTCACGGCCGTGGCGTAAGTGATGGCCATCATCAACACACCGCCGAGCAGGCCCGGCACGATACCCGCCACGAACAACTCGACCACGGAAGTGCCGGCCATCACGGCGTACAAGATCATGGGGATCGACGGCGGTATGATCACAGCGAGCGTCGCCGCGGACGAAGTAACGGCGGCCGCGAACGGCGTCGGGTAGCCCTTCTTCGTCATAGCTGGAATCAAGATCGACCCCAGCGCGGCGACATCCGCCACGGCCGATCCTGAAATCTCGGCGAAGAACAGCGAAGCGCCGATCGTGACCATCGCGAGTCCGCCGCGCACGAAGCCAATCAACGCCGATGCCAGCGCGATCAGGCGCTGCGAAATGCCCCCGGCGTTCATGATCGCCCCGGCCAGAATGAACAGCGGGATCGCAATGAGCGGAAACTGCGTCGCCCCGGTGTATAGCACCAGCGCCACATTCGGCAGCGCCTCGATTTCCGAGCCGGCAGCCATCGCGCCGATAGCCACAACTCCGATTGCGATAGCTATCGGCACGTCGATCGCGACGAGCGCCAACATTACCAGAATCATCGCGAGGATGGTCACAAGTCGGCGGCCTCGGCTGCGGCGACCTCGGCCCGGATCAGCTCGATGAAGCTAAGCAATTCGGCAACGATGAAGAGCACTGCCCCGATTGGGATAACCGAGTGTGTCACTTGCGTGGGCACCCAGGGCAGGCTCACCAGGTAGTCTCCTTCGAGGACGACAAGCACCTGCCACCCCGCCCAGGCCACGAGCAGGAAAAAGCTAACGACGATCAGCTCGCGGATGCCGTATAAAATCCAGCGCACCTTCAACGGCAGCGCTTGAACAAGCTTCGGAAAGCCAATATGCGCGCGTTTCAGAGCGGCCAGCGACGCACAGTAATACGTCAGCCAGGCGAGCAGCACCGAGGCAACCTCGTCGTACCACACAACCGAGGCGCCAGCTTTGCGAAACACCACCGCCACCACCACCAGTGTGGCCAGCGATCCCATCAGGAGAATAACGATGGTTTCGAGCAAGCGCTCGAAATTCGCGCGAAGTTGAGGCATCGAGGCGGGTCAGAGCAGGCGGCCCTTGATGGGGCTGCTTTGGAAAGTACAACGAACTAGGAACTAGTATCGGCCTTCGCCATCCCGCAGCGCAATGGCTTTGCTGGTGAGTTCGTCGCCGTCCTTCACCGCTGCGCCAAATTCCTTGTAGATATCCTGGCCCGCCTGCTTGAAGGCATCGCGGTCAACTTCGTTGATCTCCATCCCCTCCGCCTTCAACTGAACGAGTAATTCCTCATCAATTTCCTTGCCGCGCCTGTGAACAAACTCTTGCGTCTCTCGCGCCGTCGTTTCCAGAATCTGGCGGACATCCTCGGGCAGTTTCGGCCACTTGCCCGCACCGGCGAGCAAGTAAGCCGGCGTGTAGACGTGCTGTGAAAGCGACAGGTACTTCTGCACTTCCTGAAACTTGCTGCTGTAGATCATCGAGAGGGGATTCTCCTCGCCGTCCATCACACCTGTCTGCAATGCCACGAATACTTCCGACAGCGGCATCGGCGTAGGGTTCGCCCCATAGGCCTGGAACATCTTGATGCGCCAGCGGCCCTTCGGTGTGCGCAGTTTGATTCCCCGCAGGTCAGCGGGAGTACGGATGGGGTGGTCGTTGTTCGTGATGTGGCGAAAACCGTTCTCCCAAACCGCGAGTACACGATAACCCTTTGCCTCACTGAGCGGTGCCAGACGCGGCCAGAAGAGCGCCTTTTCAATGCGCTTCATGTGCTCGCGATCCTCAACGAGATATGGCATCTCAAACAGGCCAAACTCATCGACAACGGTCGACATGACGGTCGAGGGCAGCGCCAGATCAACGGTTCCCAGCTTAAGTTTTTGCAGCAGCACCTCGTCTGTTCCGAGTTGGCTGGATCCGAATACATTGACCGTGACGCGCCCCGCGAGCTTTTCGTTGACGCGCCGCGCAAACTCGTTGGCTGACTCGGCGACAAGTGCCCCGGGGTTGGAGACATGACCGAGTTGGAGTTTGATCAGTCCGCTGGAATCGCTCTCACCACAAGCATTGAGCAGGGTGATCGCTACCAAGATGAGGATGTGTCGCATGATGAGTCGCGCCGCCAGGCCAGCCTTCCATACAAGACTACATTACCGGCGACGACGCATGGACAGCACTTTCCCACGATGCCCCGAATGCTTGCGTCGCAAGACTTCCGCGACCGGAGAAAGTGTTGAAGGCTAGGGCGTCGCACTGATCGTAATTTCTATCTGTTTTTCCTTTGGCCTGATGTAGTGGCCCGGCTGGGATTTCAGGGACAGCGGAACCGTGAGCCGCCCCACGGCATACCTGAGATCGGTTTCTGGGACATCCGCATAGGGGTTGTGAGGATAGAACGGCCACGTCAGCCGGGCCGCGGGATCGAGTTTCATCGTCCAACCATGGTGCCGGATCGAGCCGCCCAGATCCTCAGGCGTTAACTCGATCGCCTCGGCGCCCAGCTTGATCTTACGGCCGGCGCCGGTTTCGAGGGTTTCGCCCGCGGTCAAGGCCAGCTGCAAATTCAGTCTCAGATCATCCGCCGGCCGCCCGCGGCCATTGATGACGAAACGGAATGTCATCTCGTCTTGCGACGGCTCGGGAACGAGCAAGTCCGTCCAAAAAGTATTGAAGGCGAGCGATAGACGGTCCTGCGAATCGTTCATCTGTAAACGGCTGCTCAACGGCATGTGTATGGTCTGACCCACGAAAGTTTCAGAGAACGTGGCGAGTTCGGGCTGTCGTTTCGAGTTCGCGCCGGTGATGATCATTCCCAGTTTTTCGTGAAAGATGCTCATGTGAGATTGACGATCTAGGTAGAAACGGCTGTTCGGCGCCTGCGTGTCAACGATGCCCGACAGCGCTACGACCCAAGGGCCGGTCTTGCGGATGCCGACCGGGATCTCCATGCGGTATGAGAACCTCTCTTCCCGCATCGGCGAAGCTGAAACAGCTCCCTCGTGGTAGTACAGCGCGTCCTGTGCAATCCGGCCGAGCTGATCGACCGTCAGCGTTTCGGGATCGAAAAAGCTTGCCAGAAACTCGGCATAACCACGGCCATCGGGGAAATGTGAAAAGGCGAACTGTGCCCAGGCGCTGACGGTCCAGCGCCGGTTGCGGTCGTTGATGACTTCGACCGGCGTGCCATCCGGGTAGGTGAAGTATTTATGGAAGTCGGTCGAGCGCCGCAGCGCCTGCATTGCCGCGGGGTCTTTGGTGTATTCCCAGTAGAGCGCGACCTGGCTGAGCGTCAGGTAGTCGTAGCCCGTTGTCGGGCCGCGCCTGCTGTGCTCGCCCCAGTAGCCGTCCGGTGTTTGTTCGACACCTGCGAAGCGCTTGAGAATTGCCGAGCCGAGCTCCTCCCAGTTCTTCTTTCCGAAGGTACGCCCCGCGAGAAGCAGGTTCCCAGCGTATTGGGCGTAGTGATTGGGCGACGTGCCGATGTAGGGGGAGTTGTACCACGGGAAGTCGAGTCTCTCGGTGGCATCCTCCAATACGAGCGCAACATTCCGTTCGAGGGCCCTTTGCCAGCGGGCGCGGCGTTCTTCTCCGAGGTCGTTTTCGAGCACCCGGTAGGCTTCGAGCCACAGCGAGGTGTCCCAGTCGCTGTCACCGCGCGGTTCAAAAGTTCCCTGCTCGTCTTCAGCGGCCAACTGGTCGCCGATGCGGATGGCCAGGGCGAGCATCTTCGGGTCGTGGTAGTGCTTGTTTTTGGGGTGCTGTTTGGCGTACAGCACCGCCGGTGCGAGAATGGCGTACGGGAAGTGCCGCCAACCGCGAGAGCTCTCTAGGCTTTTCAGATCGGCTGCCGGCTCGGCCTTGAGCTTCGCTTCCACCTTGGCTACGCCCGCTTCCATGAGTTCGAAGTAGCGGCCCGGCAGCGATTGAGTGGTGGCGGTTCCAGCCCCGTGGAGGATCAGGATCGGCAGTGCCAACCTGAATAGAGTGGTCTGTATCTTGTGTTTCAGCATGTTGAATCTCTCCCGGTTTCTTATCGTAGCCGTGCGCCGGCAAGCCGCTCAGTTTCCGTTTTGCCAGTAGGCCATTTCGGTTGCAACCATGAGCGCCATGGCTCCGCCGCGGTCGTCGGGGCCGAGGATGGCGGTTCGGTCGAAGTAGTCGCGCAGGCTCTTCTGCTTGCCGGTTCGACTCGTGAGCGTTCCAGCCAGCCATTGCGCAGGCCGCGCAGCATGGCGAATGTGATCATGGCGGTGGCCGTGAACTCGCGGTAGCTTTCAGGGTGATCGATGACCTGATGCCACATGCCCGTGGGGTCCTGGTGGGGCAGCAGGGCTTTGAGATGGCGACGGTAGGCTGCGAGCATGTCGGCGCGGCCGGGATCGTCGGCGGGCAGCGCGGTGAGGCTCAGGGCGAGGCCGAGGGCAGGGAATCCGTTGCCGCGCCCCCAGGCGGCTTCGTCAAGGGGGGAATGGCGGTAGATGCCGTCGGGGCGCAGGTCGAGGGCTTGCATGAACTTCATATGGCGCAATGCCATGTCGAAGTATTTCTTTTGGCCGGTGAGTTGACCGGTTTCAACGAGGATTGGCGTGCCCATGAAGAAAGCGTCGCTCATCTCGTTGTGGAAAGGCATGGAGGGTAGCGGATTGCCTTGTTCGTCAAAACCGAGGTCGGCGGCAGCTTTGGCGAGTTCGGTATAGCGGCGGTTGCCGGTGACGCGCGCAAGCTCGCTGAAGACGAGGTGGCCGGAAAGGTTGCTGCCCGAAGTGTTTTCTCGGAGTGTTGGCTTGTCGCCGCTGACGTAGGGAGCGACGATGCGTTCGACGTCCGCTAGGTGGCTGGGTTCGCCCGTTAAGTCGCTGAGACGGATGCGGCCGACCAGAGCGAGGGCGGGGATGTAGGCAACCTCATTGAGCTTGTGTCCGTAGTGTTGCGCGAGTTGCCGGGCGACTTTCAGCGGCTTGCGGTCGAGCCGGGACTGGGTGGCGCGGCGGGCGGGAGCGGGGTATCGCGCCGCTGCTTGGTCGATTCTCTTGAAGAGTTCCAGCGCGGCTTGTTCGGAATCGGCGGTGATTTGAAGGCGTAGTGCTGGGACGGGCCCGGTAGCACTCGGACTGCTAGCGGCAAGCTGCGTCACGAGATCGTCCTCGGCTGGCGCGATGCGTTCGCTGACGCGCAGGTCGATGACACGGTCAGGCGCATGCATGCCGATCCAGCGCCACAGGTAGGTGGCCTCGGGGTGGGTAGCCGTGCGCCGGGTTCCCGCCGGAAGCGTTGGCCGGCCCGACGCCGAGCGCCCAGCCGTCGGGGTTGGCGACGGGGACGGCGGATAGACCGTATCGTTGCGAGTAGCCGCGGGCCTCGGCGTTTGCATAGAACCATTTGACTGCGGCAACGGTTTGCTGCACGGATTCGCTGGACCCGTCGAGTCCCCCGATCAGAAGGATGCGGGTCTTGGGCGTGGCGCTATCGAGGTCGTCGTTCGTAATAATGGCAGGGATCGGTGTGCCTTCGCGGGTGACTCCGATGGCGGTTTGAATAACACCGGGGAGTTGGAGGTCCGCGAGGAGTTGGTCGACCTTGGCGGCGGGGGTTTGGGCTGGGAGGTCGGTTGGGAGCGAGGCTGCCGTGAGCAGCGTTGCGGCCAGCGCGAGTGAGATCCGGGCACTTCGCATGCGGGGAGACAGTCTAGCTTGAGCCGCCCAACCCGGGGCGAAGGAACGACCGAAGAGCCGACCCGTCGCATAGGCCCGGCCGGCCTACGACTTGAACTTCGCGGCATCGAGCACGGACCACAGGTGGATGATCCAGCCGAGCCACATAATCCACAACAGGCCGGCCGGTACGAATTGAATGATCGCCATCAACAGACGGCCCTGCAAGAGTTGCCCCAGCCCAGGAATGAAGAAACTACTCAGAGCGGCAATTACATTGCCTGTTGAACCATGTCCCGGCATGGATACCTCCCCCGCTCCCCCTAAGATACGAGATAAGTGCTCTCGTTGTTCCGCCGCGAGCAGAATTCACGCCCCCCCAAAAAGGCGCGCAACGAGGTCGGCGATCTCCAAATGCCGTCCCCAACGCTCCAGGTAATTACGATCCAATCGCGCACCCTGCACCTCCAAGATTCCCCGAACGTCGCTCCACTGGCGGTCCGAAACTTCGCCCCCAGCGCGGAACCAAACGAGCTTGGTGAGGATTGAATCCTCCGGGGAGACTACTGAAAATCGGAGCAGAGTGGTTCCCAGCGGGTACTCCACCCCGGCGCGGCGCTGGAACTCTGTTTGGTAATAAAGACCGTCGGGCAGGGGGAATAAGTCAAACTTGTAACCACTCGCCATGTCAATCAGATTGAACGACCGTTTGCTCGCCAGCGCCGAGCGGATCATCTCCTCATCGGCGTAAAACGCGTCCCGCAGTTCAGCGACGAAATCGCCGACCTCGGTCTGCTTCATCTCAACAACCAAGTCGATGTCCACTGTTGACCGCGGTACGCCGTGGACCGAACTGGCGAGTGATCCTCCGACGGCGTACGGGATGCCGTGGCGGTCTAACGCGGCCAGCAAGCGCTCGAAACCGGGCCGGATTTCAATCATGATCGAGCGGGTCCCAGCCGTAGACCCGGATCATCGTCTCGCGGTCCAGCCGCCGCGCGGTCGCCCGCAAGAATACTTCGCGCTCATTCGCATCGGGGTATAGCATGCGCACGCCAGCCCTGGAGGCCGCAAGCACCATCTCTGTCATCTCGAATACCATCTCGACCTTGCGAGCCGCGGGCATGTTGCGGTGAATATCGAGAAAGACCTGGAGGGCTTTCGGGTCTGTGTCCGAGAAAAAGTCCGAGTCCACTTCCGTCACTCTAGTCTATTCACGACTAGCGTCGCGCGGTCCGCGACTCTTCAGTTGACAAGGGCCCTTTACAGCGGAGGTTTCCAGTTCACCTCCGCCTCCGGACGCCTCACGTAGTTCGCATCGAGAGCCTCCGGACCCAGCCCTTCGCCCGCCTGGAAGCGCCGCTCCGCAATGCGGGCCACGGCCGCCGCAGTCGGTTCCGAGGTGATAATCCGCGTGGATTCAGCGGGCGGCGGCGCGACTCCGTCGTCTTGAAATAAAGTCTCGCTCGAAGCTATAAAAGAAACTTCGCGGCCTGCCACGAGTTTCAAGAACGTCTCCCACTTCGTCACCACTTCGTCTACAACCACGCGGCCTGCCTCGTCATAGACCGCCGCATACACTTCCCCGCGCCGCGCATCCATCACCGGCACTCGAAACGGCCCCTTACCCAGCGCCGCCAATGCTTCCAGGTTAGAAACGCCCGTCACTTGCTTGCTGTTAACTTCCGCCAGCGCCATGATTGCCGTCAACCCTACCCGTATGCCGGTGAACGACCCTGGACCGGCCGCCGCGGCGAAGCCGTCGATCTGGTCCACCGCCAAGGCATGGCGCGCAAGCGTCTCCCGTATCTCGGGATACAGCCGCGCCCCGAAGCCCTCCGGCGCCTCGATCCAGCGCGCCTCTGCCAACTCGCCATCGCGCAGCAAGGCGAGGCTTCCCCTCTGGCCGGTCGTGTCGAGAGCAAGTACGATCATGCCGCGCAGTGCGCTATTCCTTCCAAGCGCTATTCTTTCTCGATGGTAAAAATCTTGATGGCTTCAAAGATACGGCGCAGGCCGTCCACGCCCACCAGCCGCACCTGTAACGTGTTTGGATATTTGGTCGTCAGGTTCTCCGGGATACGAAACTTCCCAAATTGGGTCGCCCCCAGCACGCGGTACCCTGTCTCTGAACCCGGCACATCCGCTGCCCACATCCAGCGAGTTCGCTTCGCGGCCGCCGTATCCTTCGTCAGCGTCGCATTGAAATCATACTCCCGGCCAGCGACCAACTTCGAAATATCGGGAAGCTGAATTGTGAACGGCGTATCGGCCGGCGAACTATCAATCTCTTTGGGTTTCGGAGCACGAGCTTCCAGGTAATAAGACTTATTCATGCCTTCTTTCTTGCCCTCGCGCCGCACATACAAGACCCAGTCATGAGAAGGGTCCGGCGGACCAGCCGCGACAAACCGCTCACCCTTGAACTTATCTTTCTGGTTCACCCAGGTGCCGTCAATCGGGTTGAACCAGCTCACGTCATACTTGCCCTTAGCAACGAGAATCTCAACATTCCGCGGTTTCTCCAGATAGAGCATGTATTCGACGCCCTCCATCCGCTCGCTGCGCCAGCGCGACAGCTCCAACGCCATCGCTGGACCGCCCGCTACGCGCGGGTAAGTCTCCATATCCCAATAACGTGTCTGAGTGAAGAAGTCATAAAGGTGCGTCATCTGCGCGGCACCCGGCGAATCGGCGAACCGCAAATCCACATCAAACTTCCTGCCGCCATACGTGCCCGTATTCCCGAACGTCACATACTGTCCGCTCATCGCCGCGTTCCAAAGCCGCCGCCGGAACTCAGCCGCATCCACGTGATGCCCATGCGACTTACCCGCGCCGCTATCCTCGTAGCCGAACTCCGCGTTCACGAAAGGGACTGGATACAGCTCATACTCCACCGCCGCCAGGTCAGTATTCGACGATTGCTGAACGACGTAGTCCATCCAGCCATCCGCGAATAGCGACCCCGAAGTGGTCACGGCGTGCGTTGAGCGCGGATGCTTGTACGTATCCATCTCCCCGATATAACCGTTAACCTCTCGCAGTAACTTCGCGCCGTCGGCATACTCCTCGAATTCTTGAATACCCTGCCAGGTAATGTTGAAGGCCGCATAACGCGCCACCAAGTAGCGCACATAGCGTTCCCTCTGGCGCCGCTCCGGGAGTAAGTCAGCTAATTGATTCTGGTCGCCGGCGAGGATCAAGTCATACGTGATCCCCTTGCTGTTCATGTAGGCAACGCGCCGGTCCACTTCGCGGAAATACTCGGGCGGGGGCCGGTCCGGGTCCGATAGAACGGTCGTGGCGCTTTCGTCGGACCCCAGCACCAGACCTCGCAGGTGGTTGAATTTCTGGGAGGCGCGTTTGTCGATCAGCCCTCGGAATGTCTCCCACGGAATCGTCGCAAACTTGTAGCAGGTGTCGCCCATCCAGAAGTGCGCCGTTTCGGGCTGGTCGTAGCGGAAGTAGCGCAGGTTGAAGACCCGCACAAAGCCGGGCGTGCGCGCGGTTGTTGCTTCGAAGCTCGCGAGTTTGCGATCCACGCTCGCGAGATTGGAAATCAGTCGGAAGTCCCAGCGGCCTTCATCGAGTGGGGAGAAGCGAATCCGAAACTTCCCGCCGCCATCCCAGAACGCCGGCATCACGTAGGTCGTGCCCTTGTTCGGTGAACGGAACTCCGCCCGCAACTCGACACTCACATAGGGATTCGGATGAGCCTCAAGCTCCGCCGCCGACATCTCAAGCGAGATCTCGCAGGGCTCATAAACAGGGACGGATTGACAAACCTCAAGCCCGACCGCCCCCGCCGGTGCGACCAGTGACACCAATATCAGGGTTAGGCAGCGCATTACGACCTCATCATAGCCTTGAGTCCGCATCTGAAATTCGTTCGCGTTCCGCTATCCGCCGATCACCTTCCGAAGTTCCTCGCCCTGCCGCTGCCAGGTCTTGAACAGGATCATCACGTCGGTCGAAATGCAGAAGTGTTTCACTCCCAGGTCGAGATAATACTTCGCATGGTCCGGAGTCTCGATCTCGGCCCGCGGCGCAACTCCGTTCTTCAACGCCGTCGCAATCACCTTCTTCTCGATCTGCTTGATATCCGGCTCAAACCATTCGCCCGGGCGTCCGATGCTCATGACGTAGTCCGCCGGACCCCACTGCACCATGTCGATTCCCTTCACCGACAGCAATTCGTCCAGGTTCTCGACCGCGGTCTTCTTCTCGATCATGAGGGCCACGACGACATCGCGCAAAGCTTCGACGTACGCCTCCGTACCTCCGTACAGCATGTAGGTAAAGCGCCGCGTAGCGACACCATGCGTACCACCGTCTTCAGGAGTTTCGGGGCGCACCGCCCGCACGCATTCTTCGGCGTCCGCCACAGTGCGGCAATCGGCGAACAGCACACTCTGGAAACCCGCTCCGATCGCCCGTTGCGCCAGGAATCCGCGCGGCGACTGATCGACTTTGATCATTGACGACAAATCATGCAACTCGGCCGCGCGGCATATGTTTTCAAGGCCGTGCAGGTCAAACGGCGCATACTCTGAGACGAACTCCACGTAGTCGAACATCCCTGTGTGCCCGACAATCTCCGTCACCGACGGCCAACTGCTGTGAACATGCGTTCCAATCGTCGGCCGATCCGCTTTGAGTAACTCTCTAATCTTGTTGTTTCGCATTGTTTCCTAATCCGACTTCCACTGAAAGATAACGCCGAGCATATCCTTCTCGCGGCGGTAGGCCATCTCATACGCCTCCGCCATTTCCTGATACCCAAAGCGATGCGTCACGAGCCGTTTCGGTTCCAAGCGCCCCTCCGCCATCAACGAGAGGACATGAGCACAAGCCCGCTCGCCCGAGAAGCGCTCACCGGGTACCGGATACAAATACCCATCTTCATCAGACACCGCGATCAACGAGATGCCTTTGGCATAGAACAAATCCATCGCCAGTGGATTGAAATCCAGCGGCTTTTCGCCGCGCCCCGTCAGAGCCACGATTGCCACCCTTCCGTTGGGACGAACCACTTCAAGCGCCGTCCGGTAGGCCGGCCAAGGGTTGGCCGTCAAGATCACCAAATCGATTCCTGCACCGTCGGTGAAATCGTTGAGCTTCGCCTTGAGATCAGGGTCGTCGGATGCGAACGCGGCATGAGCGCCCATGCGGCGCGCCATCTCCATCCTTACGGGGCTATTCGCCAGTCCCGCGACACGGGCCCCGAACAATGGGCCTAAAGCCGCCGCCCCTAGCCCGAGAACCCCGAGCCCGACCACGGCCACATTCTCGCCCGGAGTGAAATGCGCCTTGCGGTAGCACTTCGCGCTCAGAGCATAGAGGTGCGCATACACGGCGTCCTCCGCATCGACCTCGTCGGGCACCTTTACGATGCACTCTGGTTCCCGCGCGACGTACTCGGATTGATGGTGATAACGCGACACAACACGGTCGCCCACCTCGAACCTCGTCACCCCCGAGCCGATCCCACGCACGATGCCCAGATTACTGTCGCCTACCCAGCGGGGAAAGTTCGGCGCCCCGGGAACCTGCTCCGCACCCTCGTAGTTACCGCGGTCGGTGCCGATCTTGAGCGCGCTGATCTTGGTCTCAACCCAAATCTGATCCGGCTCGAGATGTTCAGTATCGAGGGGATGCTCTTCGATCCGCAGATCGCGAGGGCCGCGAAGAATGGCAATTTTCATGACAGCTCTCAAGTGTCACTCAAAGCCGCATGGAAACGCAAAGGATGCATCAGATCAGGCGGAATACCACGTCAGCGTGGAGAAGCTTGAGCGGTAACCCTGAATTCGCGGGAGAGAACAAGCGGCTGACCGCTACTCTCACCCGGGAAATAGGTAGAAAGGCGGTAGGAGCCGGGTTGGAGGCTTGAGGTGTCGATGGCACCAAGATATCGCACCTGCCGGCGCTCGGACCGTGACTCCAGATCCCCCACGGCCGAGAACTCCTCAACATCACGGCCACCATTGCGGAGCACGACACGGATCGGCGGCGGGGTCGAGATATCTTCGGGCTGAAGGTTGTAGAGGTCGTACAGGAAGAAGATCTGCTGACCCTGGTGAAACTCGCCGCGATACTCGGGGTGCAGTTGGCGTTGCTGAAACTCCAAGACGGAATCGATGCCCGTGTTCTTCTTGCTGCGTTTCTTCTTGACTTTTCCGGCGGCCGGCTTTGAGACCGTCCCGGCCAGTAGCAGCGTGCTGGACGTGAATCCATCCGAAAGATCGGGTACCGTCAACATTCCGTCATAGCGCCCAATGCGTCCATCCGCGTCGTTACGAATCAGGACGATCCATCTGTATTTCCCGGGCGGAACTGGAATCTGCCCCGTGAAATCGACGAAGACGCCGCCGCCGGGTTCTGCTGCTTGAGAATCCGCGGCAACGCTTTCGTGCCGGTAGCCGGCCGAGCGATAGATCCAGGAGGCTCCGTCGTCGATGCGCTCAGCCCGCGCCGCGACCGTGAACTCGACACGGTCATTCCCTTTGGCAGACCGAGTCACCAGTTCGGCAAAGGGCGCCGAAACACCGAAGACGACCACCGGTTGACCGTCATCAGCGCGAAAGAAATCGTGTCCCACTCGGATCGGCAGCTCCGAAGCGTAACTATCGGCCAGGACTGCCTGGTTCAGGTGCGCCGACTTCTCGCGTTCGGACATCTGAGTGAACTGAACAGGCTCAAAGTAGCCGCGTCCTGTTTCAACACGGATGCCGCGCCGCTTGGAGCGAACCTCGATCTTTCGAAAGCGACCGCGCTGCCGGTCGTCCCGCGGGTAGTAGCCGAGCAGGTAGTATTCGTAAACGTCGGGCACCACCACCTCGAAGATGTCGTTCAGGTCGTTCGTGTTCTTGACCGCGCGGCCGCCGGTGTGGTCGGCAAGGGCGCGTAGGCCGTACTGCGAATCCTGTCCGCGGTGCCGAATTTCGCGAACGATCGGCATACGAGTGCTCTGGGTGCCTTCGTCGTCCATCAGTCGCCCTGGGTGAACGCCCATTGTGGCGTTGACGATCCAGGTTTCGAGTCCGCGCGAATCAATCGTGTAGAAGCTAACCCGATTGCGCAAAGCCTCGGACGCAATGGGCTCCATCAAGTCCATGTTCTCGGCCTCGAGCCGCAGCCCGCTGCGAAACAAGACAACGATCTTCTTTCCGGGGTAGGAGCCCAAGCGGCGAACGAGGCCCAGATAGTCGCGGAGTTTCTGGCGTCCGAGAAGCCGAATGCGCTGATCGATGGAGCGCAATCGAGGGGGTCGCATCTCGATATTCGGGTGGTTCCCGTCGTGATTGTTGTACCTTTCCTCGCCCAGCAGGCTTCCCCCCTCGCGAGCCTCACGAACCGTGTTCAGTCGGTCACGTTCGAGCTTTCCCAGTTCGACCGTGGTCTCATCGTAGAATCCGCTTAACCAATCGCCGCTTTCGGAGTCTTTGCGGCCGAAGGGGTGGGCAGCCATCTCGTCCAATGTCTCGAGAAGATTCTCGCGGTCAGCCGTGAACGGGCGCGTCCCCAGCGAGACGAGGGTCCCAGGCGGAATTTGGTGCTCGATAAACTTGCGGATCCCCTGATAAAGAAAGCTCTGCTCGGCGATCTGAGCTTCGGTGAGGATGAAGATGCGAACCGGCGGGCCCGCGGCAACGCCGGCAGGCGTCGGCTGCGGCTTGTCAGTGGGCTGAGGGGCCTGACCGGACGGCGGCGCTGCCTCCCCGGCAGTCAAGGTACCGGGTACGCCGACGTACTCAAAGGTGGCTATTTTCTGTCGTTTTCCGTTCTCTTCCAGGATGAAATCTTCTCGCGAGAGATCGCTGACCGGCTTGCCGCCTTCCCCGTGCGCCCGGACCTCGATCTGAACGAGTTTCGTTTCAACGCGGAAGGTGAAATCCGCCGCGGGATCTGCCGTCTGCGCGGCGGCGATTGCGGCAGCGACCAGGCTTGCTGTGATGATGCGACTCGTGGTCAGTGACACGGAAATGATCCCACCCATTGTCCCACAGCGAAAAGCCAGGGGCTGGCGGAAGCCGCTTGTGCTCCCGCCCCTTGGCAACTGTCCTAACTCGCATTCGTCTCAGCTACGAAGATCTTACGAAACGAACTCCCCGCTGCGACGCCTCGGCGCTTAAACAGCTTCCCTACGCCAGCGCCTTGACCAGCGCTTCTACATCTTGCTGGTTGTTCATGACCGAGACCGCGACGCGCATCTGGTTACCGAAGCGCAATGTGACCTCGATATTGGCCTGTTTGAGGCGGCGTTCCGCCTCCTTGGGGTCGGGGACGCGGAACGTGGTGATCGGGCTTCGATTGCCCTTTGGCGTGATGGAAGCGTAGCCGATCTTGGGCATCTCCTCTTGCAGGTAGTCGGTCAGGGGTGTGGCATGAGCCTGAATAGCATCGACGCCAACGCGCTCGATGAAGTTCAACGCCTCGTACTGGCACACGGCTCCAACGCTCGATACATTGCCGACCTCGTACCGCGAAGCGCCCGTCTTGGAGTTGTAAGTGATTTCGTCTTTCGTGGGGTCGGGCGTTTCGACCCAGGGCCGGTAGTTGAAACCGACGCCGCCGCCGAACTCGGTCGGTTTGACGACGGTCCCCTGCAGATCTTCTCTCACATAGAGATACGCAAAACCGCGCAGGCCCATTAGCCACTTGTAGGTCGAGCAGGAGGCGAAGTCAATGCCCATGGCCTTGACGTCGATGGGCACCGCGCCGCAAGCCTGGATGATGTCGGCGTAAACGTAGGCGCCGTTGCGGTCGGCGATCTCGGCAATTTCCTTGACGGGGGCGAGCAGGCCGTTAACATTCGAAACCAGCGTCAGCGCTACAAGCTTCGTATTGCCATCGACGACCTTCTCGAAGTCGGCGGGGTCGAGTTGCCAGTCTTTGTGTTTGACGATGCGAACGTCGAGGCCCTGCGCCTGGCGCACCTTGTAGTTGTAGAGACAACTCGAGTAGTGCAGGTCGTTGGTGACAACGTTGCCGCGCAACTCCTGAATCCCCATGCCGTTTGCGACGATGTTCTCGCCAACGGTGGTGCTCAGGCAGAACGCAACTTCTTCGGGTTTGGCATTGATGAGCTTTCCGAAGAGCTGCTTGACTTCATTCTTGCGGGCGTTGGCGAAAGTCTTTGCTTCCTCTGAAAGTTCGTACCATTCGGCTCGTGTGCAATCGTTCGCGAGGTAGTCGGCGTAGCGCTGCATGACGCGCGCTGTTTGGAGACTGACCGGGTGCTGCGAGGCGTGGTTCATGTAGACGCCGTTGGTCGAGCGCGGAAAGTCGGCGCGGGCGCTGCTCAGATCGCCGGGAGTCAGCGGCGCGGCGGCCTCGGTGCCCTTGTCGCAGGCGAGTTGGGACGCCACGGAAGCCGCCAATCCGCTTTTCAGTAAGGATCGCCGATCGAACTTGATGGCGTCGAACTTCATGGGCAACCTCCGGCGGGTGGACTTCGGTTGAGGAGCGGTCCAGCGCGTATACTAACGACGTTTATACCAGGGCGTTCAGCAGCTTATCGATGTCTTCCTGGTTGTTGTAGATGTTGGGCGAGATGCGCAGACGGTTACCCGTCATGGTCGCCTGAATGTTCGCCTGCTTGAGCTTGGCCTCGGTGCCGGCATAGTCGGCCGGAATGAAAACGATGATCGGGCTGCGCGCCGCGGCCGGCGTGATGCATGTGTACTTGCTCTCAGGCATCTCCTTACGGATGCGGTCGACAAGCGCCATGTTGTGGGCGAAGATCTTGTCCATGCCGATTTCTTCCATTACCTTGAACGACTCATACTGGCCGCAGTAGCCTTCCCGCGCGGTGTTGCCGGGCTCATAACGGCTGGCGTTTTCCGGCGGGGTGTAGGGCATCGGCTCCTTGCTAGCATCGGCCACGTCAACCCATGGCGGGTAGTTGAAATGAACGTAGCCGGGAAACAGCAGGTCTTTCACGACCGTGCCCTGCAGGTCTTGGCGGACATAAAGGAAGCCCGACCCGCGGCAACCTTGCAGCCACTTGTAGTTTGAACAGGCGGCAAAGTCGATGCCCAACGCTTTCACATCCATCGGAATAGCGCCGGCGGCTTGAATGATATCGGCGTAGACATGCGCTCCCTTGGCGTGAGCGATATCGGCAAGCGCCTGCGCCTCCTGGATGTGCCCGTTGACGTTCGAGACCAGAGTGATCGCCACAAGCTTGGTCTTGTTGTCGATGGCGGCTTCCATTTCGTTGAGATCGATAACCCAATCTTTCGCGCGGATAATGCGAACATCCATGCCGGCTTTCTTACGGCCGACATAGCTATGAATCGACCCGGCGTAGTGCTGGTCGTTCGTCACGACGTTGCCGCCGGAAGCCAGGATCTCGAGACCGTTGACGATGTAGTCCTCGCCGGCCTTGGTGTTCGGGACGAAGGCGATCTCAGAGGGCTTGGCGTTAATCAATCGCCCGAACTGGGTCTTGACTTCCCGCGTCGATGTGGCGGCATACTCACCGCGCCCCTCCCCGCCGCCGTACATGTGGAAGTCCATGTACTTTTCCATGCCCGATCGCGTATGTGTGCTCAACGGCGCATGCGCCGCCGAATCGAGATAGACCTGCTGAACCGCTCGCGGAAACTTCTTGCGCACGGACGCCACGTCGGAAAGGGTCGGGGTCGGGGATGCGCCGCTCTGCGAGCCGCACGACGCCAGACTTGTCGCAGCGACGGCTCCGGCGGTGGAAAGAAACTGTCTTCGGTTGATAGCCATGTGAACTCCGTTCAGGTGGGCGCGCCTCGATGCGCAAGTACCCAGCGCCCCTATACTGTACGGCACTGTGAGGCGCTCAGGCTGTGATTATTCAGCTTGAGTTTTTAGCGCCGTTGCGCGAGCGCAACGGCTAGAAGATGGTTGCCGGTTGGCGGAGGACTTGGGCGGGCTACTTTGTGCCGGCCACTTCGATGACTACGTCGTACAGAATCTCGACGTAGTCCTGAAAGGGTTTCACGTAAAGATATTCGTCTTTGCCGTGAATGCCGCCGGCCAAGTCCCAGACGGCGCGTCCCGGACCAAACCCGTAGGATGCGATGCCGGCGGCGCGAAGCTGGGCCGAATCGGTGGCGCCAGTCGACATGCGGGGCAGGATCAGAATGCCCGGATCGCGCATGTTGAGGACTTTCTCGAAAGCCAGAAAAACGTCCGACTTGAGCGATGCCGGTGAATGCGCCGGGCGAGTAACGGGGTGCGGTACGAGGTCGACATTCGGCTCGTTCATGATGCGCTTAAGGCGCGGGAAGAGTTCTTCGGGATCCTCGAAAGGCAGCGCCCGAATGTCGATCGTCGCTTCGGCTTCCGACGGAATCACGTTCTTGAGATAGCCGCCCTTCATAATCGTCGGCACGATCGACGTGCGAATCATGGAATAGAACACCGGGCTGATCTCGCGCAGTTTCTGCTGCGTCTCGGGGCTCGGGTTTCCGGCCAGCACCGCGTTGTATATGGCAGCTTCTTCTGGCGGCGCACGCTCGGCCAGGCGGCGAAAATACTCGCGGGTCGTGTCGTTCAAGTGAACAGGCGTTTCATATTCCGAAAGCCGGGCCACGGCCCTTGCCAGCGAGGCTACGGGATTGTCGGGCAGGGGTACTGAGCCGTGTCCAGAGGTTCCTTTTGCCTTGAGATCGATGCGCCGCGGCGTCTTCTCAGCGGTTTGGATCTCGAAGCGGATGTGCTCGAAGTCGCGATTGAAAACTCCTGACCCGCCTTCGTTGATCGCCAGCTCGGCATCGATCGCGTCGCGGTGCTTATCGAGCATGTAGCTGATGCCCCGCAGTCCGCCGGCTTCCTCATCGGCGACTCCAAGAAAGATCACGTCGCGATCGAGCGGCACTTTCAAGCGCTGCAGCAGCAGAAGCGTTTGGAATGAACCAGCGACGACACCCTTGTCGTCCCCGGCACCGCGGGCGTAAATAATACCGTCTTTAACGACGCCGCCGAAGGGGTCAAACGACCATTCGTCCCGCTCGACAGCCACGACGTCAAGATGCCCCAACAAGAGCAGCGGACGCTTACTGCCGTTCCCTTTGACGCGCGCTACGATGCTCGCGCGCCCCGGCGCCGCTTCGAATATTTCTGACGGGATACCTTCGGCGTCGAGCTTCGTTTTTAGATAGCGTGCGGCGAGGATTTCATTCCCCGCCGGTTGCGAGGTGTCGATCTTAACCAAGTCGACCAGCGTTTGCAGCGCTTCCTTGCGTGCCGCGGGCCAATCAGGCGTCTGCGCGGCCGCTGAGGACACGAGCAGCGCAGATGCAAGCAGGTATCGATAACACCGCATTGGATGAAACTCCGGTGAGACTCCAGCTAAGCGAATAGCTCTTTTACGCGCGTCGCCACGATTTCATGCTCACCGGGCTGAAGCATCCACATCGAGATGCGAAGGCCATCAGTGTTCTGTGAGACCGAAATCGAGGGCGTACCGTCTCGCAGTTTCTTCACGGCGTCGCCGGGGGTCAGGCCCTTGGCCGCCGCGTCCCAATGAACGAGCACGTGGGGTACCTGGTTGGCAATGGGCGGGATTTCAACTTCGGTTGTCACGCCGTCGACGGCGCTCAGGGTTTTCATAACGTGCTCGCCGCGCATGTCGAGTTCTTTGCGCTCGGCGGCATGGTCGATGCGCTGATAGCGCTCGACGGCCGCGAGTATCCCCATAATCTCTTCCTTGCCGACCTTCATGCCGCGGCCGATGCCGGCGCGCGGGCTGATCGCCTTCTGAGCGGCATCGACCAAGATGGGATCACCGAGAACGAGGCCGCTGGCCTGCGGTCCGAGCAGCCCCTTGCCGCCTGAGAAAACGGCCAAGTCAAAGCCTTGATCGATGTACTCGCGAAGACGGCTGAACGGGGGCACGTCAGAGGCACAGTCATTCATGGTGGGAATATTGTGCTTCTTGCCGACCTCGATCCACTCGGCGCGGTTGATTTGACCCTTTGGGTCGGCCACGTTGAGAAAGAACATCATGGCGGTACGGGGGCTGATCGCTTTCTCGAGTTCTTCGCGTGTTTCGACTTCGATAGGCTTGGTGCCGACCATCCAGATCTGAGTGTCGAATCCGAAGCGATGGCTCTTCTGCACGATCACTTCGTTGGGCATGCCGGTCGTGTCGGGCAGTTGGCGCAGTTTCTTGTCGTCGCCGCGCGTGACGCAGGCGGCGGTCGCGACCGATAGCCCCGACGCCGCGCCGCAACAGATCATCGCCGCCGGTACGCCAATCACTTTCGCGATACGCTTGCCGGCTGCTACCTGCAAGTCAGGCACCGAGACGAAGTGCTTGGAGGCCTCGACCATCGCAGCCACGACCTCCGCCGGCATGATCGAGCCACCCAGGACGGTCACCACTCCAACGCCGTTGATGACGTGAGGCAGGCCAAGATCGGCGTACGTAACGGGGGCCTGCGTTTCACCCACCGTCGATTGCGCCGTTGGTCCACAGCCGGTCAGCCCCACGGCGGCTGCCGCGGCTGTTGTGCCCGCCGTTGCGGTAAGAAAACTTCTGCGTGTTCGCGATCGTTTCATAACCTATCTCCTGGGTTTGTCCGCTCGGGACTCATCATCATCGCCGTGGGCCGGCCGCGCAAACCAAAGTTAGCAGAAAAGCACCGGCAGAGGGGACCTAGGCTTGTGGCTGCGGTACACAGTGCTCGGCATAAGCCTTCTTCAGCATTTCCGCGATCTGCGACGGGTCGCGGCCTTCGATCTCGTGGCGGTGCAGCATAAACACCGGCTTGCCGTCGCTGAAGAGTGCCGCCGATGGGGATGAAGGCGGCAAGGGCAACAGAATCTGCCGCACATGCGCTAGGGCCTCGACGTCACCTCCCGCGAAGACGGTCGCGACCTTGTCGGGCCGCACGTCGCTATCAAGGGACTTGAGCACCCCGGGCCGCGCCGAACCGGCGGCACAACCGCAGACTGAGTTCACCACCATCAAGACGGTACCGCCTCCAGGAGTAAGTAATTCGTCGACTTGTTCGGGCGTGCGCGCTTCGATCACACCTTGACTCGACAACTCAGCTCTCATGGGCTGGATAAAATGTTCTGGATATTGCACTGGGAATGTTCCCTCCTTCTGACCTACTCACAGGTTAACAGCACCTGTTTTCGGTAGGGGTGCGAATTGATGCACCGATCACTATTCCTGGACCGGCATGAGTGCCGGGCACTACTGGGGTTTGCGTCACGATTTGATGCGCCAGTTGGCCTGCCTCAGGACAGCGTGCTGCGTTCCCTTGAGTCGCTCATACCAGATCGTGACCAGCGAGCCGTCATCGAGCTGCACGGTGGAGGGATAGCCTAAGTCTCCAGCGTCGCCGTCGTCGGAAACCACCATCGGCTGAGACCACGTTGCGCCGTTGTCCTCACTGATGCGGGCTTGATTGCCGAACGGCGCGCGGCGATAACCGTAGGACATGAGTAGACGCCCGTCCTTGAGTTTCACGAGATGTGACGGCAATCCCCAAACGCCGATCGCATGAGGTATTGACCAAGTGCGGCCGCCGTCGCTGGATTCGCTTTGCAGCGTTTCGCGTTCGTTGGCCTTGTTGTGATTGCGAATGTGGGCGATCAAGCGCCCGTTCGACGCTTCGGTGATGTGCAACTCGTGATAGTTAGTGAAATCGTCGCCGTCACGAGTGGGGATCTCGGCCAGCCAGCGCCAGGTCTGCCCGTCGTCGCGGGAATCGGCGACGCCAATACGGCGCTTCTCGTCCCACAAGCGCTTACCGGCGTAAATGACCCTGCCATCAGAGAGAGGGATCGGCCCGTGAGGGCTATTCACAGGCACGCGATAAGGGGCGGACCAGCTGACGCCTCCGTCAGCCGAGCGCAGCATCCATGTCCCGAGCATGCTTTCGCGCTCAGCGGCTGAGGTGCGCTCGTTTGCGGCCTTCCATGTCGCGATCCGTTCCGCTGTCCAGTCGATAAAGCGGTTTCCCGCTCCGGGCTTGGCTTCCTTGAGGTAGTCGATGTAGGCCAACGAAGTGAACGTCGTTACGAGCAGCGAGCCCTGCGCGGTCTCGCAGACGCCGGCGTCGCGATCATCAATGGCCGTATCCATCAAGACCTGTGGCCAGGCCCAGGTGGCCCCGCCATCCTTGGAGCGCATCATCTCCACCCAGCCGAAGGGACACACATGCGCCTCCCTCCCCCCGGAGCAAACGGTCAGCAGCTCTCCGTTCTTGCGCCTCGCGACCGTCGGCCAGCCGTGGTAGAGGTGCGGCCGCATGCTGATGACTCTGATTGAATCGACGCCTGCATCGGGAGCGGCGGCGGCCTGCGGCCTTAGAGCAAATGCGTATCCCGCAGCCACGGCGAGGGACCGGAAAAGATCGCGGCGGGTTTTCGATTGGATGGAAGGGGCGGCATTCGGTGTGAGAGAGGTTTGAGGTGACACGATGGAAAGTGTATCAATCTCTGTTGCCGCCCGGGAACCGCCTCGGCGGCATCCAGGACATCCAACGCCGTGCCGCCGCTGTCCTCTTCTTCTTGTCAACGGCTACAATACCTCTCACAACCGCTCGTGAGCCTCGTGAGTCACACAGCCCCAATCTCCGCGTGCGCCACTGATCTTGCGGATGCGTTCCGAAGAACTGGCTTTGCCAGCGTGCCGGGCTTTGTTAGGCCGGACGAACTGGTGGAAGTCGAACGACAGCTCGCGAGGTACGTGCGGGACGTCGTGCCCGGCCTGTCCGCGCAAGATGCGTTTTACGAGGTGAAGGGCCGCCCGGAAACGCTCAAGCAGTTGCACCGCATGATCGATAACGATGCCTGGTTTCACGAGTTTTTTCTCAGCGAGAGATTCCTTGGCCTGGCGGGGCAACTGCTGGGAGCCGCGGCCGTCCCCAAGAACGTCGAATATTTCGCGAAGCCGCCGCGAATCGGCGCGCCAACGCCACCGCATCAGGACGGCCACTACTTCATGATCGAGCCCAACGAAGCCCTCACGATGTGGATCGCGCTCGACGATATTGATGAAATAAACGGCTGTATCCGTTATGTCGAGGGCTCTCACCTGAAGGGGCTGCGTCCGCATGCCAAGTCAGGCGTACTCGGGTTTTCGCAAGGCATCACCGACTACGGCCCAGCCGATCAACGCGCCGAAACGCCGATGCTGTCTCGTCCCGGCGATATGCACGTCCACCACAGCATGACCATTCACCGCGCCGACGCGAACCAAAGCGATCGGCCGCGCCGCGCGCTTGGCCTCGTGTGTTATTCGGAACGAGCGCGTCACGATGCTGAAAAGTCGGCGGCCTATCAGCGCGAACTGGCGCGCCGACTTCGCGACGAAGGGAAGATCTGAAGGGGAGAACGATGCCTGACGTAACACGACGAACTTTCCTGGGTACGGCCGGTGTGCTGAGCGTAGCCGCGGGCCAAGCTCAACCGAGCGACCGTATCAATGTCGGCATGATCGCCGTCGGCTCGCGTTCGCAGGAACTGCTCGAAGGCATGAAGAAAGTTGAAGGCGCCGAAATCGTCGGCATCTGCGACGGCTATCGTGGGCGCTTGCAACGAGCCCAGGAGCGCACGGCCGGACGCGCGAAGATCTACCTTAATCACAAGGAACTCTTGGCCGATCCTTCGATTGACGTTGTTACGGTCGGTTCGCCCGATCACTGGCACAAGTGGCATGTCATCGAGGCGCTCGAAGCCGGCAAAGACGTTTATTGTGAGAAACCGCTGACACGGACGATCGTCGAAGGCCCGGAAATAGCGGCGGCGGTAAAGAAAAGCGACAGGCTCGTGCAAGTCGGCTCGCAGGGCATCAGCGCCGACGTGCAACACAAGGCGCGTGAGTGGGTACAGGCCGGGAAGCTGGGTCAGGTAACGATGATCCGGGCCAGCTATAACCGCAACACAGCGGGCGGCGCCTGGGTCTATCCGATACCGGCCGACGCCTCGCCGAAAACGGTCGACTGGGAGATGTTCCTCGGTTCGGCTCCGAAGCGGCCTTTTGATCTGGAACGCTTCTTTCGCTGGCGCTGCTACCAGGAGTACTCAGGCGGAATCGCGACGGACCTGTTCGTTCATCTCGCGACGACCATCCACTTTGTGATGGGGGCGGTGATGCCCTCGAAAGTCGTCGGGCGCGGTTCGCTCTACCGCTGGCGCGAGAGCCGCAACGTGCCCGACACATTGAACGCGATCCTCGAATATCCCGAAGGTTTCACAGCCAACCTCAGCTCGACGTTCAATAACCAATACGAGCCGACTGGCTCGTTTGAGTTTCTGGGAACCGAGGGGACACTCATATTGGGCTGGTCGAAACTGACGTTCATCCCCGAGCGAAATTTCGAGGGCAACGGATGGATCACGCAGGCCTGGCCGGCGGACCTCGAGCGGGAATACAACGAGTCTCCCGAGGTCAAGCAGGTAGCGGAAGCTCGCCGGAAGGCCAGGGGCGGCGAGCGAAAGATCGAAGAATTCAGCGAGACCGGCGCGGACCCCACGGTCAAGCACCTGTCCTATTTCTTCGAGTCGGTGCGGTCACGAAAGCCGACCGTCGAAGACGTCATGCATGGGCACCGCGCGGCCGCCTGCGCTCACCTCGTCAATGATTCGGCGCGGCGCGACAAGGTCGTCGAGTGGGACTTCGCGAAGGATCTACAGAAAGGTTAACGGGAAACGAGTTTATGGCGGATCGACTATTACTAGAGGAAATGACTTGGCCGGAGGTGGAATCCGCGCTGGCTGATGGGACGGAGACGGTCATCATTCAGACGGCCTCGGTGGAGCAGCACGGGCCCCATCTCCCGCTCCTGACCGACACTCTGATCGGGGCACACGTCGCCGAGATGATCGCGCGGAAGCTAGGCAAGACGCTCGTTGCCCCCGTCGTGCGTCCGGGACTCTCGGTGCATCATATGAAGTTCCCCGGCTCGTTCACGACGGCGCCGGAAACGTTTCGCACCGTTATCGAAGAGGCCTGCATGTCACTGGCGACGCACGGCTTCAAGAACCTCATTCTGATGTCGTCGCACGGCGGCAACTTCACCTTTATTGATGGTATCGGGCCGTACTTGCAGGATTCGATGACCCGCAAGGGTTACAAGGTGCGCATCATTCCGCACGTCAACATCCTGCACTACTCACGCATCCAGCAGAACTTCGTCGGCGAGAAGTTCGGCGTCCCGCTCGAAGAGGCCGGCTTTCACGCGGACGTTATCGAGACGGCCTGTATGCTTGTGATTCGGCCCGACCTGGTTCGAATGGACAAGATGGTGCCCGGTTTCATCGGCGATAACAAGCCACTGCTCGATAAGATCTTCGTCGAGGGTATCCAGTCGGTCACCGAAAACGGCATCGTCGGTGATCCCCGCCGGGCAACACGTGAGATGGGCGAGGCGCTGCTCGAACATCTGACCGACGTCCTTTCCGGAGAATTGCGCGAGCGGCTCGGCTGGTAATCCGCAACCCATACCTAGAGGACAGACCTGTGAGTGACTCAAAATCTCTTTACACCCGGCTTGGCGGCTACGACGCGGTCGCGGCGGTCGTGGACAATCTTCTCCCCAGGCTGAGATCCGATTCGAAACTCGGACGATTCTGGGAATACCGCGGAGAAGATGGCATCCAACGAGAAAAACAACTGCTGGTGGATTTCTTATGTGCGAGCGCCGGCGGCCCTTTGTTTTACACCGGCCGTGATATGAAGATATCCCACAAAGGTATGCGCATCAGCGAAGGCGATTGGTCGGTCTTCCTGAGCCATCTGAACGCTACGCTTGACGAGTTTTCGGTGCCTCAACAGGAGCGCTCTGAAGTACTCGGCTTTGTTGACAGTACGAAGGCTGATATCGTGGAGTGACCCCCGGCGTGTTCGCCGCCAACTACCTGATGTCGCCCGCCGAACACGTCCGCCGCCTGCATCGCTACGATCAGTGGGCCAACGGGCTCAGTCTGGAGTCGCTACGCGATGTTGATGACGGCGGCTTTTCGCTGCGCATATTCGGTCACATTCTGGGGGCGCAGCAAGCTTGGCTCACGCGGCTGCGGCGTCAGGATTCATCAAAAGTCATTATCTGGGAGCAGTTGACGTTTAGCGAGTGCGCCGAGCGCTTCGAGCGGCTGGCGGCTGAGATCACTCAGTACCTCGACGAACTGACTGACAACGACACAGAAGAACCGTGCTCCTATGCGAACCAGCGCGGTGAGTCATTCGAGAACACTCGCTTCGACATTCTCGTGCACGTCTTCATGCACTGCCACCACCACCGCGGGCAGATTGCGACCGCCGTGCGGCAGGGGGGCGGGAACCCCGCCGCGACTGACTTCATATTTTTCGTCCGAAGCCACGAGAGCTAGAAAGGGCCGGCTTGGCCCGTCTCAGTGGTTTCCCGGATAGGGGATGTGGTGCGGCTCGTAGTAGCATGAAATTGATGCTGATCCGCACGTATCTGCTCATCCTCGCGCTAGCAGCCTGTGGCAGAATACCCTGTTTTCAGGCGGCGAGAAGCAGCGGGGTGGCCAGCGGCGCG